>MELI01000024.1:43768-44864 GCA_001767575.1 Candidatus Aquicultor primus | reverse complement strand
AGCCCGCGGGCTTGCCGTTGCTCAGGAGGTAGTTTGTCGTTACGCCGAGAGTGTCGGACACCTTCCACAGAGTTCTGGCGTTACCCATCGGAGAGTCCCAGTCGATTGGGATTTTGTTGACCGGATACGACGTCGTGCTGTCGAACTCAAAGAGATTTGCCGTGATATAATCAGGAATCTCTTGACCAGCGGTAATCGTCGTAACACTCTCCGCACCCAAGACCGGCAAGCCGAGTGTGTCGAAGACAATATTTGCCATCGCTGTGCCGCCGAGCGTCAATACGCCGCTTGAAACAGCCGCGGTTGTCGTCGAGGCTATCTCGCGGTCCGGGTTCTTGATCAGAAGCCAGCTGCCTGAAAGCCAGAACGGCTTGTTGGTGCGCTGCGGGTTGTTGGCTTTTAATAGTATGTTGTTCCAGTCGTCACCGCCGGAGTTTACGATACCGTAAACCTTGCCGTTTAGTACTTGATCGGCCTGTGGCGTCACCGCGCTGTCTACAACAGCGCGTATGCCGACCGCATCTCCGGCATCGTTGAAGCCGAGCATCCTCGCCGGGTTAGCGTGCGGGCTGTGGCAGTCGAAGCAAGAAAAACCACCCTGCCAGTAGTTAGGCGTGTAGGCCGGGTAGGTGTCGTCCGGCGCCCTCCATTTGCCGGTACTCATACCGAAGCCCATGGTGTGGCCGACATTGAACTCTTGCGTAAAGCTGTCATCGTTGTCCATCTGGATGTTGTATCCAGAACCTGCGCCGGTGCCGTGGCACCAATCGCACGCCTCAAACCTGGTGTCTGAACGGAGCAATTTGAACTTACCGGCTGCGCGGTGGACTGCGTGGCACTCACGGCACCTATGGGTGGACGTGAGGTAACCGCCGTGCGGGCCCGAGGCAAACACGATGTTACTCGGGTCTGTCGAGCCATCGACCGCAGCACCCGTCGCTTGGTCAAACTGTGCCCCACCGGCCACATAGTCTTGGGCATCGTTGTAGTTGTAACCATCGACACCCGCTGTGAACGGGCTGTTCCAAGTACCGTAACGGTGCGAACTTGAGGCATAAAGCCCAGTCGGCGTCGAGCCTTCATAGGCACCGGAAGT
>MELI01000024.1:41373-43732 GCA_001767575.1 Candidatus Aquicultor primus | reverse complement strand
TCGCGGTCGTCGGGTCTCCTGCCGCCGCAAAAGCTGCGCTGCTCGCTGTAAGGACGAGACCAGTAGTCATAAGAACTACAAATCTTTTCCTCATCTCTATCACCTCCTTTCCTAGTAGAATTCTATAAGAATGCCCGAAAAAGGGCGTAGAGGAATGGCGAGAAAAGGTCTCGTTCTCAAAATTGAACAAGCTATGGTCAAGCCTTGGTCTTCGATACAGGTTGTCGGCCATATATCTCCTGGAAATAATAAAGCGACTAACCGATTATGCGATTAGCTCAATCCTTGCCGTGACGAAAACTACAATTCTTGTAAAAGGCTTCACATAATTGCCAGCCGCTTACATGTTAAACCAAGGAAGACATGCGGCTTGACCGCAAGCGTTCTTCCTTGTGCCTGCTCAAGCCCAGCGCCATATTATGACGCCGGCCCGACAAACACAAGGCCACATACTAGAGGAAGCATTATTGAGTTGGCTTTGGGCGGTAACTGCTTAAACTATAAGCAATCGTCAGTAATTATATGGGGAGCGTGAATAATAGTCAAGCAATCTTTGCGCGATAAATCACTAAAAAACGCCCTGCTGACCAGCGATTATATGCGGCTCGTAGTCCAGACAGTCTTCGATACGATATCTCAACGGCCGCATACAGCAGTGGTGCGCCGGGGCGGCGCGAACCTGTCTTTCGCGTAAAAGCATATGAGATTGAGTCTCGCGCAAAGAAATTCAAGAAAAATCGAAATAATACTCCGTAGTATGGATGGGCCAGTTTAACCAGTCCCTTTTATTGTTGATGTCATTGCCGCCTGGTATAATTATTTGGGGGTTCCAGTGCCCTTTTAGGAGGGCTTGTTTGCCAATAAGGGCTTGCGAACCCGGTAAGCTTGGAGGTGTTGTTTTGGTGGCCAGCAAAGCGAAGGCCAATGTGCGAAAAGGCGAGAGGGTTGACAGTCCCACAGGGATGGGCGGTGGAAACCTGGTCGCAAAGCGAAAGATAGCCCTGGTCGCCTTTGCGTTTTCCGGGATGGCCGCTCTCATCTATGAAGTTTTATGGTCGCGGGAGCTGTCGCTTATCTTCGGCTCGACGGTCTACGCGGTATCGATGATGCTCGCCGCGTTTATGTCCGGGTTGTCGCTCGGGGCTATAGTGGGTGGCAGGTGGGCGGATAGAAGCAAGAATCTCTTTGCCATGTTCGGTTTTCTCGAACTCGGCATCGCAATCTTCGGCCTGCTTACGATACCGCTCGTTCAGGCGCTGCCGACGCTATATTTCTTCGTCTACGATACCCTTCGCCCCAGCTTTTTCCTATTCTTCATAATACAGTTGTTGCTTTCATACATTATTATGCTAATTCCGACGACCTTCATGGGCGCGACCTTTCCGGTCGTCGCAAAGATCAATACGGTCTCGCTCGAGGAGCTTGGGAACGATGTCGGCGACGCGTATTCGGTCAACACCATCGGTTCGATATTCGGCTCGCTCGGCGCGGGATTTCTGCTCATCCCGCTCATCGGGGTAAAAGCGACGACCTTTGTGGCCGCCGGACTAAACCTCAGCGTGGCGTCGCTTATGATCGTCACTTCGAGGTCGACCGAGGGCAAGCGGTGGTTTTCGATGGGGGCGATGGTGCTGGTTCTCGCCGTTCTCTTCGGGCTTTTTACCCAGCAGGCGACGTACGCCCATAATTTCTACCGTATCGGTGATTTTGAATCATACGACGAGTACCGGACTTTCAGGGACAGCTTGCAACCGCTGTTCTTTGCGGACGACGTCCACGGGCGCATCGCCGTGCTCGAAGAACCAAACGGCAACCGCTTTCTCCAGAACTCCGGGAAGATAGAAGGGGCGAATGGTGCGTTTGACAAGCAGACGACATCGCTGCTGGCGCTTTTGCCCATCGCCAGCGCCGAGAACCCCAAGTCTATGCTGGTAATAGGGCTGGGCACCGGGTTTACATCGCTCGCCGCCCTTGGAACTCCCATGGAGAGCGTCGATACCGTGGAGATAAACAAGTCGGTCTTGCAGGCCTCGAAGCTTTTTGTGGGTGATGCTATCGAGTCCGATGCGCGCGCAACCATATATACGAACGATGCGCGCAACTTTCTGTATACCACCGGAAAAAAGTATGATGTGATAACTTCGGAGCCGAGCTACCCGCTATCGACACACGTCTCACATCTTTTCACTAAGGAGTTCTACGAACTCGTCGAGAAGCACCTCAATGACGGCGGGGCTTACTGCCAGTGGATACCGAGGTATATGCTCAAAGACGAAGACACCCTGATGATGCTCAAGACCTTCCAAATGGTCTTTCCTCAAACATATGCCTGGGGTTCGAACATAGGCGAGAACGAGGC
>MELI01000024.1:39811-41276 GCA_001767575.1 Candidatus Aquicultor primus | reverse complement strand
TTCGAGTTTGCGATCTTCGGGGACCCCGCGCAGATTGCCGAGACCGTTAAAGCGACATCTATTCCCATCAACACCGACGACCGGCCGCTCCTGGAGTTTAGGACCCCGCGCAACCAAATAGAATTTTTCGGCAAAGACGAAAGAAAGGCGTTCAGGTAGAGCGCGCTCTCGCAAACGCAAAAAGGGGTCAGGTCTTTACTTTTTAGCTTAACGCAACGTAAGACCGGACCTCGCCGAGCGCTACGCCAGAAGAAATCAAGCCAGTCTTTACGATTGGCTTAGTATCTACTATCATTAACTATTATGGCCCGACCCCTACGCTTGGAATTTCCAGGCGCTCGTTACCACGTAACAGCTCGCGGTAACGAGCGAAAAGAAATTTATCGCGAGCAAGAAGACTATATTCTTTTTTTGAAAATCTTTTACGGAATAGATCCGGCGGACTTATACAGGCCCCGTGCCAATAGAGCGGCCAGAGATATAGTCATCTATCTGTGCCGACAGCTGGGTGGATATGATCTTAAGACAATCGCAAGACAATTTAAAATGAGCTACACTCGAGTAAGTCAGATTGTCGGTAAAATTAGCGCCGGCGCAAAATCGGACAAGGATCTTCAAGAGCTATTAAGGTCTCTATAACCGGATAGCTAGAGATAGAGATTGCTCGGTTAGAATGGTTTGTTGGCAAACTTAAAAGTAAAGACCTGACCCCTGATTGGCGTTTAGGGAGACTAACAGAAGACGAAATAGAAGAGGCCCGTCTCAAGACGGGCCTCTTTTGTTTTGCAGCTAGTTTGCAGGTAGTCTTTGCTAGCATTGCAAGTCATACGTTGTATGTAATTAGACGATTCTTACGGCAAGCCTCTCAGCAAGACGTCGTCGTCCATGTCGTCAGCAGCAGTGCTTGGATCATCTGTGTGGTCGCTGCTGCTCGAAGCGTTCCAAACTGTCGGATTGTGGCAATCCAAACAAACGCTGTCGAGATCATGTGCGGTGTAGACCATACCACCGACATCCCTTGTTTCACCGACATCCGTTACGTTACCTGCGAGGTCGATACCAAAGAGGTCGTCTTTGAGCATCTTCCAGCCGAGTGTGCGGTGTGGCCAGCTGACGCCGTCATCAGAGCAGTCTGCACTGCTGATGGTCGGGTCTGTGCGCCAATCGGTCCACTCAACAGTACGCGACTGCTTAAGCTGACCGGTCTTGTGCTCTGCGCCAGTAGTAAGGCCTTGCGAGATCTCATTGCTCTGACCGTCGCTTGTCTCAAACATCTTGTAAGCAGTAAATGCTGCATACGGCGCGGTGTTGTCGCCTGGGTAGCCCGCGAACCTTGGGTCTCCCATTTGTGCGAACGTGTACGCGAAGAGGTGCGTGATATCGCTTCTCCACATACCACCCGCCGCTAGGTTGTAGTTCTCAGCTACGATCGCGTCGCTAGCGAGAACGCCACCGGTTCCAATGT
>MELI01000024.1:32234-39717 GCA_001767575.1 Candidatus Aquicultor primus | reverse complement strand
GCCGTAAGCCAGGTCGTAGTTAGCCCTGTCGTTGAGCGTGTTGCCATCTCCACCAGAGGTAACTGCGCTACTTCTCAGTGCGCGGTCCTCGCTGAAGAGCGGGGCTTTTTCGGTATGGAACCCGGCGTTACCATCGTGGCAGTCGGTGCAGAACTCATCGAGGATGAGTGAGCGGCAGAACGGGTTACGAGTCGTGTAACCGACATCGTCGTTCCCAGCCGGCATATCCGCTGCGAGAGCCCTGTAGTCCTCATCCCAGAGGCTTGCGCTACCAATCGGGTTATTCCAGTCGATTGGAACTTTGTTGACCGGATAGCTGGTTGAGGCGTCGAACTCATAGAGCTTCGTCGTCACAGCATCGCTAATCTCTTGGCCAGCGGTGATGGTGATATCCGGGTCGTTCACGTAGCTACCGCCGTTGACTAAGCCAGCGGTACCCCATTGACCCATATCAATGTTCGGTACCCAGCTCTGAATCGGGTTTGTGACAACCGCGGTTGTCGACGTCGCCATCTCGCGATCCGGGTTCTTGATCAAGAGCCAGCTACCTGCGAGGTAGTATGGCTTTGATTTTGACGCCGGTAGGTTAAAGCCGAGCGCCGGCACGAATGAGCCGCCCGGCGCATAGCCTTTGCCGCCAGATGTGTAGAGGTCGTGACCCGGGTTTCCGATGTTGTAGACTTCACCGGTCGCTGTATTGACTATTGACGGAATGGCGATACCGGCTGCGTCATAACCCAGAAGTCTTGCCGGGTTGGCGTGTGGGCTGTGGCAGTCAAAGCAGGAGAAACCTCCCTGCCAGTAGTTAGGCGTAAATGCGGGGTAGGGATCATCCGGTGCTTTCCACTTTCCGGTGCTGACACCGAAGCCCATCGTGTGACCGACATTATACTCAGTGGTATAGTTGTCGTCGTTGTCCATCTGGATGTTAAAGCCGGAGCCTGCGCCGGTGCCGTGGCACCAATCGCACGCCTCAAACCTCGTATCCGAACGCAACAACTTGAACTTACCAGCCGCGCGGTGGACTGCGTGGCACTCACGGCACCTGTGGGTTGATGTGAGGTAGCCGCCGTGTGGACCTGAGGTAAATACCGTTTGCGGCATATTCATAGTTCCAAAGTCGACTATCTCCATGTTAGCACCATAGACCGGGAACTGAATCACCGAGGTTTTGCCATTGGCTACCTGCGCGCCGTCGTCCGTGTAGTCCTGTGCGTCATTGTAATTGTAGCCATCGACGCCCAGCGTATACGGGCTGTTCCAAGTTCCATAAACATGGGTGCTGTTTTGATAAACACCCGCTGGCGTCGAGCCTGCGTACGTACCGGAACTTGTTGCCTCACCTTGCTCGTAATATTGGTAATCCTTTGCAGGGTTTCCGTTTACCGCGCCGGTAAGGTCGTAAGAGTTAGGCGTGATATCATTAGCGGCAAGTGCCATGCTTCCCATTGCGAAGAGCATCGAGACGGCCATCAAAATAATTAAACCTTTTTTCATCTGTGTCACCTCCTTTTTGGTTGTGTTGAGCATTTTCGTTCTTATCTTCATAAAAATTTTCACCTCCTTTCAATAAGCCTTAAAAAGCAAAGAGCTAAACAGTGCTTCGTCGGCTTGCGCCGCGAAACTCGTTTCGCATGAATCAACTATATTTATGTTGGAACCGACTTTCTAATTTCATAGAGCCCTTACAGATAGCATCGATGCTCTACCGGCATCGAGCAGTTCGCGTCGTTGCTCTCGGGTGTGAAAACCATAGCGCATACCGACATTCAAGTCGGTTTTCCAGGTGCGCATGTTTTGAACCCCCCGGGGGTATGGGTAATGCGAAAATTTTTTCTCCGGCTTTAGCCCGAGAAACAAGTCTTTTCGTACCCGGTTGTCGCGATTTTGTGTTCTTAAGGTTCAAGCTGCTGAAAGGCTTGCCGGCGGGCGCAACCTCGTTGCTGCTGCGCTATTACTTCTACAGGTAGGGTATGTGCTAAAACAAGAATGTTTGTCTCGACTTAATTTCGATGGCGACTGCGATGAGTACTGCTCGCTTATCTTGCCTGTAGTCAGTTACTTGCAATCTTATGCTTTCAAGCAGCTACCGTTCTTACGGCTCTTGCCTCTCACAGCGATGATATGGAGTGAGATTGTCCTAACGTTCACAAGCTTAGAATAGCGAATAATAAGTAAGCTGTCAAGCGTTTCCAGTAAAAATATTCACGTAGCTTTGTCGTCTACAATACGAGCGGAAATAAAAAAGGCAGGTCTAAGACCTGCCTTTAAAAACTCTCGTTGTGAGGTTCTAGCCCGGTTGAGCGGCTACCGCTTCTTCCTCTTCGGGGATGTTGTATTTCTCGATAAACTCCTCGAAGGTTAGCATTTTCGGCGGTTTCTTGCCGTTACCGGTGATAACTTCGCGAACTTTGGCGTCCTCAAAAGCGAGAGTCAGCCTACTAAGCGCGATTCTTTCCGGGAAGCTCTTCTTAGCCAAGGCCAAGAAAGAGGCGGTCTTTTCTTCTACGTTGTGCTCTTCCATAAGTTTTTGCATCTCTTCCGGCTTGAATTTACGGACAGACGCAACATCCGTGAACTTGAGTTCCTCTTCTACGTGCTCCGCAAAGCGGTCGTAGACCTCTTGGCTCACCTGAACGCGCTTGGCGACCTGTGTAAGAAGCCTTAACTTCTGGTCGTTTACGACAAGCTCCATGAAGTCCTCATTGGCGATAAACTTCTTACGCCCGAGAAGGAGCATCAGAAGCGGTATGAGAAGGAGCATCCACCATGGGAAGTTCTCGAACGGGCCGCCCTCGCCGGGCAACGTCAGTCTGACTACTTGCACTCGGTCGTTGAACTTATCGGCGATCGCGAATTTACGGTCGCCGAGGTATGTGATTCCGTCGGGCATATTGAACTGGCCTTCGAGGTTGCCCGACTGGCCGCCGAACGTGAAGACCTCTTTACCCTTAGTGTTGTATACTTTGACGGCGAAATCGAAGGCGTCCACTATATAGAGGCGCTCTTTATCATCCATCGTCATGCCGGCCGGCAGGTTCAGTCCTTTCTTGGGGTCGAGCACGCCCTTAGGCGGCCTGCCTTGCACCCACAGGACATCGCCTTTCTTGTTTAGCGCAACGAGCCTTGTGTTATTGGTATCGGAGACATAAACGTTGCCGCGGCTGTCAACGCAGATGCCGTGCGCGTAGTCGAAACCGCCCATCTGTCGGCTTCTGCTACCCCAGGTATCCAGCAATCTTCCATCCAGGCTGTAAATCGCAATCGGGCCGAATGTCGTGAGGTAGACACGGTCTTTAGCGATGGTCGGCTGAACAGGGGAGAGGAGCGATGTTTCGCTTATGAACTTGCCCTGCGTAGTGAATATTACCAGCTTGAACCGAGCCCTGTCGGCGACGTAGACCCTGTTTCTTGCCGGGTCGACGGCGATACCGAGCGGTCCGCGCAACGAACCTTCCTCCATACCTTTGCTGCCGAACGAATACAGGTAGTTGCCATCGTTGTCGAAGACGACGACCTTGCCCCTCGATGGCATTGTAACGAATATATTACCTTTTCCGTCGGTCGCAACACCATGTGGCCGGCGTAGCAACTGATCGGGTCGCTGGCCCCAGCCATATATGCTATATAGGTGAGTCATGCCCTCGTTTTTCACTTTCGTGTTGGGGTCATTGAGGATGAACATATAGAAATATACGAGGGCTGCCAGTGTAAGTATAAGAATCGCGACCAGCACCATTAATGTCCGTGTTCTAACCAACGTAACGCCTCCTAGCCTTTCATCCCTTACATTTACTTCTTGGTAGTCCCGGTTGTTGTTTGCTCGAGTTGTTTCAGCTGCAACTGCTGGATAGCAATTTGGGCGTCTGTGTGATCGGGAATATATTTCAAGGCCTCGGCATACGACCTCATCGCAAGGTCGAATCGCCCGATGCCTTCATAAGCTTTGCCGAGGCTATAGTGTACGTCTGCGCCGGCGGGCATTCTTACAAGCGCCATGTTGAAGCAATTTATGGCCTGGTTATAGTCTTTCCGCTTCAGGAATATCTCGCCGAGGTCGAACCACGCGAGTTCGTTCTTGTTCTCGGTAACGCGCAATTCCTGCTCGAGTTCCTTGACCGCTTCTTTTTCCTGCCCGGAGTCGAGATATATGCGGGCGAGCGTATAGTGTAGCATCGGGGCGGCGGGCTGCATCTTGATCGCTTTTTGCAGGTGATCTACGGCATCTCCGGTCTTTCCGAGGTCTGCTTCGGCTTTCGCGAGTTCGAAAAGGTAGCCGGGGTTTTTGGGGTCTTTGTCGGCCATCGCTTTGGCTAGAGAATACGCTTGCTCAGCCGGATTTTGCGGGATGTCTTTTTCAAAAAAGACATCTTTCAACATGAACCCCAGAACCGCTACGATCGATAGCGCCAAAAGGATAGTCAAGGCCACCATAACCTTTTTGATGCTTTGTTCCATGCTCATTCCTTTCAAGTGTTGCATAATATGCGTGACCGTTTTCACATGCGCAAATAAAAAAAATTGCCGATACAAATGATAGCATACGAAGCATGTTGAGGCAAGGCTGCAGGGATGGCTGCGGCTAAATATCATGAGCGAGCAAAAACACGCGCTGTGATGCGTTTGCGCAGGTAGTTAGAGAGCCGCGACCCCCAGTTTTCCTTAAACGGCACTTTTCGGCCAAAATATAATGGCCAAAATATTTACATAATTTGCTAAGCATGCGGTGAGTGGTAAACCCTTATCCAAGTAATGAAGAGCGCGCTCTTCGATTCAAGCGTCCGGTTTATGGCTTGTACAAGATTTCTTTTTTGGCGGGCGGGTTCGTGGTATCCTTTTGCTGTGAGCGACAGGGCGGAACCACAGGAGGGTTTAATGAAAGCAGGAATTTTCAAATGGCTTCTAGGGGCACTGGTGTTGTCGGCGCTGGTAGCAGGGCTTGTGGGGTGCTCATCCGGCGCCGACAAGAAGGCCTCTTCCGACGGGTTCGCGGAGCCTGAGGCGGAAGCCACCGAAGCGCCGAAAGCAACCGAGACCACCGTCGCGCAGGCAGCTCCGGCAGCGCAGCCGGCTGCCGGAAAGCGGCTCTATGCGGTCGTCGAAACGAACAAAGGAAAAATTGTCTTCGAGCTCTATCCGCACAAGGCGCCTAAGACTGTGGCGAATTTCGTCAGCCTCGTCGGCCAAAGCTTCTACAACGGGATTAAGTGGCACCGTGTCGAACCGGGTTTCGTGATTCAGGGCGGCGACCCGTTGAGCAAAGACGACGACCCCGAGAATGATGGCCTAGGTGGTCCCGGCTATAAGATTGACGCCGAGTTCAACGATGTGCCGCACACCCCGGGTACGGTTGCGATGGCGCGGGCACAAGACCCTAACAGCGGGGGAAGCCAGTTCTACATATGCCTAGACTCGCAGCCGTCGCTTGACGGTAAGTACACCGTATTTGGGCAAGTCGTGGAGGGCATGGACGTTGTTGAGCAGATACGGGTCGGCGACGTCATGGACCGGGTCTACACCGAGGAGCGGTAACCCCGATACAAGGCCCTGCCCGGCACCCTCAGGGGAGTTGAGAACGGTTATGAAAGATGAAAGGAGAGCGGTTCGCTCTCCTTTTTGTTTGGCCGGGCGATGTCTCCATCCGTTATGTCCTACATCCCGGTATGCCAGCCGCCGTGCATCATCTCGCCACTGCTTCCAGGGTAGACGCTCTTCGGGTCGTCGTGGCAGCGCCCGCAGAAGCTCGCCGCGTGGCAATTGCAGCCCGCCCCGTTTCCTTTCGCGGTAGCCCTGTGTTTAAAGTACCAGTCTTCCGGTGAACCGTGTATTTCTCCAGCGTCGCTATGGCAACCACACATTCGCTTACCGGTCATGGTTTCCCAGTGGCACTTGTAGCAGAGGCTTCCCTGAGTAATTTCGGCTTGCATCGCATGTTTCCGCCGGAAGATCTCGGAGTGGGGCAATTCCAGACCATGGCACTTGATGCAAGCTTCGGTCGTCGAGACCTTATGACAACCGGTGCAGGTGATTCTGACGGTCTTGACTTTCGGCCAGTCGTCGAGCTCACGCACTGCTTTGTAGCCGATGTCCTGGATATGGCAGGTCCGGCAATCCGCGCTCGCCTTTTTGTTGTCGTGGCATTCGAGGCAGCTATTCATGGCGAAGGCCTTCTTGCCTTTCGCTTCATGCGCGACGCCCGGGTGGCAGTTGGTGCAGTTTATCCCATTGTTGATAAGGTCTTTGTGCTGCACCCGAATTTCGCGGTCTCCGATGACCATGCGGTTGAAGACATCGTTATGACAGCGCAGGCAGGCGTTGTTCGAGACACGCGCCCGAGGCAAGTCGTTGCCTTTGAAAAAGTGGGCCAGCAGGTTCTCCGCCCCGCTGATATTTCCCTCGACATAACCAAAGACGCCGGGCTCATAATGGCATTTCAGGCAACCGGTATCCTTGTGAACCGATTTCTCCCAGGAACTGAAACTCTTCTCGAGACTATGACACCTCACACAGGATTTTGGCTGGGCCGTGCCGATGGTCAGGGCGAGCAGTAGAACGACACCGGCAACGCCACCGACGATATATCGCTTTATAAGTACCTCTCGCGGCACTTTCTTTCGTATTCTCTTATATGCTTTGCGGATACGGATTTGATTTCTGACGGTAAAGAAGAGTAGAACCAACATCATCAGCACGATGAGCGTGAGGAGAATAGCCGCGATGACGACGACGGCTTCGCGCGGATACTTGCGGGGATTGCTGAAGATCACCTTTACCTGGTCGAGAAATTTTAGGATTAACGGGACATAGTCGCGCCAGCGCAGGACGTCGTGGAGGAGTCGCTCGAATAGAGATTCAACGCGCATCAGCCCGGACAGATAAATGTAGTTGCCTAAAACTCTCAAAGGTTCCATGTTCATCAAAACTTGAACTTCCTATCCGGCGTGTTGGTATGCGCCGCACTTAAGTGACATGGCATACAGTTGTTTCCGCTATGGCAACGCCAGCATAGATCGTAGCCGCGCTCCTCGACCTCAAACTCGTGATTCCTGAGGAAACCATCGGGATGCGGCATTTCAATGCGGTGACAATCCATGCAAAGCTCTTTTCTATGGCACTGATAGCATCCCTGAACGTTCTGTTTAGCTGACCGCGGGTGGAGGTGTGACCACGGCTGCGGGTGGGGCACCTCGCTGTTGTGGCAGCTCATACAGAATAACGCGTCGTGGCAGGTAGCGCACGTCTTCGGGTCTCCCATGCCGTGCGTCGATTTCCAGGCCGGGCCGTGCGTTATTTTCCACGGACCCCTCGTCGAGAGCTTTTCGGTTTCCGCGTTGCTCGGGTGGCACTTCTCGCATTCGACATCGCCTTCGTAGTAGTTGTGGCAATCCGAACAGCTATCCATGTCGGGTTGGTTCCGGGTGCGGCCTTCGATTTCGTGGGCCACATTTGCGTGGCAATCGGTGCAGTGATAATTTTCGAACTC
>MELI01000024.1:28492-32149 GCA_001767575.1 Candidatus Aquicultor primus | reverse complement strand
TGGCTTGCGACCGGGTCTTGGTAGGCGCGAAAGAGCCAAGCCACGAAATTTTTTCCCGACCCCAACTCAAGTCTTGCGAACGATAAGTAGCCCGTATCCTTGTGACAGGCAAGGCAGGATATATTTTTATGTGGAGATGTTTTCCAAGAGGCATATTGCTTCTTTGTCGCATGGCACGCCGCGCAGGGAACCCCTCGTTCCGCGAAGAACTGGATCGAGACGCCCCAGAATAAAAAAAGCGAAATAGCAAGAATCAAAAGAGCTTTGATTTGACTCCTGGTGTCTCCAAGAAATCTTCCCTTGGTCCCCATGTAGATGTAAATCCTTTAAGTCTATTCAGCGGCTTTGGCTCTCTCGTATAGCTCGAGAGACTCTTTAAGATCGGACCGATCAGGGTATATTGCCAGGAGTTCTTTGTAGAGCCGTCTTGCCTTACCAGCCCGTCCGGTTTTTTCGTAAGCCTGGGCTAAGCGCAACTTGACATCGGCGTCGTTGGGATCGATTTGCAGTATTATTACAGCCTGTTCGATGGCCTCATCGTATTTTTCCAGCGGCATAAGCAGGCCGAGCATTCCTCTTCGCGGGTTGGTCGACAGCGGGTTTTTTCTGATTGCCAGCGAGTAATAGTTCTCTGCTTGAGAGACTATGGTCATGTCATTTGTGAGCGCCGCATAAACTCTGTATGCGGTTGCCGTCGCCAGAATCAAGTCGATATCATGCGGGTTTTTCCTTAAGCCTTCTTCCAGGACCGAAATCCCGCTTACCACAAGCCGGCTGTCTTCGTTTAACTGACCTTTCTCAACGAGCGCCACGGCGAGGTCGCGACGGTATTGTGCTTGGTATGGGTTGAGGCTGACTGCCTGGCTGAGAGCCGCTATTGCCTGCTCCCTAAGGCCCGAGCCGGCTTTAGTAACGCCGTTAAGGTAGTTGGCGTCCGCGATGAGCGGCCTAAACGCAAAGATAGCGACGACCGATGCCAACACGGCTACGAGTGTGAATACCTCGATATCTCGCTTTATCTTGAATGGGATAATATGACGCTGGGGGTCTTTTCCCGCGGCTATGGCAGCGACGATTCCTCCCATAACGAATGCCGGTGCCGTCAATCCTATGACCGCTACTCCGAACAAGCCTTGAGCGATATAGCCGACAAGAGCGGCCGTTATACCTATGGCGGGTCCTTTAAGGTCGCTATTGCTTTTAAAGGAACGTGCGCTCATCAGCACGATAGCGCTGATGATCCACAAAAAGACCAGCAATCCCGGGAAGCCTGAGTTTACGGCCACTTGCAGGAACTCGTTGTGTGTCCGGTCTGGAATGGTATTCTTTTCAATTTGCGCTTTCTTCAAGGTTTTAAACGCGGGCGACCAGAGGTACATCTGGTCGGGACCGTAGCCCGCCAGCGGGCGCACCGCTATCATCTCGACCGAGCTCTTCCATATTTCGATGCGGCTTGCAGCTGTGCCCTGGGAAATGTCGGCGGCGGAGACGACTCGCTCCGTGATTTCGTTGAACTGTTTAGCCGCCTGCTGCTGCCCGCTGATTGAGATCAATACGAGCGTTAGCGCGAATCCGACGATTAAGATAGCGGCAACGTTGCCGGCTGCTTTGAGTAGTCTTTCCCGGTGGAAGACGACGACTACGATGGCTCCAATTGCCATCGCCAGCCAGGCGCCTCTAGTCTGCGAGAAGATCGCCCCGGCGAAGCCCATCATGAGCAATAACGTTATCAGGGGTTTTGAGATAAACGGCAGGCGTTCGTCTCTGAGCAGGTAATGGAGGAGGAGCGGGGTCATCATCGCGACGTAACCGCCGAAAAATACCGGGTTGCCCATCGTCGACCGGCTTCTTCCTTCAAAAAGGCGCATGGACTCCGGGAGAATATCGAGCCCCAGGCTCTGCGCAATGCCGTACAAGGTTATTATGCCGAAAGCTATAAAAGATGCCGAGATTAACTTGTTGATCCATTCTTTCGTATCCAAAAACTGCGATGCCATGAATGCGATAATCGTATAGCTCAATAGTGTCGGCAGGTTCTCATAGCGAGCGTACTCGCCGACGAGGCTTACCAGGGGCACCGGCGATACGACAACGGCTGTCGTCATCATTATGGCGAATGCGAGAAGGGGCTTGTTTAGAGCCGTCTTTTTAATCGCGATTTCGCCGGCAAAGAGACTCCTCCCTATATAACTGGAGACCATGATGAGAACGAGCAGGTACAGAAAGATTGCCTTGGGCAGGTCGAACGCGTCGTAGTTTACGGGTGACATCATGAGCGGCAGGAACGCCGCCGCGCTCACTATCGACCAGCGAATGACATCGTCAAACACATCTGCTAAACGGGTTGTTTTTTCTTCCACTAAATCACGCCTAATCCAGTCTCGGTGCGCTTACCCGCCGCCAAGAGCAAGCGGCTAAGCTGCAGGTTAAACTATTTATTGCTCTTCTATTATTAACAGATTGTGAACACCGTGTCAAAGTAAAAAAGTTGACGGGCGCTTAGTTGAAACAAGCCGTCTATCTGCCGTAACTGCCGGCTTTGGGTGGGATGATGCTCGATGCGGGTGCGCTTGTTTGCGGCTGCGATGGGTGCGGGCATAAAAAAACCAGCCACAAGCTATTCCTGACAGCCGAAACCTGGGAAGTTTCGATTTAAGAGCTTGTGGCTGGTGTGCCCCCACATTAAACCGCTGCAAGCGGTTTGTTTGTTATTTTATTATCAATATCTTAATCGACACGATTCTTATTGTCAACAAAATACCGAAATGATTTTATATTATTATACTAAATAGAAGCGGCATCACTCGCAAGCATGGAGAATGAATAGATTCGGCATATGAGGGGGACGGAATGTCGCTAAAAGCACTGTTTTTAAATTGCACGTCAAAGAAGTCACCCGAGGTATCGAAGACCAGGGCGCCCATCGATAAGGTGGCCGGTTTGATGGGTGCGCTCAATGTGGAGTGTGGGGTTGTCCGGGTCGTCTACTTAAAAGAATGTTTGATAATTATCAATATCTAGATTATAATTTACTTATAATTGTAAATACGACTACGAAGGACGGTGGTTATCGGTGCAAAAGTCGTCGAAGCCTACACCCGCAGCGGTGCTGCATCGCCTGTCGCTTTACCACTGCTTGTTGACAGATTGGCTATTAGCGGGCAAGAAAGGCGCCATTACATCGAAGGAACTAGCCGGCACCCTCGGCCTGAACGAGGTCACCGTCAGAAACGACCTTTCGTTTCTGGGTGAGACTCCGGGCAAACGAGGCGTGGGCTACAGTATAGATGGTTTGCGCCACATGCTCGGTGAATTTCTCGGGCTGCCGCCGTTTGCGCCGGTCGCTTTTGTCGGCTCGGCCAAGGTGATAAGCTCGCTCTTCAGTTTTTTCCTGGTCGAAAAGTACGGGTTTATATCTGCCGCGTTCTTCTCGGAAGACCCGAACGACCGCGGGGCGGTCATCAACGGCAGGGAGGTCCAGTCGATTGAGGGGATCTCGCCCGAGTTGGGAGCCATGGGTATCGAAGTGGCGGTTGTCGCTACTCACCCGAGCTGGGTCCAGCATAGCATCAACTTGCTTGCGAGTGCTGGAGTCAAGGGAATCTTGCTTCTGACGCCTGCGGTAGTCATCGATGCGCCGGAAGGCGTCTATGTCAC
>MELI01000024.1:28122-28486 GCA_001767575.1 Candidatus Aquicultor primus | reverse complement strand
AAGAATACCGTGCGACCTCAAAGCGCTCTTCCACCGGGTAAGCGCGGTAGCGCAGGAGGTGTAGGCGGCGCGACCGCCCCCGGCGGTTGCGTAGAGCGGCATAGACAGAGTGGTTGAATAGCATAATATAGTGCAGTTTCCGATGCGCGGGGTTTTTAACCCCGCCGTTTTGGTTTTATCGTTGTTTCTCGGAGGGTTTCTTCGCCGTTCGCAGTTTCATCGTCTTGTGCCAACACCAACTTCCTCCTTGACACCTGAGAGAACAGGGGTTACTCTTAAATCGAACATGTGTTCGATTTAAGGAGGGGCTGTGGCGGTTGATGTCCATGAACCAATCGAAGTATCGGCGGTCTTCGTTCGCGGC
>MELI01000024.1:27472-28111 GCA_001767575.1 Candidatus Aquicultor primus | reverse complement strand
GGTGTCGTTTATGTGGAGCCGACGGCATCACAAGATATCCGAGATAACCGGTGTATATAAGTATTCGGTCGGCACCTCCGCGTGCTATGGCTACACGGTGCGCGCGGGCGACGGGCTGTATGAGATATCGCTCAACACCGGCGAGATGGCGTGGCGCCTGGAGAGGGTGCACGGCCATGAGTCCGGCGTTTAGGGGGCACCTGTGCGCGCCGCGCCGCCCCGTCTCGCGCACGGCGGCAAGGACGATAATCCACGTCGACATGGATGCCTATTTCGCCTCGGTCGAGCAGCGCGACCTGCCTATTTACCGCAAAAAGCCGCTGCTCGTGTGCCACACCGACGACCTCTCCTCTTACCGGGGGATAGTCGCGGCGGCCTCCTACGAGGCGCGCGAGTTCGGGGTCAAGTCGGGGACGTCGGTGCTCGAGGCCAAGCTGAAGCTGCCGCACGCCGCCTATATAGCCGGAAACTACGAGAAGTATCTCCACAACACCCGCTTGCTTATGCAAATATGCGAAAAATATACCGATTGCCTGGAGGTCTACTCCATCGATGAGGCCTTTTTAGACATCACCGCCACCGCTCGTTTTTTCGGCTCGCCCAGAGACGCGGCCGCGAGGCTGCAGGCGGAGGTAGCGA
>MELI01000024.1:27262-27460 GCA_001767575.1 Candidatus Aquicultor primus | reverse complement strand
TGACCTGCTCGGTGGGTGTCGGCCCGAACAAGCTGGTAGCCAAGATGGCTTCGGAGCTTGAAAAACCGTTTGGCCTTACGGTGATAGAACCCGAAGACCTCCCCGAGATATTCGCGCCGCTGCCGGTAGATAGCATCCCGGGCGTGGGGCGGCGCATGCGCAGACACCTCGACGCGATAGGAATACGGACCATCGGCC
>MELI01000024.1:26101-27098 GCA_001767575.1 Candidatus Aquicultor primus | reverse complement strand
GCGGATGTCGAGTACCTGTGCGACGTGCTTCTGGGGCTGTGCGACGGGGCCACCAGAAGGATGAGAAAGGCCGGCTACCTGGGGAGGACGGTCGCTGTCTATGTCTGCCTGGGACGGCTTTTCGATTTGAGCCGGCGCACCGGCCTGGGCTGCTATACCGACTTGCCCGGGCGCGTCCATGATGTCGCCAAAGACCTTCTGTTAAGGGAGCGTGCCTCGCTCGATGTCTATCCGGCGACCAAGGTCGGGGTGAGCGTGACCAACCTTGCCAAGAGAGAGGACGGGCAGCAGACGACCGTCTTCGATGTCCTGGACGAGAAGGAGGCTGCGGTTGCGGCCGTCGTCGACCGGCTTAAGAACAGGTATGGGGAGAAGGCCGTGACCAGATGCTCGCTTATGGGCATCCGCAACAGGTACAAGGGCGCACCGAGGGCGGAGATAGGGATATTCTAACGAGAGCAATAATTACGCCGATTTCTATTTCGAGGTGTAGTGGAAGATGGTCCAGCCGGAGAGGTTGGTCACATAAAGGCTTGTTTTATAGAGCCGGCTGTCGTCGCCGCCGAAGCCCCATTTTATTGCGATCACCAGGCACGCTTTATTCTCATACTTCGCTTTCTCGACGTAGATGGGGAGCGCGGCGCGCTTGGTGCGGTCGAGGATGGCGTTGAGCGGGCTTCGTGTCTTTTCACCCTCGCCGCCCTGGGCGGAGACTTCCTTTACTATCGCATCGACGAATGCGGCACGCTTTTCCCCGGCGTCTTTGACGGTATAGAGCCCGTTCGACGAGTCGTGTATCTCGTCGGCCAGGGTCTCGATGGAAGCAGGCGTGTAATTCTTGTTCGATGCGAGTATCTTGGGCCAGGCGTCGGCGCTGCCGTCTTTGTCATCGGGTAGGCCCCGAAGGAGCAGCTCGTCTTTGACAGCGCCATCCCGGGGAGATTTTGCGCCGTAGCCGAGAGCACCTTCCCTGCCATCACCGGCTTCTAGTTCCGTG
>MELI01000024.1:20806-26056 GCA_001767575.1 Candidatus Aquicultor primus | reverse complement strand
TCCCCTGCGGGAACCGATTGTTCCGGCATCGCCGTATCTTCTGCAGGGCTTATTGCTTTTTGGGTAGCGCCCCGGTTGCCGGCGATATTTATGTCGCCTAGCGCCAGCAGTGAGACCAGCGCGATTGCGGCTACGGCGCCGGTCGCGACGAAGACCGCCACGCGCGGCGATTCCCACCAGCGCTTAGCCGGCGCGATTGCGCGGTCGCGTTTGCCGGGCTCGATTTGGCGCAGGCTGTCGGCAAGCTCCGGCGGAACCTCGAAGTCGTCGAGGCTCTTGACCGCCGCGATGGCATCTTGCAGCGCCGTTACGGTAGCGCGGCACTCGGCGCACCCGTCGAGGTGCGCGCCGACCCAGCGGCGCTCGTCGCCGGCGAGTTCGTTATCGATATATGCGCTTAGCAGTTTTTGTACGTCGTCACACTTTGACATCTCGTTCATTTAGACGCTCAATCTCCCATTTTGTTCCTTTATCGCGGCGAGGCTCTCGGCCAGCTTGAGGCGCGCGCGCGAGAGGCGCGACTTTACCGTGCCGACAGGCACCTCCGCGATGCTCGCGATTTCTTCGTAACTATAGCCTTGCAGGTCGTGGAGGACGATGGCCATGCGTTGTTCCTCCGGCAACGCCGAGATGGCTTCTTTTACCAGCGCTTTCATCTCGCTCTGCTCATAGAGCCGACTCGGGCCGGCCCCGCCGTCCGCGACGAGTGTGTCTTGGATTTCCTGGGTGGGTGGTCGGCGCGCTTCTTTGCGCAGCCAGTCTTTGCAGCAGTTTGTCGCCAGGCGGTAGAACCAGGTCGAGAACGCGGAGTCGCCGCGGAAGGTCTTTACATTCCGGTGGAGGCGGACGAATATCTCCTGCGTGAGGTCGGCGGCGTCGGCGGCGTTGCCGACCATCCGGTACGCGAGGTTATACGCGGTCCGCTCGTATTTGCCGACCAGCTCGTTGAAGGAGTCCGTATCACCGGCGAGATAGCTCTTTATCAATGGCATGTCGAGGTCGGCTTTGTCTTGCGGCATCCCCAAGCCCGTATCCCATCCTCATTCCTAACGACATTACGATGAAAGAATAGCACAGAAGCCCGCTCTTAAACAGACGGGGCGAACGCGAGGTGCTGGGATGGAACAAAACGAGTCGCCGCAACGTCTAAAGGCCAGGCGACCGATGAGGGTTGCCTTCGACGAGCGGAGATGATGTTGGCGATACGATAGGAGGATGTATGAAAAAAGCGTGGATAAGGCGGGCGGCACCCTGGGTTTTCATCGGCATGGCTATTATCTTTATGGCAACGACGGGCTTCTTCTTGTTCCAAGAGCAGCGGGCGGTGGTGGTGCCCGCCGGCGACAATGACGCGCAGAAGCAGTCGGTCGAACCAGGGGTGCTTTTAGCACAATCACAATCACAATCACAGATGCATGACATCGACAGCGCGGAGATGGGGTACGGTGGTGCGAGCGAGGCCAAGGACGAGCTGCTCTTGCGGGGCCTGCCCGATGGCGCTGGGGGCGAGCCGCAGGAGTACGCCAACTCGACCGGCGGCTATAGCATGGGCACATCCCTTACTAAACTCGATATCCCCGCCCTCGACGAGCGGGTCATTCGCAACGCGAGCCTGGAGCTCAAAGTGACGAAGGGGCGCTTCGACGAGCGCTACGACCGGGCGGTGGAGATAGCGCGTGAAGCCGGCGGTTACGTCAGCCAGTCGAAAAGCAACGCGACGGGCACCTCTATCGCGAGCGGTGAAGTCATTATGCGCATACCCTCGCGCGACTTCGAAGGCGTCCTGACATCGCTGAAGAAACTCGGCAAAGTCAAAGCGCTCGATGTTTCGAGCGAGGATGTTTCGGAAGAATTCGTCGACTTGAACAGCCGGCTCAAGCACTGGCGCGCCCAGGAAGCGGTCATGCTCGAGCTCATGACAAAGGCCAAGACGATTACAGAGAGCATCACGATTCAAAACAATCTTTCGCAGATACAGATGGAGGTAGAGCGGATAAGCGGTCGGCTCAACTATCTTGAGAACCGCACGGGCTATGCGACTATACGGCTGTATATGGCCGAGCCCCAAGTGGTGCCGGTAAAGGATGCATTGGGCCTCAAGGCCGTTCTGCGCGAGTCCCTAAAGGCGAGCGTGAAGACGCTGGGCGTATTTTTGATGCTCGTCGGCTATCTGCTGCCGTTGGCGCTTATGGCAGCCGCAGGTTATGGTGTATACCGCGCGCTACCGGGAACCAGGGAAAGATTGCAGCACAAAGGCGACCCGCAAAGCGGCCTGGTGTAAGCTGCGGGATAAAGCGCCGGCACTTAGAGATTGGCTATTAGTTCGTCGCCGTACTTCTTTATCTCCCAGCGGATGCGGCCGAGTGTTGTCCATTGAGATGCGATGATTACCAGCGCGATGTCGGGGACGAGCGGCGAGATGACGACCGTGCCCTCCTCGTATTCGAGCATGCCGGTCGAGAGTGCGCCTCGCTCGAGTTCGGAGCCGATTCTATCGAGCATGCCGAAGCCGGTCGCGACGACCGCGCTTACCATGTCGAGTTCGAATTCGATGTTGGAGGCGTAGTCGACGATAAATCCGTCGCGGGTGACCAAGAGCGCGGCGATAACGCCGTCGAGGGCTGTGAAGCGGTGCAATATCTGTTGCAGGGTGACTATTTCGGCCGGCTCTTCTTTGCTGAGGAGCTGGTCGACTTCTTCTTTTGTGATGAGCTCTTCTTCGACCTCCGGTGTCTCGTCTTCGGGATTCTCCGAGGGGTTTTCGATCGCTGCGACTTCTTCCGCTTCCTGGGATTCTTTTATTCGCTCGGCCAGTGCTTCGATGATGTTCTTGCGAACTTCGGCTTCATTTGAAGATGATTCCGGGTCAAACGCAGCATCGGTCGACCCCCTCTCTTTCTCTGCGGCGTCTTTGCCAAGCTCGCTGCCTTTCAAGAACACCGATATCAATTCTGCAAAGTCCTTTTCGTCCAAGACGAACCTCCCAAGAAATGCGTGTCAAGTATTATTGACAATAGTTTACAGGCATTCTTGCGGATTGCCAAGTGTTAAGGGGTATAGCTGTGTGAGCGCGGCTAGGACTTTTTAATGGCCTCGATAAGTTCTTTGATTGTTTCACGCGATTCGCTGCATAGCCCGACCAACGAGTCTATTATCTTGACCATGGCCTTTTCGGGGTCGTACGAATAGATGGCCGATAGGTCGCCGTTCTCCGAGATTTTCTTGAGCACACCGGCTCTTGCCAGGCACTCGACTTCTTTCGATACCGCGGACGGTTTGCGTCCGATGATGTTGGCAAGGCCTCGCGGCGTGTGTATGGAAAAGGGATTGTCCTTGTAGAACTGGATAAGATTCCATTTGGTCGGCGATTCCAGTATTTCAAGCACAACGGCCTTCGTCTTTTCGTTCAAGCTCTTAACGAACTTGGCTATCTTCCTATTCATTTGATTTCCTCAATCTAGCCTTGCTTTTCAGCGAGCTTCTGAAACAGCCGGTACTGTCTGGCAAGGCCGACTATGACCAGCACCAGGAACAACATTTCCACCAGTACCTGCACGTTTCTCAACACCAGTATTATCGGCTCCCACACTTGCATGCTAAACATCGACCGCTTTTCCAGGATGTTTACTTCAAAATTGATGTTCAGCACGGGGTCGACCGCACCGAATTTTCTCATAAAATTATGCATGATAAGGACGGTATAAGAGACGGCATAGACCGGCACGCTCGGCAGCAACCACCGCCAGCTGGCCGCGAGTTCCCCCTCGACCATGAGCCATATTTTTCGCGCGATGAAGGCCGCCACAAGGCCGCCCAGGGCTACGATGACGGCGAGAACGTCGACTATCGTCATCCTGAATCACGCTCCGTCAAATTCCGTATTAGTTGGTAATTTCGGAGCAGTCCGAAGAAGGCGAGTATGATGAAGACGAAATGCGCGGTGTTTCTCAACAGGTCCGAGCTGATACCCGCTATCGAGAGGATTCCCAATTCGTTGATGACGGCAAAGAGCGTCGCCAGCGCGAGTATTTGGAATGCTACTACCGCGTATCGCCAGCTCGCGGCGAGGTTGCCGGTCACTTTTCGCAAGATTCCCAGGGATATCAGAGCTGCTAGACTTGCCAGGATGAAGTTGAGTATTTCGACTGCTACGATAAAGCTCATCTCGATTACCTTTTTTTGCGGATAAGGCCTTCCTCAAGCAGCGTCTTTCCGCTGATCATTCTCGACGGGAAACCGGTCAGGATTCCCTGGTGGCCCGAGAACTTCGTCTCGATGGTCACCCCGTTTTCCGCGATTTCATACTTGCGGATATCTTTAGCGTGCTTGCTCCCGCGCACCTTCAAGATAGTGAGAGCCGTCTCTAGTTCGCTCTCTATTTCAACGTAACGCAAAAATAATATGTTGTCGACGACAAAGCCTATGCTTGTCTCGAATGTGTTCTCGTGGCCGAAGAGGAGCGGGACTTCGCTCGTCAATACCGTCGTCAACCCCAGGCGCTTCAGGCCGTTTATAAGGCTATTGAAGAGCTGTCTGAGTTCGATGGTATCGCAGCTTATCTGCTCCATCAGCGTGACCGAGTCGATGACTATGCGTTTGGCACCGATTTCAGCGACCACCCTATCGATGAGGCCGTTCTCTTTCTCGAGCTCGCTTTTGAGAACCGCCGGTGATGTGAAGATTATTCTTAGTTTTCCGGCCGCCTCTTGCTCCTTCAAATCCCAGCCGAAATTCATGGCGTCGCGATATATGACCTCCGGGAACTCCTCGAACGTTATGAATATCCCCGCTTCGCCGAGCTTGGCCGCGCCCTGGTAAATGAACTGTGTGGCAAAGGTTGTTTTCCCGGTACCCGGAGGGCCGGCGATCACTGTCGAGCTCCGCTCGTGCAGCCCGCCGTCGAGCAAATCATCCAACCCCGGAATTCCGCTTAGTATTTTTTTCAAGCAAAACCCCCATTTCTCTCTCTGTGTTCGACTTAAATCTTGCGGTGCTGAAGCATCATGTCGAGGGCGAAAAACGTATCATGTAAAAGCGAATCACAAAGCATCGCATAACAATACTTTTACCAGATAAACGCGCTAAGAGCAAAACTTTGTTTTTTTGCGCATAAAAAAGACGCCAAACCCGCGTCCGGCGCCTTAAAATTTTCGGATATAGCTTAGTCCTCTACCTTGATGGCTTCCATCGCACATTCTTCTTCACAAGTCTTGCAGCCATCGCAGTTATCCGCATTGGCGGCTTTTGCGA
>MELI01000024.1:19396-20774 GCA_001767575.1 Candidatus Aquicultor primus | reverse complement strand
CAGCTGTCTACGCAGGTTCCGCAGCCGGAGCACTCATCGACATCAATTAACGGTTTTGACATTAAAATTCCTCCCTAATAGTAGGCTGTACTCTACACAATAACTCTTATACATGACTACTAGCCGCTTGTAAAGAGTTTTGACAAAGTGAATCTGGGAATAATTTACTGCGAGCCGTCAATTTGCACTGAATCAAAAAAACTGTTAAAGGCTTGAGAGGTCAGCCGATAAGCCATAATAAGGTTGTTGTCATAAATCTTGACAATACCAGACTTAGATTTTATACTTAAGATAAAAATATAGCGATAGGAGTGTTTTTAATGCCAAAAGCTTTAGGTATCGATCTTGGAACGACAAATTCATGTATGGCGATTCTGGAGGTCGGTGAGCCGAAGGTAATAGCCAATGCGGAGGGCGGAAGGGTTACGCCTTCGGTTGTCGCGTTTTCCAAGACCGGCGAGGTGCTCGCAGGAGAGGTTGCCAAACGCCAGGCGATTACCAACCCCGACCGGACTATCACCTCGGTCAAACGCCATATGGGCACCGACTGGAAGATAGACATCGACGGCAAGGATTATACGCCGCAGCAGATATCCGCCTTCATCTTGCAGAAATTCAAAAGAGACGCGGAGGCATATCTCGGCGAAAAGATTACCCAGGCGGTCATCACGGTGCCCGCTTACTTCGAGGACGCGCAGCGCCAGGCGACAAAAGACGCCGGCAAGATAGCGGGCCTCGAGGTCTTACGTATTATCAACGAGCCGACGGCCGCCGCGCTCGCGTACGGTCTAGACAAAGAGCATGACCAGACTATTCTCATCTTCGACCTAGGTGGGGGCACCTTCGACGTCTCCATCCTCGACATCGGCGACGGTGTCTTCGAGGTGCGGGCGACCGCGGGCGACAACCATCTCGGCGGCGATGACTGGGACCAGAAGGTCATCGATTGGATGGCCGACGACTTTAAGTCCAAATACGGTATAGATTTGCGCAATGACAAGATGGCGCTCCAGCGACTCAAGGAGACGGCGGAAAAAGCGAAGATGGAGCTGTCCACGACGCTTTCGACCAACATAAATCTCCCGTTTATCACCGCCGACGCCGAAGGGCCGAAGCACCTCGAGATGTCGCTGACGCGCACCGAGTTCCAGAAGATGACATCCGAGCTTCTCGACCGGTGCCGTAAGCCGGTCCAGCAGACGATGAAAGACGCCGGCGTGAGCGCCAGCGATATCGACCATGTCATCCTCGTCGGCGGCTCCACCAGGATGCCGGCGGTACAGGAGATGGTAAAGGAGTATACCGGCAAAGACCCGCACCTGGGCGTCAACCCGGACGAGGTTGTCGCGGCCGGCGCGGCCATTCAGGCCGGCGTGCT
>MELI01000024.1:17025-19385 GCA_001767575.1 Candidatus Aquicultor primus | reverse complement strand
TAAAAGACATCCTGCTTCTCGACGTCACCCCGCTCTCGCTCGGAATCGAGACACTCGGAGGCGTCTTTACGAAGCTTATCGAGAGAAACACAACGATTCCGACGCGAAAAAGCGAGATATTTACGACCGCCGCCGACGGGCAGACGAGCGTCGAGATACACGCGCTCCAGGGCGAGCGCGAGATGGCGGCCTACAATAAGACGCTAGGGCGGTTCCACCTGGTGGACATGCCGCCGGCGCCGCGAGGCGTGCCGCAGGTCGAGGTCGCCTTCGACATCGACGCCAACGGCATAGTCAACGTCTCGGCGAAAGATTTGGGCACCGGCAAGGAGCAGCGCATCACGGTTACCGGCGCCACCGCGCTCAACAAGGATGAGATTGACCGGATGGTCGATGAGTCCAAGTCGCACGCGGAAGAAGACCGCAAGCGCCGCGAAGAGGCCGAGGTGCGAAACAATGCGGATAACCTGGTATACACGACCGAGCGAACGCTCAAAGATGTGGGCGAAAAGCTCACCGACGCCGACAAAGAGGCGATTGAGAAAGCGGTAGCCGACGCGAAAGAGGCGCTTAAGGGCTCCGACGTCGAGCAGATAAAGAAGGCGCACGAAGTGTTGCTTGAGCAATCGTACAAAATCGGCCAGGCCGTTTACGAGCAGCAACAGCAGGCGACTCCGGGCGATGGCGACGAGGCTGCGGCCGCAGGCGAGGCCGAAGACGTCGTCGACGCCGACTTCGAAGTCGTCGATGAAGAAGGCGAAGCGAAGTAAGGCGCATGAATCGATACCGGGGAGGAAAATCCCTTCCCGGCGTTTGAGGTGATAGTTTTGACAGGGGACAAAAACCGGAATGGATTTAGCGAGGATCCGGCGGAGCCGACATCGGCTGAAGTTGAAGCGGCGGGCGGCGATGAAGCCGCGCCAGACGACGCGCAGGGCGAGAGCTATGAAGATTTGAAAGAGCGCCTGAGTCTGAAAGAGACTGAAGCAGCGGGATATTTGGATACGGCCAAACGGGTCCAGGCTGAGATGGACAATTACCGCAAGCGGATGCTGCGGGAGCAAGAACTGATAGTCCAGTATGCGACGCAGACCGTGATGCGGGAGCTGTTGCCGCTCATCGACAACATCGAGCGGGCGCTTCACGCGGCGGAAGCCGGAGCATCGAGCGCGAGCCTGACTGAGGGTTTTGAGCTTATCTACTCGCAGCTCAACGCCTTGCTGGCAAAAGAGTGTGTCGAAGTCATCGACCCCCTGGGCCGGGAGTTCGACCCCGAGCGGCATGAGGCCGTCATGCAGGTCGAAAGCGAAGAATACGCCGAGAACACGGTGGCTGAAGTTCTACAGAAGGGCTATGAGTTGAAGGGAAGGCTGTTGCGCCCGGCGATGGTGAAAGTCGCAAAATAAATGAGCTGATGGCGCAAAACCGTTAGCTGATTGCAGGGCGCCGACAGCCGATGATGGTGATGGCAGATGAGTTCCAACAGGACATATAAGGATTATTACGCGGTTCTCGGGGTTAGCAAGAATGCGACGCAGAAAGAGATAAAAGATGCGTATCGCAAACTCGCGCGCAAGTATCACCCCGACGCGAACAAGAGCGATGGGGCGACGGAAGAGAAGTTCAAGGAAATAGGCGAAGCCTACGAGGTCCTTAAAGACGCGAAAAAGCGCAAGGAATACGACGAGATGGGGCGCTATTTCGGCGGCACGGGCTACAGCCCGGGCGCGGGCGGAGGACGGACGTCTGCTGGTGGCGCTAACCAGGGTTTCTCGTTTAACGGCTTCGGCGACATCTTCGACCTTCTTGGCGGTGGCGCGGGCGGTGGGCGTCCTGGAGCGAGGCCTCAGCAGACGCGGACCAAAGGTTCCGATATAACATACAACGTAAGTCTTACCTTCGACGAGGCGCTTAAGGGTAAGACTGTAAAGCTCTCGGTCGACAAGGAAGAGACTTGTTCGTCGTGTGGCGGGACAGGCGCGGCATCCGGGTCGGGGCGGACTACCTGCGCGGCATGCGGTGGACGCGGCGTGGTCGCCGACAACCAGGGTATCTTCAGTATCAGTCGGGCGTGCCCGAATTGCGGCGGCCAGGGAAGCATAATCGAGAGACCCTGCACGGTTTGCCGGGGCAACGGCCGCATACGAGTACAGAAGAGTGAGACGATAAAGATCCCGGCCGGTGTCGCCGACGGCAGCAAGCTCAGGTTCAAGGGCAAGGGGCAGGCCGGTTTGAACGGCGGACCCTACGGAGACCTCTATATCGTCGCCAAGGTCGCCAAACACCCCTATTTCATCAGGAACGGCAGTGACATCCAGCTCGACCTCCCGATTACCTTTACCGAAGCGGCTCTGGGAGCC
>MELI01000024.1:16111-16999 GCA_001767575.1 Candidatus Aquicultor primus | reverse complement strand
CGGCGTCTCCTTGAAGATTCCCGCCGGCACCCAGGAAGGCCGGACCTTCCGCCTACGCGGCAAGGGAGCGCCCAAACTTAAAGGGCCGGGCCGGGGCGACATGCTTGCCAAGGTTCATCTAACCGTGCCGAAAGAACTCTCGGGAGCCGAAAAAGAGCTTCTCGTGAGATTTGCCGATGCCCGCAAGGAAGACCCGAGGAAGGATTTAAAAGAGTAACGCGAATCGCGGGCCCCTAGGGCCGTGCGATTGTTCAATAATATTTGGAGTGGATAGAAGATGTATGACGAGCCGGTATATATGATAAGCGTGGCCGCGAAGCTCGCGGGGATGCACCCACAGACGCTGCGGATTTACGAGCGCAAGAAACTTATCGACCCGAAGCGTACCCAGGGCTCGACGAGGTTGTACTCGCAACGTGATGTCGACCGCTTAAAGCTAATACAGATGCTTACCCAGGGATTGGGCGTAAACCTGGCCGGGGTCGTCAAAATATTCGAACTCCAAGATGAGATTGAAGAATTGCAGGGGCTCATGGAGGCGCTCCAGAAGCAGACCGCAAAGCTCCGGGGCGCGCTCGACGAGGAGCTCGGTAAGATACAGCAGAGCGCCCTCGTGCCGATGCGCCGGGGCGAGTTAGTACTCCGCAAAGAGAAGTGCTAAGCGCACATAAGAAGGTGGAAGAAGATGAGGTTGGACAAATTTACGATAAAATCCCAGGAGGCGCTCGGCGAAGCCCAGAGGTTGGCCGACAGTTTGGGTCACCAGCAGGTCGAAGGCGAACATCTCTTGCTTGCTCTAGTCGGCCAGGCCGATGGCGTTGTAACCCCAATATTGCAGAAACTCGCCCTCAGCCCCGACACGGTCAAAGAACGAATCCAAGCCGAACT
>MELI01000024.1:14541-16024 GCA_001767575.1 Candidatus Aquicultor primus | reverse complement strand
CGAGGGGCTTAAAGACGAGTATGTAAGCACCGAGCACCTGCTTCTCGCGCTCGCCGCGGACAAGGGAACGGTCGGAAAGATATTGAGCTCGTTCGGCGTCACCAAAGAAGCGGTTCTCAAGATTCTCGTGGACGTGCGCGGAAGCCAGCGGGTTACCGACCAGAGCCCTGAGGAGAAATACCAGGCGCTCGAGAAGTATAGCCGGGATTTGACCAGGCTGGCCCGACTTGGTAAACTCGACCCGGTAATCGGGCGCGACGACGAGATTCGCCGGGTCATACAGGTGCTTTCGCGGCGGACCAAGAACAACCCGGTGCTCATCGGCGACCCCGGTGTAGGCAAGACCGCCATCGCCGAGGGACTCGCGCAGCGAGTAGTCAGCGGGGATGTGCCCGAAGGTCTTAAAGACAAACGGGTGGTCTCGCTCGACCTCGGCGCGCTCATCGCGGGAGCCAAGTATCGCGGCGAGTTCGAGGACCGTCTCAAAGCGGTACTCAAGGAGGTCACCGACGCCGAGGGCGAGATAGTCCTTTTTATAGACGAGTTACACACCCTGGTCGGGGCAGGCGCCGCCGAGGGCGCGGTCGATGCCGCCAACCTTTTGAAGCCGGCACTCGCGCGCGGTGAGCTGCGCGCAATCGGCGCCACCACCATCGACGAATTTCGCAAGTACATCGAAAAAGACGCGGCCCTGGAGCGGCGTTTCCAGCCGGTACTCGTCGGCGAGCCCTCGGTCGAGGATACCATCGCGATTCTGCGGGGCTTGAAAGAACGCTACGAGATACACCACGGCGTGCGTATCACCGACTCGGCGCTTGTCGCAGCGGCGGCCATGTCTAACCGCTATATCACCGACCGCTTCTTGCCCGATAAGGCCATCGACCTCATCGATGAGGCCGCCTCAGGGCTGCGCATAGAGATAGACAGCCTGCCGACCGAGATAGACGAGATAGAGCGGCGCATCAAGAAGCTCGAGATAGAGCGCCAGGCCTTAAGAAACGACAAGACCAAAGCCGCGCTCGAGCGGCTTGCCAATATAGACAAAGACCTCGCCGAACTCAAAGAGAAGACTTTTCACATGCGCGCGCACTGGCAGAACGAGAAGCAGGCTATCACCGAGATAAGCCAGCTCAAAGAGCGAATCGAGCAGGCGAAGGTCGACACGGCGGCGGCCGAGCGTGCCGGGGATTTGGCGCTTGCGGCAAAGCTCCAGTACGGCGACATCCTTTCGTTCGAAAAAGAATTGGAGGTCAAGAACCGACGCCTTCTCGAGTTGCAGAAAGACCAGAAGATGCTGAAAGAAGAGGTCGATGAGGAAGACATAGCCGAGGTCGTCTCGAAGTGGACGAACATCCCGGTAGTCAAGCTTGTAGAGGGCGAGATTGAAAAACTGGTGACGATGGAGAAGCGCCTGCACGAGCGCGTTATCGGCCAGGACGAGGCGGTCTCAGCCGTCTCCAATGCCATCCGCCGGGCCCGCGCC
>MELI01000024.1:11455-14473 GCA_001767575.1 Candidatus Aquicultor primus | reverse complement strand
CCAGCTGGCCCGCGCTTTAGCCGAGTTTCTCTTCGACGACGAGCGCTCGATGATACGTATCGATATGAGCGAATACATGGAAAAACACGCGGTGTCGCGGCTAATCGGCGCGCCTCCCGGCTATGTCGGTTACGAGGAGGGAGGGCAGCTCACCGAAGCGGTCCGCAGGCGCCCCTACGCGGTGCTCCTTCTCGACGAAATAGAAAAAGCGCATGGCGATGTCTTCAACGTGCTCCTGCAAATACTCGACGACGGGCGCCTCACCGACGGCAAAGGCCGCACCGTCGATTTTAAGAACACCATCATCATAATGACATCGAATATCGGCAGCCAGTATATCCAGGAGATGACCGATATGGCCAAGATACGCGGCAAAGTCGATGATGAGATGCGTGCCCATTTCAGGCCCGAGTTCTTGAACCGCGTCGATGAGACGGTCATTTTCAACCGCCTGACCCTCGATGACATCAAGGAGATAATCGAGATACAAATCGGCCATCTCGAGCGGCGCGTTGCCGAGCACGGCATATCGCTTCACCTGAGCGACAAAGCCAAAGAATACCTGGCGCACGAGGGTTTCGACCCGCTCTTCGGCGCCCGCCCCTTGAAGCGCACTATCCAGCGCAAATTGCAGGATAGTCTCGCGCTCAAAATCCTCGAGGGCGACATCAAGGAAGGCGACGCGGTCAACGTGGACGTCGAAGGAGACGTGCTCGTCTTCACAACGGATGCTTCCGCACAAGCAAAGTAATCCCGGCTGAGCAATATATGTTTGAAATAAATACGGCACCATTATTGTCAGACGCCATACGTCCTGCGGTATAGTTCCTGTTCAGACCTTAATCTGCAGGCCATAGCCACAGAAATAAAGCCGGAGCTCTTCGTAAAGGGAGCAGGAAATGGGTATAAACAAGTTGAACTATGTTGAGGAACGCTCAAGGGCAAGCGAAGAGAGTTTCATCTTTTTATAGCGTAAGCTTTGATTAAGATGACATTTTTTTGGGTAAAATAAGAAATGCTGTAAAAAGCTAATAGGGCTAGCCATATCAATACGGGAGCTTTATCGCCGGAGCGTGGAGCGGCTCGTATGCTTGAGGTGCGGCGTTTGCGGAATGAACGGCTATGTTCAACGCACGAAGCCGACGTTGATTGATAATTTAACGGTTGGAGGATAATCGTCAGATGTGTGCCACCGTGGGTGTGCCCCAAGCGTTGCTTTACTATAAATATTTCCCACTCTGGTCGACCTTTTTGGATGGGCTCGGGGCGGAAGTCGTGGTATCCGGCGCGACTACAAAGAAGATGATCAATACGGGCACGTCGCTCGGAGAAAACGAGCTGTGCCTGCCGGTGAAGGTGTTCTTCGGGCATCTCGTCGACTTGAAAGACAAGGCGGACGCGCTTTTTGTGCCGCGCGTCGTAAGCGTCGAGAAGCGGGCGTATACTTGCCCGAAGTTCTTAGGCTTGCCCGATTTAGCGCGTTCGGTCGACGGGTCGCTGCCGGACATCCTCGACCCGGTATTCAATAGCAGGTTGAGCCGGCGTAAATATTACGAGGCCATTTTTGATTTCGGGAAAACATTTACCCGCAACAAAGTGCGTATCATCAGAGCTTGGAGCGCGGGTCTCACGGCACAGAAGGCCTATGAAAGGCGTCTCGAAGCCGGCCTGACACCTATGGAGGCGATGGCCGGAGAGGCGGCGGCGCCAGCCGGGGGCAGCCTGCGTATCGGTATCGCGGGTCACCCCTATAACATCTACGACCCTTATACCAGCCTCAATCTCATCAAGAAACTGCGCCAGTGGGACATCGATGTTGTCACGACCGAGATGCTCCCGGCTAAAGTCCTGCACAAGGAAGCCGGCAGGCTCCCCAAGCGGCTTTTCTGGTCTTATGAGCAAGAGGTCGTCGGCTCGGTGTTTCACTGGCTCAACACCAAATCGGTCGACGGTATCATCTACGTGCTCTCGTTCGCCTGCGGGCCGGACTCGTTGGTCCAGGCGCTTTTGGAGAGCGAGACGAGGCGCAAAGGCGGCATGCCGCTAATGTCGCTCGTCGTCGACGAGCACAGCGGCGAGGCCGGCATGATAACCAGGGTCGAGGCTTTTGTGGATATGCTCAGATGGAGGCGGCAATAGATGAAAATAACCTTTCCCCATATGGGAAAGTTGGAGATGGTCCTCACAGACGTCTTCGACCGCTCGGGACTCGATTATATCGTCCCCCCGAAGACGACTATCAAAACGTTGCAGCTGGGTGTGCGCCATGCGCCCGAGTTCGCCTGTCTGCCGCTTAAAATAACCATCGGTAATTTTGTCGAAGCGCTGGGTGTGGGGGCGGACACGCTCTTGATGGCCGGGGGCATCGGACCTTGCAGGTTCGGCTACTATGCCGAGATACAAAAGTGTGTCCTGCGCGACGCCGGCTATAAGTTCGATATGGTCGTCTTGGAGCCGCCGCAGGCGGGTCTCAAACCATTTGTCGACACGCTCAAGGTTTTGGCGCCGGGCAAATCTATCTACGAGATTTGGCGCCTGATAAAGGTGTCGTTTCGCAAAGCCCGGATTTTGGACGAACCCGATAAGTATACGCTCAAGTACCGGGCGTTCGAGGCCACGCGCGGCACCACGACCAAAGCATACAAGCAGGCGCTCGAGACGATGCGCCCCGCCATAAGCGAAGACGAGATAGAGGCGGCCAGGGTTGAAGCCTTCGCCATCCTGGAGGCCGTCGAAAAAGATATGGGGCGGTCGTGTGTGAAGATGGGAATCATAGGCGAGTTCTATGTGCTGCTCGAACCCTTCGTCAATTTCGACATCGAAGAGTATCTCGGGCACATGGGGATATCGCTCGCGCGCTCGGTCTACCTGACCGACTGGATAAGCCCCTCGAAGGAAAACCAGGTCTCTGGGATTAGCAACGACGAGCTGGCCCGCGCCGCAAAGCCGTACCTCAATCATTTTGTCGGCGGGGAAGGCCTGCCGAGCGTCGGGCATACCGTTATTTTCGCGGAGGAG
>MELI01000024.1:11127-11389 GCA_001767575.1 Candidatus Aquicultor primus | reverse complement strand
GATGAGCAGACCGGAAAGGCCGGTGTGTTAACGCGCATCGAAGCCTTTATCGACCTGCTGACAAGCAAGAAAGCATACAAGGAACGGAAGTTACTCGAAGCGGTTGGGAGCATCCGGTAAGCGGGCAGTCAGGGCTAAAGCCCTGAGCCACGATAGCGGCACACCGGTAGCCGGCTATGGATAATTTGAATCGGAGGACATATAGCATGAGGGGTTTTTTAGGCGTAGATGTTGGTTCGGTCAGCACGAACCTGGTGGTCTT
>MELI01000024.1:10806-11060 GCA_001767575.1 Candidatus Aquicultor primus | reverse complement strand
CAAGAGGGGATAAAAGAGCTTGAGAGCGATTTGGCGCACGATGTCGAGATAGCCGGGGTCGGTACGACCGGCAGCGCCCGCTATTTAAGCGGCGTCATCATCGGTGCGGACATCATAAAGAACGAGATTACCGCGCACGCCATCGCCGCCTCTCATGTGGCGCCGAAGGTGCGCACGGTCCTTGAGATAGGCGGACAGGACTCGAAAATAATCTTGCTCCGCGACGGCATCGTCGTCGATTTCGCGATGAACAC
>MELI01000024.1:9269-10749 GCA_001767575.1 Candidatus Aquicultor primus | reverse complement strand
CCCCATCGAAGAGTTTGGAGGGCACGCGCTCAAGGCGACCGTCCCGTGCCAGATAGCCGGGCGTTGCTCGGTCTTTGCGGAGTCGGATATGATTCACAAGCAGCAGATAGGTTATCGCATGGAGGACATCGTCTACGGTCTCTGCCAGGCGCTGGTCCGCAACTACCTCAACAACCTCGCCAAAGGCAAGGAGCTGGCCACGCCAATCGTCTTCCAGGGCGGGGTCGCGGCTAACGCCGGTATGAAGCGCGCGTTCGAAGAGGCGCTCCAGATGGAGGTCGTCATCCCCGAGCACCACCACGTGATGGGCGCCATCGGGGCGGCGTTGATGGCCAAAGCCGCCGTGCGCGACGGCGCGACCAACTTCAACGGGTTCTCGGTCTCCTCCGCCGAATATCAGACGCGCAGTTTTCACTGCAAGGGCTGCGAAAACAACTGCGAAATCGTTAAGATACAGGCCGAAGGCAAGACGCTCGCCTGCTGGGGCGGACGGTGTGGTAAATGGGAGCTGGAGGGCACGGAAAACACCGAGCTGCTGGTACACCCGTCGGCGGATAAGCAAGCGCAGGTTACTTCGGGATAGGAAGCCGGTCGCGCAAGAGTCCTACCGGTAAGGGTCAAATAGCATATTCGTAACAGAAAATCGTCGATAGGGTTTCGCCGGAGGTGCGAGCCCTTTTTTAGTTTTCGCCGGAAGCTCCGTGATGTTGTCGGGGCTATGGTGTTGAGCTTTGCGAACAGCGATTAGGACATTGACAAAGTCTTGACAACTTTTTCCGTCAAAGCTAAGATGTAAGGTGCTTTTGCTACAACAGTTACAAGCGTTACAGAGTTTCTATGTTTTTTGCATCATTGGAGAGGAGAGCAAATTGGCTAAGATTCTAGAAAAACACGTTCTGCGATCCGACCTGGTTACCGCTAAGATTGCGGCACCGGAGATCGCCAAATCGGCCAAGGCGGGCCAGTTCGTGGTCATCCGCGTGGATGAGCACGGAGAACGAATCCCGCTTTCACTCGCGGCCATCAATCCCGAAGAAGGAACCCTTGGGCTTATCGTTATGACGGTCGGCGTTACTTCTTCGAAATTTGCCGCCCTAAATGTCGGGGATGAAGTTCTCGACGTGGCGGGTCCGATGGGTCATTGTACCCCCATCGAGAATTATGGGCGCGTAGCCCTGGTCGGCGGCGGCTTCGGTGCGGCGCCGATGTATCCTATCGGCAAAGCGCTTAAAGCGGCCGGGAACACGGTCCCATCCATCATCGGCGCACGCTCGGCGGACCTTCTGATTTACGAGAAAGAGCTCGGCGAGTTCAGCGACCAGGTTTTAGTCAGCACCGATGACGGTAGCAAGGGTCACAAAGGCCTCGTCACCGAAGTCCTTAAAGATGAGATAGAGAAGAACGGAGTCGATTGGGTCATGGCCATCGGCCCGGCCATCATGATGAAGTTCGTCTCCCTTACGACACAGCCTTACAACGT
>MELI01000024.1:3644-9252 GCA_001767575.1 Candidatus Aquicultor primus | reverse complement strand
CACCGGAATGTGCGGCGCCTGCCGTGTCTCGGTCGGCGGCAAGACGATGTTCGGCTGCACCGATGGACCGGATTTCGACGGCCACCAGGTCGATTGGGATCTATTGATGTCCAGACAACGCACCTACCTCGATGAGGAAAAGGTTGCGATGGAGAATTACCAGTGCAATTGTGTCCCGAGTGCGAAGTAAGGAGAGGCAGGAAATGACAGAGATCAAGATACCCGAATATACAAAAGAAGAATTGAAAGAGCTGCGTAAGTCGCGCACAGGCATGCCTGAGCAGGATGCGAAAGCGCGCGGCCAGAACTTTGAAGAAGTCACCCTGGGCTATGGCGTCGAAGAAGCGCTGCGCGAGGCGAACCGCTGCTTGTTCTGCGCGAAGAAGCCGTGTGTCGAAGGTTGCCCGGTCGAGGTGCCGATACCGGAGTTTATCAAAAAGGTCAAGGAAGGCGATTTCATCGGCGCGGCCAGGGAGATCAAGACGAAAAATCCGCTCCCGGCGGTTTGCGGCAGGGTTTGCCCGCAGGAGAGCCAGTGCGAGTCGCTTTGTACGCTGGTAAAGAAAAACGAAGCGGTCGCTATCGGTCGCCTCGAGCGTTTTGTCGCCGATTACGAGCGCATTCATGGCGGAAGTAACAATGGCGAAGTGGTAGTCCCCAAGCCTTCCGGTTTCAAAGTCGCAGTCGTCGGCTCCGGCCCGGCCGGTCTCGTCGTCGCGGCCGACCTCGCAAAGATGGGTCACAAGGTAACCATCCTTGAGGCGCTTCACAAAGCGGGCGGCGTGCTCGTATACGGTATCCCGGAGTTTAGGCTCCCGAAAGCCATCGTTCAATCCGAGGTCGACGGCATCAAGGCTCTGGGGGTAGACTTAAATGTAAACTCAGTCGTTGGCAAGATGAAAACCATCGATGAGCTGCTCACCGACTTCGACGCGGTCTTTATCGGCTCCGGCGCGGGCCTGCCGATGTTTATGAATATCCCCGGCGAGAACTTAAACGGCGTTTACTCGGCAAACGAGTTTTTAACGAGGACCAACCTGATGAAGGCGTACCTCTTCCCGGAGTATGATACGCCTATCAAGCAAGGACAGCATGTCGCGGTCGTCGGTGGCGGAAACGTCGCCATGGACTCGGCGAGAACAGCGCTGCGCCTCGGTGCCGAGAAGGTATACCTCGTATATCGCCGCTCGATGGATGAGCTTCCGGCCAGAGCAGAAGAGGTCCATCACGCGATAGAGGAAGGCATCGACTTCAGGCTGCTGACCAACCCGACCGAGATACTCGGCGAAGAGGGTTGGGCACGCGGTCTTAAATGCGTCAAAATGGAGCTTGGTGAGCCGGATGAGTCCGGCAGGCGCCGCCCAGTAACAATAGAAGGCTCCGAATATGTCATCGAGGTCGACACGGTCGTCATCTCGATCGGGACGAAATCGAACCCGATTATCCCGGACTCGACCCCCGATCTGGAGCTGAACAAGTGGGGCTATATTACCGCGGGTGAGAACGGCGCGACCTCGAAGCCGGGCGTTTACGCCGGCGGCGACATCGTGACCGGTTCGGCTACCGTTATTCTGGCAGCGGGCGCCGGCCGCAAGGCGGCAAACGCCATCCATGAGTATCTGATGAGCAAGGTCAAGAAGTAAAAGGCCTGCTTAGACAAGCATACAAAGCGCATAAGAGCTCGCCGTCGGCGGGCTCTTTCGTTTATCCGGCCCCGGTATTGGGAAGATACTATCTGTATTGGCTCTATGAAAGGGGGAAGGCCGCATGGCACAATTACGGCTCTTGAGAAGGTCGCCGATGAGTACCGGGGAGCAGCTCCAGGAGCGCGCCCAGGAGCTGCTGGGTTTGGCACGCGACAGGAATCTTTTGATGTTTGCGCTCGTCTCCGTCTCATCCTTTACGATGGGATTGCTCTTTGGCATGATGACGGCTCCATCGAGCGGCTCCGAGATGCGAGGCCGTATCGGCGAGCGCGCATCCGGGGCGATGGAGAGCGTCCGGTCGATAGCACGGAAAAAAGGCGAGGAAATCGCCGAGGAGGCCGAGCGCATAGCGTAGCGCCCGCGCATCGAACGTAGAACGGCGTCAATGAGACAGTTATATAGCGATTAGTATTGAGAAGCTGCGGGAGGTTGAGCCGCAGCTTTTCTTATATATAACTCAGCCAACATACGACGAATCTCTTGTGAACGCCTAGCAACTACTGCTATGATTAAGTTTCAAACCATGAAGGGTTAATGCCCAATTCTATAAGCGATATCCATAATGACAGTCGAGAGGGGCTACGATTATGGCAAACCGCCGAAACGATCCCGGCCAAGCAAGTTATTCAATAACTGCCGTCGTTGAGGCGTTTTTAAGGGACTAGCTATAACCCCTTGCCCAGTTTTTTGCGGCAACGGGAAGAGTGAGTTCTTCCCGTTGCGCATCTCTGGAGGGGAAGATCATTGATATTAGTGCAAGCATAGTTGGTTGATAACACGTGAGAGTTAAAGATGGGATATGAACTTCAGAAAATTCTTTTTTATCGGATTTTTGATATTTTGTTTGTTTTTAATGCTGAGAATTTATCTCATTATCAAGCGCGATAGGTTTGACTATTATGACGTGTTTTCGCTCGCAACAGGCCTATTTTCCGCCGCTCTTTACTTCTACGCATTCAAGAGATTTTCTTAGAACCAGAAAGGGAAGCGCTGCGCTTTTTTATTCATTCAAGAGACTTCCTTAGAGCGAGAGGATTTGGGGTGCACTCCAAATTTCGGACAACGAGTTAAATTTCAGGCGCGGAAGTTGGCAGCGCTTACGCTCCATGCTAGACATCCATTATTTGGTCGAACAAATGGAGAATGAAATGAGCAGATATACAATTTACGTTGGTATTGTTGTGATTGCGGTATCAGCTCTAAGCATGACTGATAAATTAATTTTGCGAAAATATCTATTAACTGGCGAAATGATTTTGCAATATTCAACAGCCAAGAAATTCTTAACAGTTATGAATTTTCCACTCTGGGCCATACTCATATATCTAGAATATGCATATGCAAACTACACTCCTGATATTGCGACCGTAATTATTGTTTCAGCTATTGTAATTCCTATAGCTATCTTAGAGTGCTATAAAGCTTTTAGCATTATATATGTGGTGGGCAGCGATGGCATTAAAAAACAATCGTTGTTAGGAACGCTTGAGGTGCAATGGCAAGCGATTCATGAAATAAAGTTTAAGAACTTCCCGCAAATTCGTGGGCGAGCGGGATGTTTTGTCATACTCAGCCACAAGAAAAAACTAATATTGTGTTCAAATATCGAGGAACTAGAAGGTCTTGCGCTGGCCATAAAAGATAATCTGCCTCCAGATAAATGGAAAGCGTCAGAATTAGCCATCAAGGAGATTCTGGCACAGAACATAGCACTGCAAGAAGAGAACTCTCGTCGGCTTTAACGAGTTGCTAGAAATCTTAAGATAGATATCGTCTTTCGCGTGAAGGCCGCGTGCTGCTTCTGATAGCTGCAGGCTTTGTCATCTATGAATCTATGAAATGGTGCTCAATATCGTGACGCCGTAGAGCTCGAAGAAAGGAAAGTGCGGGGACGTAGCTAGTAATGTTATTTATGTTAAATCTTAACCATGAGAGCGATTTCATCTAATACATCGATAAGGCTTATAGGCTCTGCTGACTCTGCTTTATCAGATACATGTTTGTGAGATGGAAATGTTGGCAGGTGACGGTAGTGGGGCGGTTGAGATTATCGCCGGGGATATTTGATCGGAAGTTGAGCTTTGCTCAAGAACTCGGCATTGTGCCGAGGTGAGAAGGAGAGCGCTATCTACATGCCTTAACCATAACAGGCTCTCTATGCTCAGAATTTGCGTTTGCTTAAACGGGCAATAAGCGTATACGATGTCTTTTTTCCTCGACGCTTATAATGGCGCCTTTGGCAAGAGCAGCAGAAGATTCTTCCAGTACCTGTAATAATCGTCTGTTTATGTTTGAAGGCGTTTCATTTTCGAGTCTAAAAATTATAACGGTTGGCCATGCTTCGCCGGAGGCTGCCATTATATCCCCGAAATCGAGATCGCAGGTGAGGATAATCCTGTTTTCTTTCCTAGCCTTAGTGACTATTTCGTTGTCGGAGATTCGCTTCAAGCCTTGCTCTCTTAAGTGGACCGCATCACTGCCTCTTTCTCTTAGCCGGTTAACTGTAGATTGAGAGATTCCCATATCGGCAAGAAACTTCATTATTCTGCCCCAATTGCAGGATGCAATTCCTCTTTGGCAAGCCACGAAGCATACCGCAATGCTTCTTTTATGTCTTCAGACTCAAGGTCCGGGTATTCTTTAATGATATCTTCCGCAGTCATCCCGCTGGCTACAAGGTTAATAATCAGAGAAACAGGAATTCGCATGCCCCGGATGCATGCTTGTCCACCCATAATATTTGGATCAAAAGTTATCCGATTGAAGTCTTTCATCTTTATACCTCCTTGCTTTAGGTTCTCCGATAATAATTACCGTGTCAATAATGATAGATAAGTTTTAAGGCAGGGTCTTCAGCGAGGCTGGGATGTAGGGCGCACTCGCTGTCCTAATTATTAAGACTAGTCAACGGTGCCGGAATCCGACCCCCGCGTCGCACGAACCCCGCCGAGGAAAAGCCGCTTACCTGCATGACCGGGGCGCTGCCCAGGAGACCGCCGTAGTCTACGGTATCGCCCGCGCTCTTGCCCGGGGCCGGGATGATGCGTACCCCCGCCGCCTTGTGGTTTACGACCGCTATCGCCATCTGGTCGGCGATGATACCGGCAATCGTCTCGACCGGCGTGTCGCCGGGGATGACGACCATATCCAAGCCGACCGAGCAGACCGCTGTCATCGCCTCGAGTTTTTCGATATTGAGCGCGCCAATCGCAACCGCTTCGGCCATCGCCAAATCCTCGCTGACCGGGATGAACGCACCCGATAGCCCGCCCGTCGACGACGTCGCCATCGCCCCGCCTTTTTTGACGGCGTCGTTTAAGAGCGCGAGCGCGGCCGTTGTTCCGGGGGCGCCGCAGCGCTCTATGCCCATCGCCTCGATTATTTGCGCGACGCTGTCGCCGGGTGTCGGCGTCGGGGCGAGCGAGAGGTCTACTACTCCCTGCGCCGCGCCGAGGAGCGCCGCCGATTCGCGCCCGATAAGCTCTCCCATCCGGGTTATCTTAAAGGCGGTCTGCTTGATAAGCTCGGCTACCTTCATGAGGTCGACATCGGGGTACTTGGCGAGCATCGCCCGCACCACACCGGGGCCGCTGATGCCGACATTTATCACCCGGTCGGGCTCGCCGAACCCGTGGTAAGCACCGGCCATGAAGGGGTTGTCCTCGGGGATGTTTGCGAAGACCACCAGTTTGCCGCAGCCGATACCGTCGCGCTCGCGGGTCAGCTCCGCCGTCTCTTTGATGACCCCGGCCATCTTTAAGACCGCGTCCATGTTGATGCCGGCTTTGCTCGACGCGACATTAATCGATGAGCAGAGGCGCTCGGTCGTCGCGAGCGCTTTCGGGATGGAGGCGATGAGGCGCGTGTCGCCCGGCGTCTCGCCTTTGTGGACGAGCGCGGTG
>MELI01000024.1:3232-3372 GCA_001767575.1 Candidatus Aquicultor primus | reverse complement strand
AACGGTTCTGATGTCGAGCGTCTGCTCCTGTATCATCTCTATAGTCTCGCGTATTTCCTCAGGATGAATCAACATGTGCCGCGCCCCCTAAACCCTGTGCATAAATCGGAAGATATCTTCGTGCTGGACGGTTATCTTCA
>MELI01000024.1:2354-3152 GCA_001767575.1 Candidatus Aquicultor primus | reverse complement strand
ATTATCATGGTAAAGAAGTCCTGCATGATAGTCTGGCTGATATCGTCGATGTTGACGTTGTTCTCGGCGAGTACCCGGCTGACGCCCGCGACTATGCCTACCCGGTCTTGTCCTAATACCGTAACGATAGCCCTACTCTTCATCCTTGCCTCCCTAAGATAGCCGTCGGTGTATTGTGCGCTCGGCTGCTGGTGTTGTGGTGATATTAGACCGTAGCAAATGCCGCGGTCCGTGGTGCCGCTTGGTATAAGCTACTTTAAACCAATACCACCCTTAAGACAATGGTAACGAGCAAAGGCGGAGCCGGCAAAACTTCATTTTATGGCCTGGGCGTTGTATGATTATTCTCGGTGAATGCAATGGTTGAGATAGTCAGGATAAACGTCGGCGACATCGTTACGCTCAAGAAACCGCACCCCTGCGGGGTCAACGAGTGGGAGATTACCAGGCTCGGTATGGAAATCGGGCTTGTTTGTCGCGGCTGCGAGCGCAAAGTGCGCCTGGTCAGATACGATTTCGACCGCCGGTTTCGGAGTTTTATCAAGCGCGCGGAAGAGTAGGATACCGCCGATCCGGGGTCCGTCGAGAGCTAGTGCCGGCTCTGTGGAAGCTCGCCGTCTGGATGTGGGAGACAAAAGTTTTTCACAGCCGATGAGGCAGACGTATACGATTTAGGCGACAACAAAGTAAAACAGCGCCTCGGTGGCGCTGCCTTGCCGCAACACTTTTAGGGACTGTGTATTGTCCGGATGTAGATTTTGCGTGAGAGTTTGCAGGTGCATCGATACGCGTCTGCGG
>MELI01000024.1:0-2251 GCA_001767575.1 Candidatus Aquicultor primus | reverse complement strand
ACATTGTCCCGGCGACCCGCCAGCACTCGCTTCCGTTAGCCGGATATGCGGGACAATCGTTTGACAGGTCCCGTCCGCACTTTTTCATCTCCCAACAGTTCACTAGGCTCACTCCTTCAATTCCTACCAATAATTCGGGGTTTTGGATATTCTGTATTTCTATCGGCTGCAACTGATTATAGCTTTAGCATATTTGAGCAGGGATAATGCTCGTCTGCGAGCGCGAATTGTCGTATGAAAATCTTAGTATAAAAGGCTCACGGGAATATTTTGCTGCGGGAATACCAACCCGGCGGGGAAGGTTATCGACGGTACTGAAGATACCCGCGATTTTTGCGTGAGATAAAAATTTTTCTCGACCTAGAAGGAATCGCGTTTATTGTGGCGTATTTATGCAAAAGAACATTTAGCCAAACGTTTTACTATTGAAGGAGTGCTGCCATTGAAGAAGTTTCTAGCGTTAGCTATAGGATTGCTTATTGTTCTCGCGGCAGGTGTGCCTGACGCTCTTGCTGCGAACTGGCCGATGTTTCAATGCGACGCGCAGCGCAGCGGCTCAAACGCAGGCGCGCGAGTCAGGCCGCCGTTAATGTCGACATGGGTCAAGGGGCCGCAAACATCGACCGGCGAAAGGCGGACCAGGCCGGTCATAGCCGATGGGATTGTCTATGCGGGACAGCGCTGGACGACTTACGATCTAATCCTGCGGAATATTAATCACGGACAGCTCCAGGCTATATCGATGGAGAACGGAAAACCGCTCTGGACGGCAAGCGACCTATTTGTCGCGGGCACACCGGCGCTCGCAAACGGGTTGGTCTATGCCGGAACAGATGATGGGTGTATGCTGGCGCTAGGCGCCGCCGATGGCGTCGTTCGCTGGTCGGTCTATGTGGGCGGCAAACCGAATTCACCTGCGATATACGCACATCGCTTGTATGTGACTACAGCGAACGGAAGGCTGTGCGCCCTAGATGGCGCGACCGGTGCAAGCATCTGGAGTATCGAGCGTTCAAAGGCATTGTCCGCCCCTGCCGTTCTTGACGGCACGGTGGTAGTCGGGGGCTCTGAGCTTGCGGCTTTCGACGCGAGCGAGGGGCGTTTCAAGTGGTCGTTTGGCGGCGGTACGGGATCGTATTCTATGCCGACCCTGAGCACGGAGGCGGTCTATGTTTCGACGCCATATACGCTGCACCGGCTGGACCGCGAAAACGGTACCGTGGTTTGGAGCCGCTTCACCGGTGATAAATATGGTGCGCTGGCGTCGATTACGCTTGAGGATTCGACGATTTACCTGGGTACGGTTACCGCGATAGACACTGAAAACGGCCAGACGAAGTGGACTTTCGAATCGGAGAACAGTATCGTCGGAGCCTCGGTCGCGCTGGCGAACGGCTTTGTCTTCGTCGGCTCCAGCCATCATCACAACCAGGCTCTCGACCATTCAGATGGCCGTCTGTACGTGTTGAAAGCCGCGACCGGCGAGCTGGTTTGGGAGTATTTAGCCGGGCTGCGCTACGGCGATTGGTACGGTATCGACCCATCGCCGGCGATTGCCGGAGACTCCGTCGTGCTGAATCTGAGCACCATGCAGCTCTCATGTTTTAGCGAAGCTCAATCCGAACCGTTGCCGCTGCCGGTGACGGCGAGTCCGGGCGTTATTAATCCATACGATTGCGAATCCGGACAAGCAGCCATCGCGTTTAAGCTCGATGCTCCGGCGACCGTCACGGTCAACGTCCTTGATTCACAAGGTAAGACGGTGCGCTGCCTGGTGGATAACACGCAACTTGATGCCGGTGAGCATGAAGTCACGTGGTACGGCACCATCGATTTTCCCGAAATGGTCGACGCGAGTCTTGCGGCGGACTTTGGGGACAAGGGTGTTCTTATCGCACCCGATGGCGATTACACGCTGCAGGTTTTGGCGCAAACCGGCGATGGTCAGAAGTACCGGGGCGGCGCGGTGGTGCAAGCAGCGGCAGACGTTTAGTGAATAAGCGGGTTTATAGGGATGAAATTGAGTCGGCGCTCGGCAAAAATATGCGTTTATGCATCACCGAATACGAGCCGGCGCTTAGTGAAGAGATAGGGTTGGTGACGGATGGTATTTAGGAAGGACGAGAGCGCGTTTAAGAAAAGGACAAGGATAGTTTTACTGGTTCTGTTGGCGGTGCTTGCGCTTGTTGCCGGCTGCGGCCGAACGCAGGATGTCAGTTTCGGCTACAGCTTTACGATCTCCCCGAAGAAG
>MELI01000023.1:7861-8003 GCA_001767575.1 Candidatus Aquicultor primus | reverse complement strand
TCTCGCGAGACTTGATTCCGACCAGCCTATTCTCGACTTTGTCGATACGCCCGAAGCCGTTCGAGCCCGCCATCCGGTTTACCTTGCCGATTAGCGTCAACAAGTCCATCTTCTCGCCGTCGAGAGCGACCGGTATACCGGC
>MELI01000023.1:6071-7722 GCA_001767575.1 Candidatus Aquicultor primus | reverse complement strand
TCTATACTATAAGGGCTCGCCTTCGTTATCGGTATCGGGATGTGGTGCTGCTTCGCATATTCAATCGCGGTCTCACGTGTAAAATCCCATTCCCTGGCGGGGGCGATGATGGTGAGGCCGGGGCTGAGCGCGCGCATCGTCACCTCGAAGCGAACCTGGTCGTTGCCCTTGCCGGTGCAACCGTGTGCCGCAAAGACGGCACCCGTTCCTTCGGCGACTTCGACTAGGATCTTCGCTATGAGCGGGCGCGAGAGCGCGGTGGCGAGCGGGTATTTCTGCTCATACATCGCGTTCGCCTTGAGAGCCGGCGCGATGTATTTCGTTGCGAAGGTCTTCTTGGCGTCGACTACTTCGGAGTGGACCGCGCCGACTTTTAGCGCTTTGTCGCGAACCTCATCGAGGTCTCCGCCCTGTCCGACATCGACAGCTACCGCAACGACCTCCAAATCATAATTCTCATGGAGCCACTTTATCGCAACCGAGGTATCGAGACCCCCCGAATAGGCCAGCACGACCCGGTCTTTTATCTCTCTTGAGCTTCCCACTTGTCCCACGCGTAAATCCCTCACTTTAAAACTCGACACTACTTGATTTCAATTGACTCTTTATTTACCCGGCACGCTAGAGCTGCAATACTTACTTTGCAGCTTTCTCGTCGTACCACATTATATTCTCAGCAGCCTTTACCATGCGCTGAGCAAAACCCTCTGTAAGCTCTTCCGGATATTCCGCAATCAGCCAGTAAATGCGTCCCGCGTGCGAGAATATCGAGACAATACCTACGATGCGGGAACCATTCTTGTCTTGCTTCTCAATATCGAACTCTGCTTGCGACCACTCAAATACAAGGGCACCATTACCGGCAACCGGCTCCTTTATTCTGAACCCCTCAACCTTGATGGTCTCTTTCGCGAGCTCAGTCATCTCTTCAATCGAACTCTTAACCGCTTTGGGTCTCGCGAAGAAAAACAGGCGCGCGTCCCGGTTCTTCTCGCCCCCGTAGTTAGCATAGATGAAGAGTGAGTCGCCCTCGCTGGAGCTTGCGCTCTCGGCTATCATATCGCTCGTGATATAAGTGGTAAATTCGAGTTCGACGCTGTCGGCGAGGGTAAAAGTGAACTCCTCGGTCATTCCCTCAATAGACAAAACGCCGGTCTTAGTTTTCGGCCGGTTCTTGGCCGGGATATCCTTGCCTGCGGCCGCATCACTCGTCGTAGTCTTCTTCTGCGTCGTCGCGGTCGCCTTCACGCGATCCCGGTCATCCGATGCCGAACAGGCGGACAGCGCCGCAACCAATACAAAAACAATAAACGTGACGACGGCCTTCTTCGTTACTGTTCCAATCATCCTCACAAATCTCACAATCTAAGCTCAACGACTCCGCTAAAACGCCTTCTCATCCCGGAGCTTTGCGACTCTGCCGGCGACATAATCGGCAACAGCCGGCGTCCTCGCTATCACCAGGATGGTATCGTCCCCGCCGACCGTTCCCAGGACATCCGGCCACTTCACCGCATCGATAGCCGCAGCGACTGCCTGGGCCGTTCCGGGATGGGTCTTTAGGACCATCATATTTTCGGTCTTGTCTATCTTTATTATGAATTCGTTCAACAGTGACCTCAGGCGCTCTATCTCCGGCAGCGAATAGACC
>MELI01000023.1:5185-6047 GCA_001767575.1 Candidatus Aquicultor primus | reverse complement strand
CCGGATATCCTGACTTTGAGCAACCCCAAATCACTGATATCCCGCGATACCGTCGCCTGTGTCACGTCATAGCCGCGCTTTTCCAGCTCGGCGATGAGCTCTTCCTGAGTCGATATATCTTTGGCTTCTATCGCCTGTTTGATGGCATCGAAACGATTCTGTCTTGAACCCACGCAAACCTCACCTGTACTGGTATTATTTAATGATGGAAACGAGGGCCGCTTTTGCCGTGTGCAGCCGGTTCTCCGACTGCTGGAAGACGACCGACTGCGCGCTTTCTATAACCTCGTCGGTCACTTCTTCGCCCCGGTGTGCCGGAAGGCAATGCATGAATATCGCCGTCGGTTTGGCCTCCACCATTAGCTCGCTGTTGACCTGGTACGGCCGGAAGGTCTCGATGCGCTCCTCGCGCTCGGCTTCCTGGCCCATGCTGGCCCAGACATCGGTATATATTACATCGGCATCGTCTGCCGCCTCGAACGGGTCATTGGTCACCGTTATCTTATGGTTTAAGTTTCGAATCTGCGCTCTCGCAAAATCAACGACGCCGGCGTCGGGTTCGTATCCCTTAGGGCACGCAATGGTCATATTGATGCCCAATTTTCCCGCGACCACCAAGAGTGAATGGGCCACATTATTACCATCCCCAATGTAGGCGAGTTTTAGACCGGTAAGGCGGTCTTTGAGCTCCAAAATCGTCATTAAGTCGGCGAGTGACTGCATTGGGTGATAATCGTCGGTCAGCGCGTTGATGACCGGTATGTCCGCCTTTGCCGCCAGCTCTTCGACATCGCTTTGGGCGAAGGTCCTTATAACTACCGCATCGACGTATCCCGCGAGAACGCGGCCCATATCTCCGATA
>MELI01000023.1:0-5141 GCA_001767575.1 Candidatus Aquicultor primus | reverse complement strand
CGGATGGACGCCCAGATGCGAAGTGGCTACCTCGAATGAGATGCGAGTCCTGCTCGACGGCTTATGAAAAATCATAGCAATCGTCTTGCCTTCGAGGTAGCGGTGAGGCAGACCACTCTTAAGCTGGCGTTTTAACTCCATGGCCTTAGCCAGAAGCCCGTAAATCTCGTCCTGCGAGTAGTTCTTGAGCGATAGAATGTTTCTGCCTTTTAAGCTCGCCATGCGCAACTCCTAAACCATCAGGCTCTCGACTACGCCGAAAGCATAGTCGATTTCATCTCTTGTTATACATAGAGGCGGTAAAAATCTAATTATATTACTTCCTATATTATTTGCAACAATGCCCTTGTCCAGCAAGGCAACGACTAGCTCTTTTGCGCTCTCGCCGTCGAGCTCGATGGCGAGCATAAGTCCCGCACCCCGGATTTCTTTGATGGGGGCGCCCTTGGCCTTCATGGCCTCCAGCTTTATCTTGACGTATGCGCCCGTCTCGCGGCTATTCTCGACTAAGCTTTCGTCCTCGATTACCTTAATCGTCGCGAGCGCCGCCGCGCACACTACCGGCCCGCCCCCGAAGGTCGAACCGTGTTCGCCCGGCTTAAACGATGAGCCCGCCTTCGCGTTGGCCACAAGCACACCGATCGGCATACCGCTCCCGATTCCCTTGGCGAGCGTCATGACATCCGGTTCGACGCCGACACCCTGATATGCGAACATGGCGCCGGTTCTGCCCATCCCGGTCTGCACTTCATCAAAGATGAGCAGGATATCGCGCTCGTCGCAGAGTTGGCGCACCTGCTTCAAGTAATCAGCGTCACACTCGTAAACGCCACCTTCACCTTGGATTACCTCGAGCATTATCGCGCAGGTATTCTCCGTGACCGCTCCCATTAGAATGTCAATATCGTTGAGGGGCACGTGCTTGAAACCCGGCGGCAGCGGCTCAAACGGCTTGTGCTTATCGAGTTGTCCGGTCGCGGCAAGCGTCTTCATGGTCCGCCCGTGAAACGACCGCAGCGCGGTTATTATCTCGTAAGCGTCGCTATCTTTGAGCTTCGCGTAGCGGCGAGCCAGCTTTATCGCGCCCTCGTTCGCCTCGGCCCCGCTGTTCGCGAAGAAGCACCGCTCGCCGAAGGATATCTCCGTAATCTTTTTGGCCAGCTCAAGCTGGGGCTGCGTATAAAACAGGTTTGAAACATGCATCAGCGACTCGGCTTGGCCTTGGATGGCGGCGGTCACTTCCGGATGGCAGTGCCCGACATTTACAACCCCGATACCGCTGAGCAAATCGAGGTATTCCTTGCCGTTGTCGTCCCAGAGCCGGGTGCCGCGGCCTTTGACGAAAGTCACCGGCAAGCGCGCATACGTCGGCATATGGTATGTGTCGTCTAATTCTTTAAGTTCACTCAACTTCATAATCGCCCTCTGTCTTCTTCCTATATCTCATGACTTAACCCTGCGGAGCTCGTCAATCCCCGGCATTTGCTTATTTCTCTCTCGTAGTTCCTTACTCGTAGCTCAGGGCTTCAGCCCTGATATTGCTGAGCGTTTTGCTAGCTACCGCTTAGTCGGCCCTAAAGGGCCGCGCTACGAGAAATAAATGTCGATGGCTATTTCGTTATCATCGTGCCGACGCCTTCGTCGGTGAATATCTCTAGCAACAGCGCGTGCGGGGTGGTCCCGTTTAAGATGTGCGCCCGCTTCACGCCGGATTTTACGGCGTTAACGCAGCCTTCTACCTTAGGAATCATTCCCTGGTTTATCTCCCGCCCGGCCAACCGGCGCTCGCACTCTTCGATGCTCAGCTCGGATATTAGCGAGTCCTTGTCGTCGAAGTCCTCATAGAGCCCATCGACATCGGTCAAGAAGATTATTTTGTCGGCGTTGAGCGCGGCGGCAATCTCGCCGGCCACTTTGTCGGCGTTAATATTGTAACTCATACCATCCTCGCCGACACCGACGGTCGCCACAACCGGAATAAAATCGTCATTTATCAAGTTTTCCAGGAGCTTGCGGTTTATTTTTGTGACCTCGCCGACATAGCCCAGGTCATACCCATCGGTAGCTTTCTTCTTTGCCATGATGAGATTGCCGTCGTCCCCGCTGACCCCGACCGAGAGTTCACCGTGCCGGTTTATGAGCGAGACGATCTCTTTGTTTATCTTGCCTACCAGCACCATCTTGACGATTTCCATCGTCTCTTTGTCGGTCACACGCAGGCCGTTTATGAACTTGGCTTCTTTGCCCATCGCTTTCATCTGGCGCGATATCTCCGGGCCGCCGCCGTGGACAATAATCGGATTGAGACCGACGTATTTCATCAGCACAATATCGGTAGCGACGGTTTCCTTTAAGTCGGCCTGCTCCATCGCCGCGCCCCCGTATTTTATAACGACGGTTTTGCCGTGATACTCCTTGATATAGGGGAGTGCCTCGGTGAGGATCTGAGCCTTTCCCATTACTTCTTCCATGTGCACCATATCGTCATCAATCCTTTTTATTGTTTACCATCCGCTGACCGCGTCCGGCGTCCATTTGTAAAACCGTTAATAGCAACAACCGGAAATCCTAAGTGTGATACTCCGCGTTTATCTTCACATAATCGTAGCTGAAATCGCAGGTCCACACACGCGCCGCCCCCGAACCCAGTTTCAGGTCTACTTTGACCTTTATGTCCTTGGCCTGTATGACGGCGCCGACTTTGGCTTCGTCATAGGCTACCACGCGCCCGTTTTCGACGAGCTTTTCCTCGCCGTAATATACATCAACCTTCGACGCATCGACCTCCGCCGACGAGTAACCGACGGCCGCGACAATTCTTCCCCAGTTCGGGTCTTGTCCGAAGAACGCCGTCTTGACCAGGTTGGAATTGGCTATCGCCATCGCCGCTTTTTTAGCGTCCCCGGCACTGGCCGCCCCGACCACATCTATCTCGATAAACTTCGTCGCGCCCTCGCCGTCTCTGACTATGAGTTTGGCGAGTTCGATGCAGACTTTGTCGAGCGCGGCCTGAAAGGCGGCCTCGTTTCCTGTGGTCACCTCGGCCCCGCTCGCACCGTTCGCGACGACCACGACCATATCATTAGTGCTCGTATCGCCGTCGACGGTAATCGAGTTGAACGATTTATCTATCGCGGATACCAGCATCGATTTGAGCAGCTCGGGCGCGACCGCCGCATCGGTCGTGACAACGGCGAGCATCGTCGCCATATTCGGCGCTATCATACCGGACCCCTTAGCCATGCCCCCGACCTTGACCTCGATTCCGTCGAAATCGAAGGAAACCGCATGCTCTTTCACAAAGGTATCCGTAGTCATGATAGCCTCGGCGGCACAACCCCCGCCATCAGCGTAGAGCTTTGCCGCCCCGTCTTTGATGCCCGCTTCGACCTTGTCCATGGGCATCGGGACGCCGATGATGCCGGTCGAGGAGACCACTATATCATGCGCGTCGATGCCGAGCGCCGCGCCTGTGACCTGCGCCATCTTTATCGCATCTTCGTATCCCCCGTCGCCGGTGCACGCATTGGCGTTTCCGCTGTTTATTACGACCGCCTGCGCTTGCCCATCCGCCAGATGTTTCTTGCTCAGATGAACCGGCGCCGCCGCCATCTTGTTCGTCGTGAAAACCGCAGCGGCGTTCGCCGGCGTATCGGAGACCAAGAGCGACATATCCAGGTTCCCGCTCTGCTTGATCCCGCAAGCGACCCCGGACGCCTTATAACCCTGAGGCGCCGTAACCCCGCCTTTTATCTCTTTCATCTCAAATTCTTTCGATTTATCCATTTCAACCTGTCTTTTTAAACGAGCGTCTTCATTTTTAGTCGTTTACCAAATTCTATTAGTCTGGCCTTCCGGCCATCGTCTATCTTTCGATTGCCGCCTAGGGCACCAACCCGACATGCCTCAGACCCGTCTGCTGGTCCAAACCCATCAGGATGTTCATGTTCTGTATCGCCTGGCCGGACGCCCCTTTTACGAGGTTGTCGATGGCGGATACGACGATGACCTTGCCGGTTCGCTCATCGAGGGCCAAGCCGATGTGGCAATAGTTCGACCCCGCGACATTCTTTGTCTCGGGATACTGCCCCTCAGGCAGGATATGTACAAACGGCTTGCCCGCATAGAATGATCTGTAGCGTTCGAGCAACTCGCCCAGGCTGGTTTTTCCGTTGATATCGGCATAGGCGGTCGTCAAAATACCCCTGCTTACGGGCATCAAATGCGGAGTAAACGATATCGTCATCTCCTCGCCGGCCAGCTGCGACATATACTGCTCCATCTCGGGTGTGTGCTGGTGAACGCCGCCTACTTTGTAAGCTGTGAGACTACCCTCCACTTTACAGAAGTGGGTTCCGGGCTTCGCGTCGCGCCCCGCGCCCGACACGCCGCTCAGCGAGTCGACGATTATGCCGCTCGTCTTCACAATCTTAGCCTTTAGCAGCGGCGCCAGCGCCAGAAGGGCGCCGGTCGGATAACACCCCGGGTTTGAGACAAAATCCGCGCCCTTGATGTTTTCCTCAAAGAGTTCGGGCAGCCCGTAGACCGCTTTGCCTATCAACTCGGGATTGGTGTGCCCGGTCTTGTACCAAGCCTCGTAGATTGACGCATCCGAGAGACGAAAATCAGCGCTCAAGTCGACGACCTTATAACCATAGCCCGCCGCTAAAAGCTCCGGGGCGACCTCCATTGCCTTCCCATGCGGCAAAGCAAGAAAGAACGCGTCGGCGCTCTTGCCGGCGCTCTCTAAATCATAAGCTTCGAAGGTGAGGTCGACCAATCCCGTAAGGTGCGGGTAGAGACTCGTCACCTTGGTGTCTGCGTACTGGTTCGCCGTCACATAAGTGATTTCTATCTCGGGGTGGAGCGCGGCCATGCGCATCAATTCCGCCCCCGTATATCCGGATGCCCCGATTATTCCAATTCTTAGCGCCATGTCCGCTCCTAAATCAATTCGAGATTCATTTAATATACTGTATATTAGCATAATCGGCAGCTTTTATGCAATATTTAACTCGTTATTTACTATAATTATCGAATGTTTGAGAATATTTTAACATTTCTTGGATATATAGCATGTTTTGTTGGTGTTGGTGTTGGTGTTGGTGTTGGTGTTGGTGTTGGTGTTGGTGTTGGTGTTG
>MELI01000022.1:6692-7335 GCA_001767575.1 Candidatus Aquicultor primus | reverse complement strand
TAGGCAAGGCCTCCAAAGAGCGAATCGTGCCCCTGGGCAGCCATGCGTCGGAGGCGGTGACCGAATATATCAACAAGTCGAGGCCGCAATTGGCGGGCAGATACCGTCCGGCGGCGCTTTTCCTCAACGTCAGGGGCCAGCGCCTGTCGAGGCAGAGCTGTTGGAAAGCGGTAAAGAAATACGCGGAAAAGGCCGAAATCGGAGATATATATCCGCATTCGCTGAGGCATTCGTTTGCCACGCATCTGCTTGCTAACGGTGCCGACCTCAGGGTCGTACAGGAACTGCTGGGGCACGCCAATATCTCGACGACGCAGATATATACGCATGTGACCAAAGAGAAATTGCGGGCGGTCTATGAGCGCGCGCACCCGAAGGGGTCCAAGGGATAGCGAGCGACTGCGATTTACGGGAGAGATATGACTCAGACAAAAAGGGTATTGTTGATAGTTCTTGATAGTGTGGGCGCGGGGGCTCTGCCCGATGCCGCTATTTACGGGGATGAGGGGAGCGACACGCTCGGCAATACCGCTAAGGCGGTAGGAGGGCTGGCCGTTCCCAACCTGGGCGCCCTGGGGCTTGGCAACATCATAGAGATAGAAGGCGTCGAGCCGGCGGAGAAGCCGCTCGCCTTCTTCGGCAA
>MELI01000022.1:0-6653 GCA_001767575.1 Candidatus Aquicultor primus | reverse complement strand
GCACTGGGAGATGATGGGCTTAAAGCTCGAAACGTTGTTCCCGACATATCCGAACGGTTTTCCGGCGGAGGTCATGGATGCGTTTGAGAAGGCGATAGGGCGGGGAACTCTCGGCAATAAAACGGCCTCAGGTACCGGCATCATGGAAGAGCTCGGCGAGGAACACATGAAGACGGGTAAGCCGATCATTTACACGTCGGCCGATAGCGTCTTCCAAATCACGACGCACGAGGAGATAATCCCGATTGACGAGCTTTATTGGATGAGTGAGGTGGCGCGCAAGATTCTTGCGGGAGAGCACGCGGTCGGCCGGGTCATCGCCAGGCCGTTTATCGGGGAGCCGGGGAGTTTTGCGCGGACGCACCGGAGAAAGGACTTCTCGTTGAAGCCGCCGGCGAAGACCGTTTTGGACTATGCGTTGGAAGCGGGCGTTCCCGTCTACGGCGTCGGCAAGATAAGAGAGATATTCGCGGGCATGGGCGTCCCGGAAGGTATCCACACGGAGAGCAACATGCACGGCATAGACGAGACGCTCAAGGCGTTGCGCGAGCGCAAGACGGGCATCATATTTACGAACCTCGTCGATTTCGATAGCGAGTGGGGACACCGGAATAACCCCGAGGGCTATGCGCGCGGGTTGGCGGCGGCCGATGCCCGCCTCCCCGAGATTATTGAAGCATTGGAGAGCGACGATATCTTGATAATCACTGCTGACCACGGCTGCGACCCGACAACCCCGAGCACCGACCATTCCCGCGAATATGTTCCATACCTTATTTTTGGCCGCGCGTTGGGGCAAGGCAAGGGTCTTGGTGTACGATTGACCTTCGCGGATATCGGAAAGACCATCGCCGAACTGCTCCGTTTTGATGCGCCGGTTCGCGGAACCAGCATGAAGAGTGAGATTTTACCTTAACAGCGTAGTTTTTCGCGCCGCTTGTAAGTCGCTAGATGGCTTCCGCCGCCTGCCAGAATTCGCGCAAGTCGCTGGGGAGTGCTTTGGACATCGCCTCTATTTCTTGCTTGGGAATGGACGATTTCAGGATGCGAAAGACGATTTGTGTGACAATGGTCGCATCCTCGGTAGTTTTGAGGTCGGCCGCTTGTCTGATTTGTTCAAGGAACTCGGACCGGTCGAGCTCGCGAAGACTCTGCAACTTGCTTGCGAATTTTTGGAGCCACCCGGCATCCCAGAGGTCTTCGAGGTCGCAGGCAAGGCTATCGTTTAGCTCGAGCACTTCGACAGCGGTCAGGCGGGAGCGCAGGGTGAGCAAGACCGATTTCGAGACACGCTCGGCGTCCTCAAGCCCCAGTTTTGCATGCTCGCTGACCAACTCGACAAATTCATCCTTGCACATTTTGGCTCCAATGAAGTGTTAGGCGGAAGAATCGACTCCCGCCTAACAGTAATACCACACTTCTCCCGATTTTCAAAACGCCCGTTGCGGAGCGCGGCGAAATAGTGATTAATCATCGGATGGTTCAAACTTGCTCTCGAATTTCTCCATTAGATGCGGCATGGTGGTGTACTCCATCTCATCGTGGCCAAGCCGGTGCGGCTCGAACGGCCCGTGGCGGCGGATATAATCGGCTACCTCTAGGCATTGCCGGCGCGCCCCGTCGAATGCGATGTCCTCGAACATGTCTCTAGGGCCGATAAGCTTGCCATGAGCAAGCTGGAAGCCGTAGGCTACGACTCTCGGCGGGCCGTCGAACCTTGAGGGGTGGCAGTCCTCAAAAGATGTCGGCATTATGGGCCCATGGTGGGAGCCGCGCATCCAGCCCGCGACCATATACGGCATCGAGAACGGCTCGAGTACTTCGCCGACCGCAGGAAGCCCGCTTTGGCAGCGCACTATCATAACCGGGTCGTCTTTGCCGACATATCTGCCTGCTATCAGGCTGAGCTTCTGAGTAGAGGTGACGGCCGTGATCATGTTGTCGGAGTTTCTGAAGACATGCTTGATGACGTAGCGCCCGGGCGCCCCGATAAACATCAAGAGCGAGTAGTAGTCTTCCGGTAGGGTTAGCAGCAGTTTTCGCTTGTTGATGAGGTCGTGGATCTCAAAACTAAAACCCGTTGTCATGCCGGGGTCGATAACGAGACCGGCGGTATTGAACGGGTCGCCGAACATCTTGAACAGGGGATAATTCCAGGCGCCCGGCTCGGTCTTGTCCGCGAGGAAGCAGATAATCGGCTCGCTCGGGCGTTCCTCGATATCCATCTCGGCGACACCCGGACCCATCCCGCGAACATTGCCTGAGAACGCCTCGACCAGCAGGTCTTGTCCCGCGCCATATTGCGCGTACTCCCTCGCGACTTCGGTCATCTCCTCGAAAGTCTCCCACGCGAAACGGTGTATCGGCTCGGCGTCGACGCCGTTCTTGTGCGTCATTATCAATGAGGTGTCGTCGCCGACGTATCCGACGCGGTAATCGATGACGAGGCCGTCCGCCTTGGCCTTTGCCAGCCGTTCACCCGCTTTCTCAAGAAGCGCCGGGTGGACGCTGCTATGCCCGACGAACCCGCCGACGTCGGCCTTGATGATGCTGACCGTGAGTTTATTATCAGCCATGTCTCCTCCTTACTTCACTAGTCCGGTACTAAATGTTTCCAGGCGTAGATTGCGTGCGTGCGCATATAATCGATATTTACCCGTTATCTTTGGGGATTATTAGGGGAGGCGCATGGCACGGGGAGGCTTAGATGACGCGAGTTTTCGCCGTTTTGCGAGGGCGACAAGCACTTTAACCCAAGAGTTTTCTAAACTCGGGCACTTCTTTGTCCAGATACCAGAAGATTTGCCCGATGGGAGAGCTGGCCGACGCGATAATCCCGAGCATTACCGACTCGGTTACGGGGTTAAGGATGATGACGAGTTTTTCGAGTTGCACGAAGAGCATTTGGACTAACCCGTCCGCGAGGCTGGTCTCGAGCTGGTCCGCGCTCTTCTCCAACGATACGAGCGCGGATGTTACCCCGGCCAAGTCGATTTTCAGGCGGTTGAAGGACGAGACGATGTTGCCTGTGTCATCTAATAGCCAAGCTGTGCTGACGCCCTGGATGTCACCGAGGCGGGTAAGTTTTTCAAGAATCAACTTCTCGGTAGAGAGGTCGGTCGCTATCGGCCGTTTGTGCTCCGGACGCCGTTCCGGCGCGACTGTCGGGCCGTATGTGCGTCGCTTGGCGCCGCTTTCATCGACACTCCGGGCTTCGGCAAAAAGGCTCATGTAGTGGTCGAGAATCGACTTTACTTTCGAATGGAGTTCTTGCTCTGAGATGGCAAGTTCCTCATGTTCGTTTAGAAAAGCATTGCGTTCGGCACCGGCCGCTTCTATCAGCTCGCGTGCTTCTTCCGAGGCTCTCGCAATTATCAAGGCTGCTTCTTCAGTCGCTTTATCGACTATCTCAGCGGCATGTTTGTCGGGGTCGTCTTCGGGGATTACGGTTTCTTCGACGATTTCCTTAAAGCCGGAGAGTCTTTCGTCCGCAGTTTCCAGTTCTGTTTTCAGGCGCTCGATTTCATCCTTAGCGGTTCGCAAGTCAAGATGGAGCTCCGCCAGGAACTTATCGACGTCGTCTTTTTTATAACCGAATAGTTCTCTACCCAACTCTTGCTCGTCTTGCACGCCTATCCCCTATATTGAAAAGATTCTTTCTTCGCTCATTGCGGCGGCACCAACAGGAACTCGTTTAATATATGCCCCAGCATGCTGCACGAACTAGTTAATGGCTGGAATTACAATATTATACATTGTATTTTTGCTCTAGCACATGTTCAACCTAAACTAAGATGGATAAACGACGAGGGGCGGCCGGTGATTAAACATGGGAAACGAGGGGCTTGGGAGCCTATACTGGTCGTAAGTATAGTCTTTGGAGTCGAAGAATTTTTTGGCGCTTGTCTGCTATTTCTTGGTGGTCGTGGTAGTCGTTGCGGGGGTTGGTTGGCTTACCCTAATGCCTTTCCATAGCTCAAAATCGCCTTGGGCGACCTCGCCTATTCTCAAGTAATCCCAATCGATAAAGCGCACGGTGCCGCCGCTCTTATCGCCTTCCCAGCGGTCGGGTAGGTCGTCTTCGGTGAAGGTGAGCTTGGCGTTCTCGCCGGAGGGTAAGATGTCGAGCAGGCTGTGTGTCCCCGATGCCGTCGCGGTTGAGAGGCCCTCCAAAAACATCGTCGCAATAAGTTCATTAAACGCGGGCATGTTAGTCGAGTCGAAAGGTGTTTCGTGCGCTATTCGCGAAGGCACGTCTATTACCCAGAGTTTCTTTTGTGCGGCGTTGACGATGAGTACCTTGCTCTTGGTGGAATTTTCGAAACGGTAGTTCAATCCGTCTTGCGTCCACAGTCCCTCGAAGCCGTTCTCGGTCGAGACCTTCGCCCGGAACGGTCTCTTTCGAGCCGAGGTGATGACTTGTTCGAGCTGCCCGCGCATGTGGTCTTCGGGGGTAAGCGGTATGAGCGCGGTGTTTTCGGTAGTCTTGTTTTGGACGGTCTCCAGAGCTGCTTCATCGACGCGGCCCGCAACCTCAAATAAGACGAGGGTGACGCCGAGCATCACCAAAATGATGATTGCGGGGAGCGCCCCCGGTTTCTCGTCTTTCATCCGCGCTAAAAAGGATTTATCTTCGGTTGTTTTCGGCTTTGTTTTTTTGCCGCTCATAATTCAAAATAGAGTTAAGGCTGGACTAGCCGGTTGTTTTACGTGCCTTTTTAGGGCAAGCCCTGATAATATATATAGATATTATACACGATAGCCGCAAACACTGTAAAAAGCGCGGTTTAGGGATGGCGAGAGCGGTGGAAGAAGAGGATATGGCTCGCGGTAGAAGAGGAGGCGGATACGATGAGCATCATGCAGTTGCTAGCAAAGAAACGCGACGGCAAAGTCCTTACCGATGATGAGATAAAGTTTTTAGTCGACGGCTATGTCGCCGACAAGATTCCCGATTACCAGATGTCGGCATTTCTGATGGCGGCGTTTATCCGGGGACTCGATGAAGATGAGACCTTCTCGTTGACCAGGGCGATGGCCGAGAGCGGTGAAATCATAGACTTAAGCTTCATCGACGGGGTTAAAGTCGACAAGCATAGTACCGGCGGGGTGGGCGACAAAGTGACGCTCGTCCTGGCGCCGATGATGGCGGCGGTAGGCGCGAATGTCGCCAAGATGTCGGGGCGCGGTCTCGGGCATACCGGAGGCACCATCGACAAGCTGGAGTCGATACCGGGCTTCAGCGTAGACCTCAACCGGAGCCGTTTTATCCAGCAGGTAGGCGAAATCGGAATCGCCTTAATCGGACAGACGGATGAGATATGTCCGGCGGACAAGAAAATATATGCTTTGCGCGACGTGACGGCGACGGTGCCGAGCATTCCGCTGATAGCGAGCAGTATTATGAGTAAGAAGATAGCGGGCGGCGCCGATGTGATAGTTCTCGACGTCAAAGTAGGGACGGGCGCGTTCATGAAGACGCTCGATGAGGCTAAAGAGCTGGCGCAAACGCTGGTATCGATAGGAAAGCGCTTCGGTAAGCAGGCTGTTGCGGTAATAAGCGACATGAGCCAACCCCTCGGAATCACCATCGGAAACGCGCTCGAAGTTGAAGAGGCGATAGATACGATGAAAGGCTTCGGCTCGCCCGACTTGCTTGAGCTTTGCACAGAACTCGGTGCGCAGTTGATGATGAAAGCGGGGCTGGCGGCGAGCAGGCAGGATGCCGTCGAGGCTCTCAGTGAGGTTCTCGAAAGCGGCAAGGCTTTAGAGAAGTTCCGGGAGTTCATAGAAGCGCAAGGGGGCGACGGGAGCGTCGTCGACGACCCGAGGCGCATCTTGCCTCACGCCCAATATGTAGAGGATTTGATTATCGCGGATAGCGGTTATGTGGTTGGCGTAAACGCCGAGGAGCTAGGCGTCGCGGCGCGCATTCTGGGCGCCGGGCGAAAGACCAAGGACGACGTAATCGACCATACCGCGGGAATCGTCGTCGCGAAAAAGGTCGGAGATTACATTAACGCGGGTGAGATTATCGCCCAAATGCGCAGCGCCGATGCGCATTCGCTGGCGGCGGTGACGAGTCTCGTCTATGAGGCGTTCACCTTGTCGCCAAACCCGCAGGAGGCTAAAGAGCTGATTTATGATATTATTGACTGAGATTTGCGACGCGGTAAACGGCGATGATTGTGCCGTAAAATAACTTTTTAGTTGGAGTGAGATATGAGCGACACCATCCTCGACCTTATAGGAAATACGCCGGTAGTCGAGATAAAGCGACTGAACAAGAATAAGAAGGCCAAAGTCTTTGCCAAACTGGAGGCGGCTAATCCGGGCGGCTCGGTCAAGGACCGCATCGCGAAATATTTGATTGAAAAAGCCGAAGAGAGCGGCGAGCTTACCAAGAAGAAAATAGTCCTCGAAGCGACTAGTGGGAATACCGGCATCGGGCTGGCGATGGTCTGCGCGATAAAGGGCTATAAGCTGCAGATAGTCATGCCCGAGACGATGAGTTTGGAGCGGCGCCAGATACTTATGGCTTTCGGCGCCGAGCTGCTGTTGACCGAGGGATGTAAGGGAATGCCCGGCGCGATAGAGATGGCGGACCAGCTCGCCGACGACCCGAAATATTTTCTGGTGAACCAGTTCGGCAA
>MELI01000021.1:11539-12884 GCA_001767575.1 Candidatus Aquicultor primus | reverse complement strand
TTTTGCGTACTCGTCAGGATCGATGCCGACGTCTTTTGCTCGCGAGAAATGCGTGAGCAATGAGCGGATGTACTTGGTCGGATTCCCCAGCGGTCGGTAGTAGTTAAGTTCAAAGCGATCGAAATTTTGGCGAGCAAGCAACCAGGCATCAAGCTCGGTCATGATTCGAAAGTCTCGCGAGAGTCCCAACTCGGCGCCGTACTGTTTCAATAGTTTCTCCGCGAATGAGTGAAACGTCGAGATCTGAAGATCCACATAGCCATACGGCAGTAACCGATCAACGCGCTCCTCCATCTCCCCTGCCGCCTTATCCGTAAACGTGAGAGCCAAAATCTCCTCAGGTTTGGCATGCCCTTGATCGATGAGCCAGGCAATCCGATGCGTCACGACGGTGGTTTTTCCCGTCCCCGCACCGGCCACAATCATGAGCGGCCCCTCCACGTGAGTGACGGCCTCTCGTTGCTGTTCGTTGAGTTTTGCGAGTAAATCTTCAGTCATAATCGAACCTATCATAGCACACACGCAAGGGTTCAATGTTGTCCGTCCCGACGACAAAAGGATTGACGTTTCAGCCAAATTGAGATAAGCAAGGAACACCGTTCTAACGGTAAGGAGGCCACATGAGCGAAGTTGCCCTTTCTCCTGAAACCCTCTTGGACGTCGTGATCTGGCTTGGCCGAACACATGTCCTTGCCCAGGCACCCACACGGGTGCAGGTCCTCATCGAGACACGTCCCAACACGCGGACGCGGCACATCGTCGCGCCTCCCACAGACCTACGACTCGTCGTCGACGTGTCGGGCTCCATGGCGAACCCCTCGGGTCAGGACAAGCTGAGTAAGCTCGAGGTCGCCAAGCGGGCGATCCTCAGGCTACTCGACGAACTGACCGATCGTGACTACGTCCTCTTGTCCGTGTTCAGCACCGACGGTCGGCTCGTGATTCCACGAACCAGTCTGCATCGCCGGTCACGCCAGCGGATCCAGAAGGAGGTGCGAGTGCTTCAGCCGGAGATGGCCACCAACATCTCCGCTGGTCTCGAGCTCGCACTGACCCCCGAGATCGCAACGGGCGCCCTGCCTCGCGTGATCCTGTTCACGGATGGGCAGAGCTCATCCCCGCAGACGGACCACCCGCGACTCGTCGAGCTCGCAGACCTGGCTCGCGCCAGGGATCTGCCACTGTCGATCTACGGCACGGGAAGCGACTACAACTGGAGCCTGCTCCAGCAGGTCGCCGTCCGAGCTGGAGGCGGGAGCTTCCTCAAGCACGTCATGGATCCCGCGATCCTGGAAGGACACATGCTTGCCGAGCTCGCGTTCCTGCGCGGCACCGCGATCGACAA
>MELI01000021.1:7297-11506 GCA_001767575.1 Candidatus Aquicultor primus | reverse complement strand
CACCCTTCAAACCCGGATCGGTCTCGGTGACCTCCAGCTCCACGGTTATAGGCATCTCTATGGCTATCGCTTGTCCCTCATGCATGGCGATGAGAACATTCATGTTTTCTTTTAGAAAGTTCGTCTCGTTCGTCAGAAAGGCTGCCGGCACACCTATCTGCTCATAGGTTTCGGTATCCATAAACATATAGTCGCTGCCGTCGTTGTAGAGATATTGCATGGAGCGTCTATTCACGACGGCTTGGTCGAATTTCTCGCCGGCCCTGAACGTTCTGTCTACCACGGCACCGGTCTTAAAATTCTTTAGCTTCGTGCGAACGAACGCACCACCTTTACCTGGCTTGACATGCTGAAAATCAACAATCTGATATAGCACGCTATCGACATACATCGTCATCCCGTTCTTAAACTCGTTCGTCGAAATCATCAAAAACCTCCGTATTGTTTTAGCGCCGTGCATTCGGGTTTATATAGATACCTGGAGGACCCGGAAATTTAAGCTACCTCAAATATATGTTCTATCATCCGTGTCTGTTTCCCTGAAATGCCTAAAATCGCTTTATCCCAGTAATTCTACAACTCAAGCAGCTCTTTCGTCGAGTGCGTCAATATCATATTGCCTGTTTCGGTCACGACAACGAGGTCTTCTATGCGGACACCCCCGAAGCCGCTTATATATATTCCCGGCTCCACTGTAACGACCATCGCCGGCTTTAGCAAGCCCTTGCTGCCCACGCCCAGCGCCGGCAACTCATGGACATTAAGGCCAACGCCATGACCCAGGTTGTGCGTAAAATGCTCCCCGAAGCCTGCTTCCTCGATAATATGCCTGCCCGCTGCATCTATCTCTTCGCCACTTTTTTCGGGAGCGACCGCCGACAGCGCGGCGAGCTGAGCTTCCTTTACTTTTTCATATATCTCGCGTTTTCGAACGCCGGCCTCTCCCACAACGACCGTGCGCGTCATATCGGAGTGATAGCCCTCGATAACCGCGCCGAAATCTAGTTTTACGAAATCACCCGGCTCGATTCTTTTCTCCGAGGGCGTAGCATGCGGTATCGCCGAATTCACACCCGAGGCGACTATCGTCTCGAAACTCGGTTTCTGCGCACCGTTTCTCAACATAAAATAGTCGAGCTCGATCGCAATGTCTCGCTCGCTCGTGCCCGGTTTTATAAAATCTATGATATGTTCGAACGCACGGTCCGCGAGAGCCGCGGCCGCCGTGATGTTCGCTATCTCATACTCATCTTTTACTTCGCGCAAAGGTTCGATTAGATTGGAGACGCCGACCAGTTGAACCTCTCCAAACTCCTCGACCATCCGTTCGAATTGTCTCACGGTAACGTGTGTCGCCTCAAAGCCCGCCTTTTTCGCCCCATTCTGCCGGGCAAGCGCCACTATCTCTTCCATCGACGGTTTGGTCCAGGCCACAATCTCATCGGCATTCGCCGTCTTGAGCGCATCGTCATAATAACGGTGGTCTATGATGAGCGTAGATTTTTCACCGTCTACGATAAGCCGCACCCTCGCGCCGGTCATCCCGCCCGCGCAACCGCATAAATAGAAAATATTATGCGGCTCACTGACGAGTAAGACGTCAATCTCAGCCGCTCTGATGCGTTCTCTAAGTTTGTTTAGACGTTCGAAGTAGTTTATCCCAAATCTCCCATTATCCATGGTATAACAGACGATACTCGCTTAGGGCCTAACAATAGAAGGTCTGCTACGTTAGGTCGTCGCAACCTCTTACTTAACCAGCTCCGCTGCCGCCCTTACCGCTACGACATAACTATGCGCGCCAAATCCGGAAATCTGGCCGACGGCCACCGGCGCTATCACAGATTTGTGCCTAAACTCTTCGCGCGTATAGATATTGCTAATATGGACCTCAATTACCGGTATATCGATGCCCGCGATCGCATCCCTGATAGCAATAGAATAATGCGTGAAGGCTCCCGGGTTTATGATGATGCAATCGAACCCGCCGGCGCGCGCCTGCTGCACGCGGTCGATAATCGCTCCCTCATGGTTCGACTGGAAGAACTCCGCCTCCAACCCATGCTTCCCAGCCTCCGCTGTTATCATCTGATCTATTGCTTCAAGCGTAGTTTCCCCGTAGACACCAGTCTCTCTAGTGCCCAACATATTAAGGTTAGGACCGTGAATCACCAGTATGCGACCCATTCTTACCCCTCCTTCAGAAATGCTTCAAGCGCTGCAATTAAATCATTATCGTCTACCCTGCGAACAACGGGATTGCCTACCCCGTCTAGCAGGACGAATACATGCCCGCCCATCGACCGCTTCTTATCCCTCTCCATGACTTTCATAAACTCGTCTATACTTGACGCATTCATCGAAGAAGGGAGCCCGTACATGTCGATGACCCGCCTGTGCAGCTCCACGTCCTTCTTCTCCAACAAGCCCAGGCGTTCGCTCAACTCGGCGGCGAACACCATGCCGATAGCTACCGCTTCACCATGGTTGTACTGGTATCCGCTGACCGATTCTATAGCGTGGCCAAGCGTGTGACCGTAGTTCAAGACCGCCCGCAAGCCCAAATCCCGTTCATCCGCTTCGACGATCTCCGCCTTAATAGAGCAGCTCATCATCACAATCTGTGAAAGCACGTCGACATCCCGCGCTTGAATTTCATCTTTTCGCTCCTGCAGCAAGCTCAAGAGCGGCTCACCCTTTATGAACGCATATTTGATTATTTCGGCCATCCCGCCCGCATAATCCCGCTCCGAGAGCGTGCTCAGCGTTGCAACATCGATGTAGACGAGCGACGGCTGGTAAAACGTTCCTATCATGTTCTTGCCGAGCGGGTGGTTTACGGCAACCTTCCCGCCGACACTACTGTCTACCTGAGCCAACAGCGTGGTCGGTACCTGAACGTAAGCTATCCCGCGCTCATACGTCGACGCAACGAACCCGGCGAGGTCTCCAACTACACCGCCGCCCAGCGCTATTATCGCATCCTTGCGCTCAAACCCCTTCTCGATAAGCTCGCCATATACTTTCTCGGCCACGCTTAAGGATTTAGCCTGTTCTCCATCGGGCACCAGAATAAGCTCATAACCGATGCCCTCGACATCAAGCGCCTCTACGACCTGGGAGCCGTAATAATCCCAAACCTTAGCGTTAGTGATGAGCGCCGCCCTTACGGACCCGCATTTCTCTTTAATCGTCTCGGCTATGCCGTGTAAAACCCGGTCTCCGATATATATCTTATAACTTCTATCACCGAGGGCGACGTCTACCACATTTTTAATCAATTGCCCATCCCCGCACCTTAAACTCGTTTAGAATCTCGTCTACGACTGCGTCGATCTCCTTATCCGTTGTCTCAACGGTCATGTCCGCCACTTCCAAGTATAGCGGTTCCCGCCCGGCCAGGAGGCGTTCTATCTCGGTTAACGGGTCACCTGCTTTTAAAAGCGGTCTCTTGTCCCCCGTATCACCGACACGCTTGAATATCTCCAGCGGTTCCGTTTTCAAGTACACGACCGTCGCCGCGTTTTTAAGCAACGCCCTATTTGCCTCGGATATGACAACGCCGCCCCCACATGAGAGGACGACTCCATCTTCACCCAAAAGCTCAGCCAACACGTCGGCTTCGCTCCCGCGAAATGCGGCTTCGCCTTCGGCCTCGAAGATTTCAGCGATACTTCTGCCCGCCCTATCTTCTATCACACTATCGATATCGACAAACCGGTAGCCGGTTCGTCGCGCCAGATTCCGGCCAATCGTAGTCTTTCCGGACCCCATAAAACCGACCAGCGCAATAGTCATCAACTCTTCAACCTCGTCAAATAGTGAACATGGGCCGCCTTTGTATCGACTAGCGCATCTCCACCGAATTTCTGCAGCAACGCTTTGGCGATTTCGAACGCGACTACGGCTTCACCAATGACTGCCGCCGCCGGAACCGCACACACATCCGAGCGCTCCTTAACCGCGTCAACCGCCTCTTTGGAAACGATATCGACTGTCTTGAGCGGCTGCATCAGCGTCGGAATCGGTTTCATCGCCGCCCTGGCGACGACGACACCGCCATTGGTCATACCGCCCTCGATGCCGCCGGCGCGATTCGTCTTCCGATAATAACCGCGCTGTGTTTCATAGAATATTTCATCGTGGGCTTGGGAACCGCGCTTTTGCGCAAGCTCAAAACCCTCGCCAATCTCGACACCCTTTATCGCT
>MELI01000021.1:5508-7263 GCA_001767575.1 Candidatus Aquicultor primus | reverse complement strand
CCAGCCGCTCTTCCCAAGAGGTGTACCCTCCTAATCCGGGAGGACAGCCATATACAAGCACTTCAAAAACACCACCAATGGTATCTTTAGTTCTCTTCGCATCTTCGATTAGCGCGACCATCTGCCCTTCGGCAACGGCGTCGAAACAGCGAGCCGGCGATTCATCTATTTTGGCCAAGTCCCCAGCCCCGGGCAACTCATTTATCGTAGCCGCCCCCCCGCCAATCGAAACGACATGGCTGATAACTTCTATACCGAATTCGCGCAAGAATATTTTGGCGACAGCCCCGGCGGCCACCCTGGCGGCCGTCTCTCTCGCGCTTGAGCGCTCTAAAATGTTGCGGATATCTGCTTGCCCCGTCTTTAGAATCCCGCTCAAATCGGCATGTCCGGGACGAGGCTGAGTCACCCTTTCGTCTTCGACTTCCGTATCGACCGGACCTATCGACATCGTCGTCGTCCAGTTGGCCCAGTCGCGGTTGTCGATTTTGAGCGTGATCGGCGAACCAAGCGACAAGCCGAACCGCACGCCACTCAAAATCTCCGCTACGTCTTTTTCTATCGCCATGCGTCCGCCCCTACCAAAACCTAATTGCCGACGGGCCAACTCCGCATCGATAGATTCTTTTCTTATTTCAACACCCGCCGGAAGCCCTTCGACTATCGCGACAAGCGCCGGCCCATGTGATTCACCGGCAGTAACATATCTCAGCACTTATGATACCTCGCTCATCTTTTCAAATAAGTATAACTAATAGCCGTGAAGTAGTTAAGTGGTAGCATTGCTATGCGGAGTAACCTGTCTAGACCTAAAGGGGCTTAATCTTAATATGGCACTTCTATCCATGTACGTGCCTGCGATGCTTCCTTAAGGCACAGGCCATTCCGGAATGCTGACAATAAACCGCTTAACAGCTTCGTTAACAGGCCCGTTACTTTATTATCGCTTGCCCAAGTTGGAGCGTAAACCTGTCATCACCGTAAAGAACAGTAATGCTTCCCTCGCCGATGTCCTCGACCAGGAATGGAGACCCCGCGACCTGCTCGCCACTTCCAACAGTATATTCTACGCCATCGAACGTGACAATCGCATACCGCGCACCGCCCTGCTCGACGATATCGACGAGCGCAAGCGACGTAAGAAGCGCGCCATCTCCAGTACCGTCCTCGCTGCCACTGGCTAACCCTATCGGCGTCTCCGTCTCCTCGACAAGCGGCCTAAAAGGGTCTTTATATTCGAATAGGTCATAGTCTGTGATGACGGTTTCGTCTTCCGCTACCGTTTCAGTAGTCTGCTCAGACGGCGACTGCTGAGGTATCGGTTGTGGGACGGCAGAATGCGGAGCCTGTACCGCTAAGTTGCCTGGTTTTGGAAGAGCAAACGTTATCACGACCAGGACTACAAGCAATAATATGACCAGCAGTAAGCCGATGGCAATTCCCTTGCCCTTCGACGTACTAAGCGTATTCTTCATTTTAAGCTCGGAAAACTTGTCTTTGAGTCCCATTCAATCTCAACCTTCTATGGCGCCGACACACTTTTCATCGGCGGCGGAGGCGGGGGCGTCGATGTCCCTTCACCCATGGTAAATGCGCTGATAGACGCATTCATGTTTAAATCAGGATACTGCGTTACCTTGATGTTTATGTTATCGACCTTGAAAGCGCGTGGCGCTTTTTCCACGCGTCGCAAGAAATCAATCAATGCCACATAGCTGCCATTCATAACCGCGGATATCTTCATCTCGTTGTACT
>MELI01000021.1:1272-5484 GCA_001767575.1 Candidatus Aquicultor primus | reverse complement strand
GTATTTCGACTATGAGCGAGGGCAGTTCCGGGCTCGACGGCATTCGATTCGACAGCTTGATGTACTCGATTTCTGCATCGGCCGCATTTCTTTTGACCTCTTCGAGCATCAAAAGAGTGTTCTTTGCAGCTTGCAGCCTCTGCTCTTGCTCTGTCTTCTTCTTGCTTAGCTCGTCGAGCTTAGAAACCTGCGGGCTCCAGCCAAACATGTAGAAGAGCACAAACATAAGCGCTGCTATTGCGACCAGTATTATTATCTGCTTTTTTAACGCTAACTTATCCAACACATCACGTCCCGGAAGGATTGGGCGGGGCAGGCGGCATTGGCTCTTTCTTAAATTTCATGGTATTGCTAAAGAGAATCCGCTTCTCTTGTTTATCGGATGAACTCAACCACACATCGGGCTGTAGTCTTAACTCACCAAGACGTATCAACCACTTCGCAACCGGCTTATGACCGGAATCAGGGGCATCTAGCGGATCCTGAATCTCTCCGGAGAAAGTCACACCCTCCGCATTGCCCGAAAGAGTTGCCAAACTCAAGTCGTTCGGCGTGATTATCATCAGTTCTTCTAACAGCTTCGACCATAGAATCCGGTCAGCCAGAGCTTTTTCCACAATATCCTTTTTCTTTTGAACCTCGGCCAACCTCGACTCATACATGCGCAAATCCTGGATGGCACTCTCCATCTTAACCACCTGGTCCGACAGGAGCGCGAGGTCCTTCGCAGCGTTGTCTATTCGCCAAACGTTATACAAGAAGACACCGACCAAGCACACCGCGATAGCGACCATACCGACCAAGCCTGCTAGAATAAACTTTTCAGCACGCCTTTTATCCCGTATCTCAGCTGGTAAAAGGTTTACTCTGACAACCATCATCGATCTAAACCTCGCATTGCCAGCCCAAGGCATATCGCCATCGAGAGTTCTTCCTCCTCGATTCTAGCGATTAGGCTGTTCTTGTTGACTTGAAAATACTGGAGCGGTCTGCCTAGCTCAACCTCGATTTGCAGGTTTTGTTTGAGGTACTCTAAAAAATTCTTGAGCTTGGCGCCTCCGCCGGTGACAATTATCCTATCTATGCTTTTGGCCCTGTTGGCTTGGACGAGATAGTAATCGAGCGACCTGCGAATCTCAGCAATGAACTTAACCATCTCCTGCTCTAGCACATTCTGGACGGCCTCCGCGTATTCCTTGATATCTGCGTCTATCGCGGCTGGAACTTCGTCGGTGTCGACTGACGGTAGACCTATGCGTGCCTTAATATCATCAGCTTCATCGACGCTCATCCCTAATTGTTCAACGAGAGCTTCCGTGAAAGTACTGCCACCAATACTGCTAATCCTGGTAAAACGCGGCGTATTATCTTCGACAACGACTATATCGGACAGGGTAGCACTCAGATTTATCAAGGCCGTTGCGCCCACCGGTTCATCATCTTCCAGCAACAATGGCTTAGCGGTATCACCCATCACTACCCGCGCAAACGCAAGCGACGAAACGTCGACGATGACTGGCTTCAGTCCCGCGCCCTCAACCGCCGCTATCGTGGTTTCTATCATGTCTTTGCGCGCCGCTACCAGCAGCACATCCATTACCCGCTCATGCGAGTCTTTGCTGTATTCTGAGAGTATTTGGAAATCGATGATGGCCTCATCAGCCGGAATCGGTATATAGTCACTCACCTGGTATTGGATAGCGCTTCTCAACTCTGCTTCGGTCATCACCGGCATCTCTACGACGCGGACTACGACCTTCTGGTTTGCGACGCCTACTACAACGCGCTTCTCGACAATTTTATTAGAACGCCAAAGCGAGGCAAGCTCCTTAGCAACGCCATCAACGTCGCTAATCTCACCTTCGGTAATCAATCCTTTTGGCGTCTTTGCGGTCGCATACTCAATGAGCATGGGTTTGTCCGCAGCTGCTTTCAATTGGGCCACACGAAAACTAGTGCTGCCAATATCTAAGCCGATAGGGGCGGCCCCATTACCAAGACCAAACAGTCCCAAAATATCCTCCTGCGTATAAAGCTCGTTACTTGCATATTCAATTCAACAATTGGTGCGGGGCTAATAGATGGGGCTATAGGCCCAATGCATCTATCTGTTATTGCATCGGTTAGTGGCCATAATACTTTAGGGGTAGGAGAGCTATTTATCCACTCTTATCAGGTGGTTTGATGAGCTAAAACTGGATGCCTGGATTATGGGGCACCAGCGTTACTGCACTTCCCGCCATGACGCGGTCATGGTAAGAAATCCCTCACTTCCCGGAAGTGATGGCGGCAAAAAGCTCGGCAACGCTTCGTGTGTGTATAGGTGGCTGTTGTTAGTCCCATCGGCAAAGTCCAGCATGCCGGAGAGCATACTCCCCACAAACGAAGTATTGTTCGTGGATATCTTAACCTTCTTAGTAGCGAAAAAAGCACCGGTGATATCGGGAACGTCTCGGGTAGGATTTGAGTTAGAGCCCGAGATGTCGACATATATAGTCTCGGCCGTTACTAAACCGAGCACATGCGCGCCATCCATATTATACGAACCGTCATGGAACGGGGGTCTCAGCTTTCCATTTACAAAAATCTCACCATTAACAACTATTGTGCCCCGCCCGTAATATGAGATCTCGGTGTTCGCCGAATCCCCGATTGTCAGATTGCCATCCACAAATATGGTGCCGTTGATATAAAGCCGCTTATTGATATTGTCCCAAGCGAATTCGCCGCCCGGCACACCAAAGTCGTTTATCGTGCTATTGATATAGTACATCGGTCGGGAATTCAATGTCCCGCTCTCCAGATTTATATCGTTATCGAGCACTTTGTAGCCGCTATCGCCGGATTGCGTCGCGATAATCCCCGGATATGCCGTGCATGTCTCTTCAGACTCAGACGCTGCCCGCGTTCTGTAAGCGGTAAGAGAATCGAGCGGTGGTATCTTGATATCAGGGACCTGGTTCGAAAGCTGGCTCACATTGACTTGAGGATGCCCGGGCTCGAGTGGGTTGCCATGTTTGTCGAGAATATCTTCGTTCCCATCGGCCGGCTCGATATAGGCGGCGATGGGTTCCGCAGACTTGCCAAGCGTTGAGCTGTTATTCATAAACCTCAGTGTCCCTGTTTTTATAAAAAACGGTCCGCCGGTTATCTCAGAACTACCCGAAAGCTCAACGTTGCCACGCACGTAAAACGGTCCGTCGATTGACGTAGTACCGAGAATTCCGTTGCCGCCCGAGGCCATCGAATTAGCTTCACCCAAGCCCATGTTCATGTTCCACAGCGAAAAGTTGAAGACACTGACCTTTAATTTTCGCTTCATCTGACCGCTCGTGCCGGTAGACTCTATTGTCCAATACCACTGGCTGCCGACGTCCTGAACAGCGTTGACTTCTGCTAAACCATCGCCGACGTTAATCGTAAAAGTCTTTGGCTCCATCGTGCTTCCAAGCTGTTCAAGCTGCCACAGCGCCTTTTGTATGCCGGCTTCAGCGACATGGAGCGCTTCGGTATATTCCTCGTCGCGTTCCGACAGAACGAGGTCGCTTTTGGCTATCGTGATGACCCCAAAACTCAATATGGTAACGATTAGCATTACGCCCACTACCGTAAGCAGCGCGATGCCCCGCTCGTCTTCGAACAATCTTTTAAGCATAAGATTCTCCTACTCCTTGTTTCTTAAAGTCACCATGGTTTTCAAAATATATGGCTCCGGCAATCTGTTCGGGTCTGAATCGATTACCAGACTAATCTCTACTTTGTGTGTTTTAGTGATACGTGAAGCCGTATCGGTCGACATCGACGTCCCGTTTAGGTCGAAGTAGTTGAAGATAGGCATAGACTGCTCCTCATTCCTGAGTCCCTTCATAATAGAAGCCGGTGTTCCATCGTTTATTCGGCGATACAGGGTATCATCGACCACATAGTATTCGATTTTGTCCCAAAGATTATCGTCGTTGATGTCGGCTCTCAAGTTAACGGAATAATCCCCCGCCTCTTGAAAACTCTCGGCCATGCGCATATGCTTTGCCAGCGATGTCTGTGCGATGCGACCCTTGCCCTGCGCTTCGGCCTGGCCGTTTGCTGTCGTATATATAGTTGCTGACGCGTCGTACATCATGTAAGCGCCGCTCAAAATTACCAACAGCAAAGCCCCATAGACCATAAGCTCTATTAGAGTCAACCCGTCTTCATTTCTTAGCGTATCCATAA
>MELI01000021.1:1109-1251 GCA_001767575.1 Candidatus Aquicultor primus | reverse complement strand
CCCGGTAATTACGGAAATCGAGATGCTCTGGTTGATTTCCTGGCCGCTGTTATTAATGGCTCTTATCTTATAGTCATAGGGAGTCGTCTTTGCGAGCCCCTCTCCGTTATTATCATCTTTATAGCTGGTCAAGTTACCTACC
>MELI01000021.1:0-1081 GCA_001767575.1 Candidatus Aquicultor primus | reverse complement strand
AAATATCGTAGCGGTGTATCGTGACTCCCAGCGGCGGCCCGCCCAGTGGCGACCATGCACTCGGATTCCAACTGATGATTACTTTGCGATCGCCCTGCTCTTTAACAGGTTCACCGGTAATAGAAAACCAGGTAGTCGCCGAAACACTGTCGCTCGTCATGGTCGACTCACGACCGCCGACGCTAAGCGCACTGATGTAATAGGAGTAGGTTTGCCACTCCGACAAGCCTTGGTCTTGATAATTGGGGGTTGAATTGTTGTATTCTGGAACAAGCACGGAAAAGCTTCCTTCCCCGGGCGCTTGTCTGTAGATTCTATATCGATTGACTTGCTCGTTGCCATCCCAAGCCTTCTGCCAAGAGAGCTGTATGGCGCTCTGACTAAGCGCTGTCGCGGCCAGGTTTGCAGGTTCAAGTACTTCCCAATATGGGCAAAGCCGGTCTATGTACCAAAATATGCTCTTCGCGTCCCTTCCGCCTTGAGCATCCCAAACCTCGACGACGACTTCGTGCGCCCCCTCAGGCCAAAATGCAGCGTCTTGAATCCTGGGCCACCTGCAAGTCGGTGAGTTCGTATAGCTCGCTATGGGGTCAAACCCATATAGACCGTCCACAGGCGTGATACCGCTTACCATGAAGCGCATTGAGAGAAGGTCTGCGTCAGGGTCGGTGCCCGTTGCTTTTAGCGGAATAGTTCCATTATTAAGCCACTGCTCGTATAATTCATTATATAAAGCATAGCCCGCGTCAAGCCCAAATACCGTGCCGCTTGGCGGCGTGGCGTTATAATCGTTCTCGGCAATCACGAAGTTCACGGTCGGCGGCTGCGTCTTATTTGGGGTACTCCTGACAAACGTTGCCGCGCTTATCGATTTAAGGCCATCGCTCTCAAGCCAGCTTACGGTTATGACAACCTGCTTGTAGTCGTTGGGGTTGTCGTTGGTGTCGTCTGGTCCTGTTAAGTCCGCAGCGTCATCCACCCAGGATATCTCCGTGCGCACCCCTAAATCATAACCCATTACCGTTCGGGTCTCCTCAGTAGTACCGGGAACCACCGAATCATACGGGACCGATCTTATCTC
>MELI01000020.1:11173-11474 GCA_001767575.1 Candidatus Aquicultor primus | reverse complement strand
GCGGCCTCGATGGCCGCATTTAGCGCCAAGAGATTGGTCTGCTCGGCGATATCGTCGATTACTTCGATGATTTCGCCTATCTGCTTGGACTTCTCGCCCAGCATCTGTATCTTGTTAGCCGAGGAGAGGACCGTTCCTCTAATCTTCTCCATACCGGAGATTGTCTCACTGACAGCTTCTTGTCCCCGGGTCGCGACGACCGAGCCTTCCGACGCCGCGTTCGATACGACCTTCGCGTTTTCCGCAACCTTATTGATTGACATTGCGAGCTGATTCATACTTTGCGTCGTATCGGAGACGC
>MELI01000020.1:3756-11144 GCA_001767575.1 Candidatus Aquicultor primus | reverse complement strand
ACCTGGTCGATAGCGGATGCGATTTGATCGATTAAGCCGTGAGCCTCAGAAGTAGACCTGCTCTGTTGCTCCACATCGCTAGCGATTCCGTAGACGCCTTGTGCAACCTGAGTGGAAGTCTGGCTGATGGCATCTGAGCCTGTTGCCAGACGCTTAGCTGAGGTCTGCAAGCTGTGAGCGCTTTTTGTGATTTTCTCAAACAGCTCTCGTTGCTTCCTCACAAGAAGACCATCAAAGGTCGAATAGTTGAGCGCGACGACCATAAAGACGAATATCGCGCCAAACAGAAAGACGAGACTTACTAGAAGGTTCGGGTCGACCAAGTGAATGTTCTTAAATAAGATTGCGCCGTAAAACACGTAGCTCGCAAGAAAGGCCATCATGAAGACGAATAGTGCCATCCATTTCGAGCCGTATTCCGTTTTCTTGACGATAGTGATCAATCGCCGGCAATTGATGACTGCGGCGAGCATTATTAGAGCACCGATTGACACTATTATTACTGGAATCACTCTGCTTCCTCCTTAGGCAATTCGACTAACGCTGCTAGTTTGGCGACGTTAATGCTTCTGTATATATCGTCTCTATTCGTTTCCTCTTTAGGGAAACCTAACTACCACTTAAGAGAGCCTGCCAGCTTATCAAGTCCATTGGCCATCGACGAGAGTTTCTGCAATGTCGAAGTCATCTGGTCGAGCGATATGCTGGTCTCACCCGCTGATGCCGATATATCCTGAATCGATGTGTTCACCAGCTCGCGCTGGCTGGTCATACCATCAACGGTCTGGGTCACACTCTCAGCCGAAGCAGCAACTTGCTCTGTCAGCGCCGTGTTCTCTTGCGTTACAGCCGCTATGCCCGCGACGGAACTGACAACGGTCTCCGATATCGCGGCCATTGCATTGCATGCGGACCGAACATTTGCAATTTGCATCATCACTTCTTCTATGGATTCGATCATCTCATCGATGGATAGGCCTATGGTCTTCGTGAGTTCGGTCCCGGATGCGACCTCTTGTGTGCCCTGTTCCATGGCGGCTACCGCTTCGAGTGTTTCGTCTTGGATTCCCTTTATAAGTTTGGCTATCTCCCCGGTGGCTCTCGCTGAACGCTCTGCCAGCTTTCGCACCTCATCGGCGACTACGGCAAAACCTTTGCCGTGTTCACCGGCACGCGCGGCCTCGATGGCCGCATTTAGCGCCAAGAGATTGGTCTGCTCGGCGATATCGTCGATTACTTCGATGATTTCGCCTATCTGCTTAGACGTCTCGCCCAGCATCTGTATCTTGTTAGCCGAGGAGAGGACGGTCTCTGTGGTCCGTGCAATTCCGGCGGTCGCCGCTTCAGCGGTATCCTTGCTCTGTTCCGCTATGCCGAGGCTTTCCGAAGCAAACTGTGCGACTGTCATGGCATTACTGGTAACACTCTCTATGGCTGACTTAAACTGCCCCATCATACCGTTGATCTCAACAGCGTCCTTCGACTGTTCATGCGCCCCGTGGGCGACCTGATTAACGGCTAGCGCTATCTGCTCAATCAGTTTATCTACCTCTTTCGCAGCTTCATGCTCGATATCGGAACTCTCCGACAATGAACCGAGAGATGTGGCGATTTTGGTGCTGGCCTGGTTGACATGCTCCGAGTCTGCGAAAACATCGCTCAGGAAAGCATTGAGGTCTGCAGACGCGTCGACAAACTCCAGAAACATCTGCTTAGACGGCCTGATGACCTTGATCCTGACCCAAGCGATAACACTAATACAGACAACCAGCGCTATGACCAAAACCAGTGCGTTGACAGCATTTGCCCGTTTCCCCACCGATGTCATCTGCTGCGAGAGGTCATCGGTATATTGCCGAATCAAAACATGTAGCCGATCAGCATCGGCCAGCGCGTTGGCTGCCAAGGCATCATACTCTTCCATCTTCAAGTTTGCATCGGTCGAGTCGTCAGCGGCTAACACCTCACTCGCTTTAGTATCAGCTAGAGCCATATCGGATTTCATTCGCGAAATCACTTGCTTAGCCTCGGGCGAAGACATCAGAGTTTGAAGCTGGGTAATAGTCTTGTCTATCTCAACACGGAGCGCCCTGTACTCTTGGACTTGCGCAGTGTCTCGCTTATGATAAGTATCGTTGAGTTTCATGGCGCTGCGCCCTATAAGCGATTGCAAGTCGCCGACCTTCTTTGATTTCGTCTCGACATCTTTGTATAAAAATGAGTTCTGTTCAACATCGGAGAGCGCTTTGAAACTCATAAAGCCCATGACTAGCAGGGGCAGCAGCATCAGTGCAAAACCGATTGTGATCTTTGTCCCTAACCTTGTATGCCCTACCATGAACTCCTCCGTATCCGGTAATGTAAGAAAATAGATAGACATACTATCGACAAAAAACTTTCGAGCTTAAATGTCCTCTTATTTCTACAGGAATTAGAAAACAGGCCGGATTCTCACCAGGCCTGCTTGCTGTCTACATCCTTTATTAAACCGAAGCTTGCACGACGCATATTCTTGTCAAGCAATTACGCGACGGCCTGAAGCTGCGACGCTTCAGGAATGACCTTTCCCAGGTCGAGCAAGAGTACTAAACGCTCTTCTAGCTTGCCTATTCCAAGCAAGTATTTCTCATACGACTCGATTATCGCCGATGGATCCTCGATTTGGTCCTTGCTGATTCTGAGGACTTCAGAGACCGCATCTACGATCATCCCTACCGTACAACCGGTAACGTCTACAACTACGATCCTTGTCGACTTGGTCTCTTCCGTCTGCACTAACCCAAACTTATCGCGAAGATCGACTATTGGAATCACCTTGCCGCGTAAATTGATAATGCCTTTTACATGCATTGGGGCTTTCGGTACATCGGTGATCTGCTGCATCCTGATGATTTCTTGCACGGCATTGATGTCTATGCCGAAAGACTCTCCCGATAACTCAAAGACTACCAGCTGGTCTTGCTCAAAAGATTTATCTTCCATCATTATCTGCCTCCCTCGATTTAAAGATGCTCGATGTCGCTTGTCATGACTCTTGCCGTACGGACCTTATCGAGCAAGGTTGAAACGACTTGGCAACTGTTCCCCATGGTTTCTCTACAGGACTTAATCGGCGATTTATTGGATATTTTAATAGTAAATCCCAAAATTATGAGGATTTGTTTTGTGATAGCTCGGTGGCACTGCACTTCTACGGCTAGGGCTTATGTCTTCGGAACCGACAGATATGGCGCTATCGTGCTCCTCTCGGTCGCCTAACTAGCGCATGATGCTTGCATTAGCGAGTTAACTTTGGGATATTTATAAGGATAGCATTGGCCGTTATAACCACAGTAAGCCGTGCTAGCCCTAAATTAACAATCATATAGTAATGCGAATACCGCTAAAGAGCGGTAGACCGGTTAATAGTATCACTGAATGCAGCATAAATGGATGGTAGCCATGATCAACGAAAAAGACCGGATTGGGTTCGCGAGCCGAAAAGGCCTCGCGCCGTGGGTCGCTTCCGCGGGTTTGCTTAGCCTGTGCTTCAGACTCAAACATATTGCAGCAATGACAATATTGGCATTGCTCACTGCTCTTCTTATTCTTAGCCATACCGCCGTCGTCTTCGCCGAACCGCCGCTTGCCGAAGATAGCGGCGTCGAGTTGACCGCTGACGGCACTGCGAGCGAGGAGACTGCCGCCATTGGTGCGGAGGAGCGCGCGGAGGCATCTAAAGAAAAGGCGGACGCGGTCACCTCTTCCAACCAAAGCGCTAAGAATAAGACCGCCTCACCACCTAAAAAGGAAAGCGGCGACGAATTCCTTTTCGACACCTACCAAGACCCGGGCGAACCACAAGAAAAAACGAGCTTTTTGGCGGGAATCTTCCAGACCATAGTCAGCGCAATCAAATATATATTTTATTTCGCGCTCGTCATAGGGGTCGGCTTCTTGGCGATATTCGGTATAAAGGTCTTTACGACAAAATACAATTCGATTACCGGCGGCCAAGAACTTATCCATGTCCTCGACATCCGCTATCTCGCGCCTGGCAAAGCAGTATGCCTGGTGGAGGCGGCAGGCAAAGTCCTGGTCGTGGGTCTTGCCGGCAACAACATCAATCCGCTTGCCGAAATCGACGACTTCGAGCAAGTCGAGGCGCTAAGAAACCTCGCGACGACGAAACCAGAGCCACTCCAACCATTCCAGACGTATCTTGAGAAATTTAGCGGTCGTTTTTCAAAAGCGCAAAAGAAGCCCCAGACGAAATCTCGGCGACCGGCAAAGCGTGAGCCGGAGTCATCGCTTGGCACTGAAAATCACTGGAGAGATGACCTTCACTCCACCGGACAGAACATCAATCAGCTCCTTGAGGAGATCAAGAAGCAAGATAGCAAAAGGTCTGATGGCACGTCGTCGTCGAATAAGGGTAGGGGTGAAAAGAGTAGATGATCGCGCTCTTGCCACGGTCACGAGCTGCTCGTAAAATCACGATATTAGCCCTGGGACTGCTCTTTACGGTCATGACCGGTTTTGTTTCAGGAGCAGAACAGGTGCCAAACGGGATACCTTTGCCAAAAATATCGTTTGGTGTGGAAACGGCTCAAAACCCACAGGATATCTCGACCAGCCTCCAGATATTGCTACTGCTCACCGTTCTTTCGCTGGCGCCGGCTTTGTTGATTATGGTCACTTCGTTTACCAGGATAATCATCGTCCTTGCTTTTATTAGAAACGCTCTCGGCACGCAGCAGATACCACCGACACAGGTCCTTATAGGGCTGGCGCTATTTCTGACCTTCTTCGTCATGGCACCTGTTTTCGGCCAAATCAATGATAACGCAATCAAGCCATATACGGCGGAGCAGATCTCATTCGACCAGGCGTTCGAGCGAGCATCCAACCCCATACGCGACTTCATGTTTAAACAGACGCGTGAGAAAGACCTGGCGCTCTTCGTCCACCTGGCCAAGCTCGATCAGCCTCGAACTCGCGCTGACGTGCCGACCTATGTTGTCATCCCGTCATTTATTATTAGCGAACTTCGCGCTGCATTCATCATCGGTTTTCTTATATTTATCCCCTTTCTCGTAATCGACATGGTAGTAGCCAGCATACTGATGTCTATGGGTATGCTCATGGTACCTCCGGTTATGATATCGCTACCAATAAAAATATTGCTTTTTGTTTTGGTCGATGGTTGGCATCTTGTCACACGAGCGCTGGTTATGGGATTCAACTGATTGTGGGAGCGGGTGCGTATGACTGACTCATTGGCGATGGAAATAGGAAAAAACGCGCTTATATTGACCCTTCAGATGGCGCTACCGGTGCTTATCTTTAGCTTGATTACCGGCCTTACCATAAGCATTCTCCAAGCGGTGACACAGATTCAAGAATTCACATTGACCTTCATACCTAAACTGCTCGCAACTATGCTGGCGCTGGCGATTTTCGGACCCTGGATGCTCACCAAGCTGATTGATTTTACGACGAGCATCTTTGTAAATTTGCCGACCTATATCAAGTAGCCCGACCGTGACTATTGAGGTCTTACCGTAAGCATAAGACTTGAAAAGAACCCGTCGGCTAAGCGATAAGCAATACAGGAGCACGATTTGGACGTTTTGCAACTCGAACCCGGACGATTGCTCACATTTCTGCTGGTTCTCACTCGCGTCTCGGGTGTGTTTTTTCTCGCACCTATCTTCGGTAGCCGCAACATCCCGACACAGGTGAAGGTTGGGCTGGCACTGCTGACCAGCCTTGTCGTCCTCCCTTTTATCCCAAGCAACGTCGACCCGGGCATGCATATGATCGACTTTGCGCTGCTATTAGCGAAAGAACTGACTGTTGGCGCACTAATAGGGTTTTCTGCGACCCTTGTCTTCATGGGATTCTTGCTGGCAGGACAGATTATCGATATACAGATGGGCTTTGGCATGGTCAATGTCATCGACCCACTGAGCAACCTCTCCGTATCGATTATGGGTCAGTTCAAGAACCTCCTCGCGATTCTGGTGTTCTTGGCTATAAACGGACATCACTTTCTCTTCACCGCGCTGGCAAAGAGTTTTGATGTCGTGCCGCTCACGATGTTCGAATTCGGCCCTGCGATAACCAGTCATTTCGTTGGAATGGTCGCCAACATGTTCGTAATTGGCTTGAAAATCGGTGGACCGGCAATCGGGGTGTTACTAATCACCGACCTGGCACTCGGCATTATTGCGCGAACCGTACCACAGATGAACGTGTTCATAGTAGCCATGCCGCTAAAAATAACGGTCGGCTTCATCGCGATAATCTCCATGCTCTCACTACTATTAATATATATGAGCCAGATTTTTGGCCAGATGCCTGAACAAATGATCAGGTCTATCAAATAAGGACTGTCGAAATATGGCAAACTCGGAAAGAACCGAAAAAGCTACACCTAAACGCAAGCGAGAAACGAGAAATAAAGGACAGATTGCGCGGAGCACTGAGATCAACTCAGCCTTTATTATCATCGCTATCCTGCTTGCCATGCGCAACTTAGGGCAAACCGCTTTTGAGGGCATAACCGACCTGATGCGCTACTTCCTGCAGAGCCCCGCTTCATTCGATATGAATGAGCAGATTCTGTCGGCGCTCCTTCTTAATTTATCAATATTTTTCGCAAAAAATCTCCTGCCGGTCATCGTAGTCGGCGCAGTTGTCGGTCTTGTCGCCAGCTTCGCCCAAGTCGGCTTTTTGTTTACGGCAAAACCTCTAGTGCCGGATTTTAAGAAGATAAACCCTATCTCAGGTCTGAAGCGGCTCTTTTCGCCAAGAGCATTTGTGGAACTCTTCAAGTCCTCCGTCAAAATCATCGTAGTCGGTTATGTCTCCTACTCGGTCATCGCGGGCAATTTTGAGAATATGATCAACCTCATAAACCTCGATGTTTGGCAGATGCTGGTTGTCCTTGGCTCGATTGCATATGAAATAGGAATCAAGACCGGCATCGCCCTTCTGATAATCGCTATCTTCGACTATGCATACCAGCGATATAGCCACAACAAAAGCATCATGATGACTAAGAAAGAAATCAAGGAAGAATACAAACAAGCTGAAGGTGACCCGCAAATTAAAGCGAAGATCAAACACCAGCAAATGGAGATGAGTATGAAGAGGATGATGCAAGCGGTTCCAAACGCTGATGTGATTATCACCAACCCAACGCGATTGGCCATAGCGCTCAAGTATGACCAGGCAAACATGGGCGCGCCCAAAGTCATAGCAAAAGGACAGCGCTTAGTCGCCGAACGGATACGCGCCCTGGCAAAAGAGCACACTATCCCGATTGTCGAAGACAAACCGCTAGCACAAGCCTTGTTTAAATCGGTCGATGTCGACCAGGAGATACCGGCGGATCTTTACAA
>MELI01000020.1:0-3733 GCA_001767575.1 Candidatus Aquicultor primus | reverse complement strand
GAACGCATGCACCGACGCTAACGAGCTAGTCGACAGAGCACATCAAGCCCATAAGAGAAGCGTAAATACCTGAGCTCAACGGCAGGTTAGAAAATAGATATTCAAGCGCTAATAGTATACAATAAGCGGATAAAGACAGCGTTCATCACCTAGAATAGCCGGAACAGACATGGCACAAGATCAAGCACTACCCGCATCATTTATGGGACAAATAAACAGGTATAGCGACGCTGTGATCGCTAGTCTTATCGCGTTGATCATTGCGCTTCTCATCATACCGATGCCAAGCGCGATCATAGACGCACTCCTCGTCTTCAATATTATCGTTGCGGTCGTGACACTTCTGACCACGATGTATAATAAAGAGCCGCTGGAATTCTCGATTTTCCCCACCTACCTACTTGTTTCGACGCTTTTTAGGCTGGGCCTGTATATCTCTACCACGAGAGCCATTCTGTCGCTCGGTAATGCCGGCAGCGTGGTCGATGCCTTCGGCTCGATTATCATCGGCGATAATTACGTCGTCGGAATCATTATCTTTCTGATCTTAGTCATCGTACAGTTCATTGTAATCACATCCGGTACCAGCAGAATCTCCGAGGTAGCCGCAAGATTTACACTCGACGCCATGCCCGGAAAGCAAATGGCGATCGACGCCGATTTGAATAGCGGTATCCTCACCGAAGTCGAGGCGAAAGATAGGCGGCGCGTGGTTCAACGAGAAGCCGACTTCTATGGGGCCATGGACGGTGCATCGAAATTTGTGAAAGGCGATGCCACTGCCGGCATCATTATCGCAATAGTCAATCTAGTCGGCGGCTTTATCATTGGCGCGACCCAGCAAGGTATGAGTCTCATCGATTCAATGCAAACGTTCGGTCGCATAGCGATTGGCGCGGGTTTAGCGATTCAGATTCCTGCGCTTCTACTCTCGACCGCGTCAGGTGTTGTCGTCACCAGAATGTCGTCCGATAGCGACCTGGGCCAAGACCTTTCGCGACAGTTGCTCTCCCAGCCGCGCGGGCTCATGCTCGCCGGTATTCTGATTATCGCTTTCGGCTTTGCACCGGGATTACCCAAGTTACCCTTCCTTCTGCTCGGCGGTCTGGCAACTGCCGCCGCATACTACCTGAATCGCGCGGAAAAGAATAAGCCGGCGCTAGATGAGAGCGCGGTTGCCGAGTCAGAATCTCCAGCTGCCGATAATCTGATAGAGATGCTGCAGATTGACCCGATGGAGCTTGAAATTGGTTACAGCCTCGTCCCGCTGGTCGACCCGGATCAGGGCGGCGATATTTTGGATAGAATAACTTTGATGCGACGCCAGGTCGCGATTGATTTGGGCTATATTGTGCCGCCAATTCGTATCCGCGACAATATCCAGCTTCCGTCGCACGAATATCGCGTAAAGATCAAAGGCGTCGATATCGCACGAGGGACTATCTATCTCGACCAGCTTATCGCTATCGACTCGGGCACGACGAGCGGCAAGGTAGAAGGAATCGACGCCATCGAGCCGGCGTTCGGCTTACCCGCTCGTTGGATATACCCGGAACGGCGCGAAGAAGCCGAGGTCTTGGGCTACACAGTGGTCGACCCAACGTCCGCAGTAATCACGCATGTCTCTGAAATAGTCAAGAAATACGCCCATGAGTTGATAGGCCGGCAAGATGTCCAGTCGATGCTAGACAACGTGAAACAGAACTACCCGATAGTCGTCGACGAACTAGTGCCGGGTGTGTTGGCCGTCGGCGAAGTCCAGCAGGTCTTGCAGAATCTCTTGGGTGAGCGGGTCTCTATCAGAGACATGGTCACGATTTTAGAAGCGCTCGGCGACCATGCGAGAATGACCAAGAACATCGATATCCTAACCGAAAACGTTCGGGCGGCGCTAGGCAGAAATATATGCCGTCAACATCAATCCGAGGACGGCAAGCTCGACGTAGTAACCATCGACCCGCTTATCGAAAAAGAGATTTCCGAAGCGGTCGAGTATACGGATCAAGGAATAAGCATCGCTCTCGACCCTGACATAATGCAAAAAATCGTAATCGAGCTTTCGAATGTTTTGGAAAAGGCTTTCAGCACCGGTCGGGCTCCGGCCGTCCTTGCATCCGCGAACACGCGGCGCGCTCTTCGAAAAATTATCGAAAGAAAACTGCCGAATCTGGCTGTTTTATCCTACAATGAGATAGCGCCGGAATTTGAGCTTCAATCTGTGGGGATGGTGAGCCTAAGGTGAAAATAAAACGATACGAAGCATCAAGCATGGAAGAGGCTATCTCAAAAGTCAAGGCCGACTTAGGGCCGGAGGCCATAATACTCCATACTCGCCGGCTCCATAAAGCATGGCCGTTTAACATGATCAATAAGAGCGCTGTAGAAATTACCGCAGCTCTCGACATCAACGTGTCGCAACCTAAATCGAACGGTGAGGCCGACCTGGGCGAAGTCGACGGGGAAACAATCGTGCTTGGTGAGCACTTTGACCAGCTTCAATTGGACATCGATGAGATAAAATCGATTGTCAAGACTATCGCCAGTCAATTAACCGACCCCCTCTTTCAAGAGGTCCCCGCTTGTTTCCTGGATATTTATGAGAAGTTGCTGCTAAACAAGGTCGACGACGATATCGCGAAGAAACTGATGAAGTCGGCACAGGAGAAACTTACGACTTCGCAAATGGCCGACCCGGACATGCTCCAAGAAAGCGTGGCGCGGGAGATGGCTCAACTATTACCTGTGTGCCCTCCCCTCTCGCTAGCCGAGGGTGAGCGTAAAGTAGTAGCGCTTATCGGTCCCACCGGTGCCGGAAAAACAACGACCATTGCCAAGCTCGCTGCTCGATATAGTCTATACGAAGGAAGAAAAGTTCTGTTCATCACAGCCGACACATATAGGGTCGCAGCGGTAGAACAACTTCGAACTTACGCTGACATCATAGGGGCGCCGATTGAGATAGTCTTCAGTAACCAAGATGTGCGGGAAGCTCTTGAGCGTCATGACGACAAGGAACTCGTGTTCATAGATACCGCCGGGCGGAGCCCGCATAACGATGCCCAAATAAACGAGCTGGCAGGCCTAATGAACATCTGCACTCCCGATGAGATACATCTAGTCCTGAGCGTCACCACAAAACTTTCAGACCAGATGCACGCAATTAATCGTTTTTCATCGGTGCCCGTAAACAGACTTATCTTTACAAAACTCGACGAGACGAACACGCCAGGAACGATTTTAAACATCGTAAACAAGGTCAAGGTTCCGATTTCCTATTTGACGATAGGTCAGAACGTTCCCGAAGATATTAGCATCGCTGAATCCAAACATCTGGCCAATATTATTTTAGGGGTGCCGCTAGATGAATGATCAAGCACAAAAACTTCGCGAGCTTGCCCAGAAAATTAGGGATGAAAGAGATCGCGCGAACCTCATCGTCGACCCCGGCTCTGCGCATCCGGAAACCATCGCAAAACCAGAGGCGAAACGTGATATCGAAAAGGCACGGCTCCTACGCCGAGACCCGAACGATAAGAACACGACCAAACATGAACGCGCGACGAAACGAATTGCATCTGCCGGAGATGTGCAAGCGTACAGAGATGCGACCAAGGGGCGAATTGCCGCCGTGCCCGCTCAAGAGCAGATGGCCGTCGAAACACCAAGAATTCTGAGCGAGCCGGCCGTGAGGACCTCCGCTACGCGAGAACCAGTTCCGACTCCGACTAGAATC
>MELI01000019.1:12942-14308 GCA_001767575.1 Candidatus Aquicultor primus | reverse complement strand
TTGTCCATAATGTCTATCTCCAATCTATCCCGTAATCGGCTCCATTAGGTGCACCCCAACAGTGTCACCGGGTTTTAACTCCATGTCTTCGGCCACCGTCACGCGAACCATATTACTGCGGCCTGAACAGTTGGCGAACGCTTCCTCAACACTTATCAATAGCGTTGATACCTCCTGCTATGTGTTGGCTACTTCCTCCGGATTCTCAATCCGCCCGTATACACCTGCGAATTCTGGCCCCGAACATACCCGACCAGCTCGACTCCGAGTTCAAACGCTAAATCAATCGCCATATCGGTCGCCGCGGTCCGCGAAAGAATAATGGGGATACCCGCTTTCGCCGCTTTGACCACCACCTCGTACGAGATGCGCCCGGTCGTCAACAGCATGACGTCCCGGTCGGCTTCATCGTCGAGAAACAAGCGCCCGAGAATCATATCGACCGTGTTGTGACGGCCGATATCCTGGCGCAACATCCACACCTTGTCATCCTTGACCAATGCCGAGGAATGCATGCCGGGCCGGTGGCTCTGGCCTAAAAATTCTTTCATCAATTCCGGGATTCTCGCCGCCTCGACGGAAAAGCCCGAATCGAGCTTGCTAATACTGCGCGTATCGCCGGGGTCGGTAAAAGAAAGTCCTTTGCCGCAACCGGATGTCATAAAACGCCGTCCGATGTTCACGCTCGCCGGTGGCCTGGCCTTTTTGAGCTCGATGCGCGCTTCGCCTAGGCACGTATCGACCCGCAAGCCCTTTATTTCATCACGCGACTTCAAGATGCCCTCGGCGACCATAAAACCGCAAGCCAGCTCGTCAAGGTGCTCGAGACTGCACTGCAAAGTCACCAGCTCCTCACCGTCGAGATAGATGGTTACCGGGCGCTCTACCGGTGGGCGCCGGTCGTCTTTTTTAGTCTTAGCCATGAGTTCCGCAATCCCCTGTTCCGCCTTCTCCAGGTCGTGTGATGTGTTTACGTTTATAAAAGTAGCATAGGCTCCTTCGATGTGGGCAAGCTCCGAGCTGCCCACAATCCAGACGTTGAGCCGTGGAAAAATCGCCGCCACCTTGCGCTCGCCTCGCGCGAGTACCTCATCGATAGCCGGAATACATCGTTTGCTGTAGAACGCGAAGAGCGGCTCAAGACCACTGGCGGTCCTTGGAACCACAATATCCGCCTTGCCGGTCAATCCGGCCAAATACCGGATTACCTGCAGGTCGGCAAAGGGCATGTCTACGGCAAGAACAAAATTCGTCTCGCACGACGACTCCTTCAAGCCTGTGCCGATGCCGCCGAGCGGACCCTGATTCGCAACGGCATCCCTGACGACCTTGGCGCCGGATACCTCCAACGGAATATGTTGGTTGG
>MELI01000019.1:12591-12826 GCA_001767575.1 Candidatus Aquicultor primus | reverse complement strand
CCCGCCACGATAATCGCGGCCATATTTAGTTTTCCGTTTCTCTCTTCCATAACCATACTATTATTATATTGATAACCTGCTGTAAAATCCTAGCAATCCCCGTATAAAAGGAGCTGCTACGTAAAATTATCCGCCCAACTACTCTCTCGATACCACATGTGCGCCCGTCGAATCGAATGACGCCGACACGCGCAAGCCCACCCGCAGGCCCATCTCGACGGCGAAGCGCTTGGTG
>MELI01000019.1:11889-12559 GCA_001767575.1 Candidatus Aquicultor primus | reverse complement strand
CACCGCGCGATAGAACGAGCCCATATCGTACAACTTGGTTATCTCGCCTTCGAAATAATTACGCATGCCCGTCTGGCGCTCACCGTCATAGGCGACGATAGAAACATTCTCGGGACGGACAAAGAGCCAGACCTTACCGGCGAGGCCTTCCCTGTCGGCGACCTCTATCTCTTGGCCGTCGACCTCGACGACGGCAACGCCTTCGCGCTCGCCGGTTACCCTGCCCTTGAGGATGTTCTCGACGCCGACGAGGTCGGCGACCATCTCGTTTACGGGATAGTTCATCACCTCTTGCGCGGTGCCGACCTGCACGATTCGCCCTTCGTCCATCACGGCGATCCTATCGGCAATCATTAACGCCTCGGTGCGCTGGTGGGTGACGTAGACCACGGTCACGTCGAGCCTATCGAGCACCTGCTGCAAGTCTTCAATGAGCGACTTCTTTGTGGGCGGGTCGAGTGAGGCCATCGGTTCGTCGAGGAGCAAAAGCTCCGGTTTGAGCACGAGCGCGCGCGCAAGAGAGACGCGTTGCGCCTCGCCGCCGGAGAGATTGCCGGCATCGCGCCCGAGTAAGTGAGATACGCCAAGCATCCCGGCGACCTCGCGCACTCTGCTCGCTATCTCGTCCTTCGAGACTTTGCGAACCTTCAGGCCGTAGGCGATATTATCA
>MELI01000019.1:11778-11871 GCA_001767575.1 Candidatus Aquicultor primus | reverse complement strand
AGCAGCGGCTCCTGGAAGACCATCGCCAGGCGCCGCCGGATATCGAGCTCATGGCGAACCCCGCCGTTAAACGAAATCGTCCCCGATACCGGC
>MELI01000019.1:11147-11511 GCA_001767575.1 Candidatus Aquicultor primus | reverse complement strand
CCCGGCCGACCTGTTCGACGATGGCGGTCGTCAAGACCCGCGTCTGCCCGCTGATGTTGCCGCCGACCATCATCACCGCGCCTACCTCTGATATTATCGCGCCAAAGCCGGCGATTACGGCGACGAGCGCGGTAATCCGTGCCTCTTTTATTAGCGTGAAAAGCATCTGTGTTTTGGTCGCGCCGAGCGCAAGCGCCTGCAATCTTATTTTCGGGTTGAGCTGCTGGATGGCCGAGATAATGACCCCGGTTACCAGCGGCAACGCGATTATGACCTGCGCGATGATAATCGCCGGGATTGAATACATAAGACCCAAAAACCCGAGCGCGCCCGAGCGCCACAAGAAAATCGCCACGAAGAGGCC
>MELI01000019.1:10454-11088 GCA_001767575.1 Candidatus Aquicultor primus | reverse complement strand
CCGGAAACCTGGTGAGCGCGAGCAGAAACCCGAGCGGTACCCCCAGGATTATCGAGATGATTACCGCCGTTCCGGATGTCTGGAGCGAGCGCAGGGTCGCCTCGACGACCAGCGGGTCGCCGCTGAGTATCAATATGATGGCTTGCTTGAGGCCTTCGAAAAGCAAATCCATAACGTTAGCCTTGAAACTCCTCTGTTACTCTTTCGCGTCCGGCACGAAGAGTGCCTGGCCGAATTTATCCTTGCCGAACTCGCCGATAAGCTTCTGCCCCTCATCCGAGGTGAGAAAATCGATAAACTCAATCGCGCCGTCGTAGTTGACCTTCGGGAACTTATCCGGATTTACCGCGATGACTCCATACGGATTGAGGAGGTCTTTGCTCTTCTCGGTCAAGACCACGAGGTCGATGTTGTCTTTCTGCACCAGGTAAGTGCCGCGGTCGGCGAGCGTGTAGCCCTGCTTCTCGTTGGCGATGATGATGGTCTGCGCCATGCCTTGTCCGGTACTGGTATACCAGTTTCCCTCAGGTTTAATGCCGGCCTGCTCCCAAATTTTAAGCTCTTTCTTGTGGGTGCCGGAGTCGTCGCCGCGCGATACGAACGGGTGGGGCACCTGCAGCCTGCTTTGAAGAGA
>MELI01000019.1:10103-10396 GCA_001767575.1 Candidatus Aquicultor primus | reverse complement strand
GCCGGGTCAGCCGCCGGGCCGATGAGCACGAAATCGTTGTGCATGACGTCTTTTCTGACCTTGCCGAAGCCCTTAGCCATAAACTCGTCTTCGGATGCCCTGGCATGCACAAGCAGCACATCGGCGTCGCCGCGCTCGCCCATCTTTAAGGCTTCACCCGTGCCGACCGCGACCGGCTTTACCGTTATCCCTGTTTTCTTTGTAAACGCGGGCAAGAGCTCATCCAAGAGGCCGGTATCTTTGGTGCTTGTGGTGGTCGCCAAGATAATCGTCTGGTTAGACTTGGCATCGGT
>MELI01000019.1:8662-10086 GCA_001767575.1 Candidatus Aquicultor primus | reverse complement strand
AACCGGCAATCGCAACAGCCATCGCCACAGCCGCAACGACTATGGCGAGCAACACCCCTATAGTCCGTTTCAATCCTGCTCCTCCTCGGATAATCATCAAAATCGATATGCAAACAAAAAAGCACCAGTCTCCGCGCGTGGACAGACTGGTGCCTAAATAAACAGGCTCCTTTCCAAACACGGGAGGCCACGCCGTTTCCAGCTTAACCCTGGCTGGGTGCTCACTTGCTGTCACACCCAAGCGCCCTCATCCCATAGCACACGCCGTAGGGATTTCGGGTCGGAGTCTAAAATATGCGTATATATCTAAAGAATACAATATAACAATTCGGTAACAGTAGCAAATAGCTGCGGAATTGAGGTTCTACGGTTTTATCTCATCGACATCGAGCGCGTCGATGAAGGAGAGAAACGCTCCGGCCGACCTCGTCGGGACATGCTTGCTTACGACCAGATAGAGGTCGCGCATGAAGGAGAAGCCCGGTATCTTAACGGTGACCAGTTCGCCGAGCTTCAGCGAACGCTCCGCCGCCCACTTGGAGACGATAGATACGCCGAGCCCGGCGCTGACCGCGTTGACCACAGCCTCGGTGCTGCCCAGCTCCATCACGACGTTGAAGTCGTCGAAGCTCATGCCATGCGTCGTCAAGAAGCCCTCGATAGTCTGCCTGGTGCCGGAACCCCGCTCCCTGATAATGAAGTCCGCTTTCCGCAGGTCCTCAAGGGTCACCGCTCGCTGTTTCGCCAGCTCATGGTCGGAAGGTGTGATAAATACCAATTCGTCGTGGAGGAATGCCCGTGACGTCAGTTGCCCGGAGCTGAACTTGGCGCCTATGAGACCCACCTGCAGCTCCCCCGAAATCACCTGCTCGGCTATCTCGTTCGTGTCGCCTATCTTCAGTGTTATCGAGACATCCGGGAACTCGCGTTTGAACCTGCCGAGCAGTTTCGGTAGAACGTACTCGCCCGGAATCGTGCTCCCGCCGACCGCCAGGCGCCCTTTTACCGAGTCACCCAACTCCTCGAGCTGGTGCTGGACGTTGTCGATTTGAGTCACTATCTGCAGCGCGCTCGGGTAGAAGAGTTTGCCCGCCTCGGTAAGCTGGACTTTCTTGGTACGCCGATCGAGAAGCTCGACGCCGACGAACTCTTCGAGAGCTTGGATTTGCAGGCTTACCGCAGGTTGCGACACACCCATCGACCTTGCGGCCGCCGAAAACGTACCCTTCTCGACTATACTGACAAAAGCTCTAAGCTGGTTTATATTCATGATATCCTCCAATAATTATTTATTATTGTTATCGAACGCATTATTTCTAATCATTATAGCAATTTTTAATACTTGGCGCCAATTCTGTCAAGATAAAGCCCCGCCCATTGTGAGCGCAAAGCGTCTTGAGCTGCGCCGCAGAATCTAAGAACAT
>MELI01000019.1:6636-8647 GCA_001767575.1 Candidatus Aquicultor primus | reverse complement strand
CTTGATTATTTGTTCGAAGCCCTATATCATAAAGTTAACCATTTTACTAAAGTTTAGGGATATACCCGGAGGGCGAAATGCAACTTACCAGAAGGGCGGAGTACGCCATACGCACGATGCTCGATATCGCAAGCAACCTCGATGACCAGCCTTTGATGTCCAAAGAGATTGCGGCGCGTCAAGACATCCCGCCTAATTTCCTTATCCAGATAGTCCCCGAATTGCGCTCGGCGGGTCTTATACACACCGTGCGCGGGAGCGGCGGCGGCATCTACCTGACAAAAAAACCCTCGGAGATAACGCTCCGCTACATCGTCGAGGCCATCGAGGGGCCGATTGCGCTCAACCAGTGCCTTATCGGAGATGCGAGCTGCGAGCGCAAGCCTAGGTGCCCTGTCCACGAGGTTTGGGCGCTCGCGCAAAAGCAAATGCTCGCGGTGCTCGAAGCTACGACCCTCGCCGGCCTCGTAGACCAGTCACAATCCGGCAAGAAAGCGAGTAAGACAAGCGCACCCACCGATGTCGCGGGCAAAATCAATAACGAAGTCGAGCTGGAAGTATAGAGTAAAGGACACCGAGACGCGAGGTTGCAAGAATGAGCGACAAAACTGCCTCGATTATAACAATTATCTTGATAATAGCCGTCGTATCCCTGGTAGGTTACTCCTACCTGCGCGAATATGATATGCTTCCCAGCTTCGCGGTGGGCGGCATACTGGCGGCAAACGGCGGGCAAACGGCACCGGTTGAGAAAACCGCGCCATCCGGCGCTATGCCCGCGTGCGTCTGCCACAGCAAGAAGGCTGCGATGGTAAAGATGCATGACGCGCTAGACGGCGAGGACTGCGGCAAATGCCACTCCTCCGAGGAAAACCTGATGGACCCGGAGCGCCCCGCATCGAGCAAGCAGGCGCTTGAGAAACGAAAGAAGAACGAGGCTATCTGCGCGGATTGCCACAAAAACGGCAAGACCGTGGTGAAGAAACGCTCTAAAGACAAGACAAAGATATCGAACGCCCTCTTCTGCCCCAAATGCAAAAAGCAGCTTTCGCGGGCGGATGCCGATTGCGGTGATTGCGGCGGTAAACTCGAAGCGGCCGGCGACGGATGGTCCTGCACCGCGTGCGGGCCGCTGGTGGATATCGACAAAGTCGCGGCGATGTCGAAGGAGAAGCCGAGCAACGACATTTGCGCGATGTGCCACTACGACCGGCGAAGCTTAGCCGTCACCCACCAGAATATCGGTGCTTTCAACAAGAGCGTGACGACGGTAAAGGGCGGTCTGAGCAACTGCCTTGCCTGCCACGAATCACATAACAAGTGTGGCGGGTGCCACTTCTAGGGTATACTAATAAAACTAGACTTGAACTGCTGTTATAATCTTAGTAAGAAGCATAAAGCCGTGGACTAAAAGACCGGCGTTTGAGAGGTTGATAAGGGGGCTGTTAGGATGACGGTTACGAAAGATATGACTATATCGGACTGTGTCGAGCTTTACCCGGAGACGATCGAGGTCTTTGTCAAACACGGCCTCTCCTGCTTCGGCTGCGCGGTGTCGAGACTGGAAAACATCGAGCAAGGCGCGGCGCTCCACGGAATCGACCCCGACAAACTCGTAGCGGAGCTGAATGCGGCGATAGAAGAGGAAGCAGCGCGCCAGGGTTAGGCCGCAATCGCTCTGAACACGGGTTAACCAATAATTAAAATCAGACAAGAAGGATGCGTTATGAGCTTCGGAATCACCGATCTTTTCTTCATACTCTTTATTATCTCCGTTATAATCCCCATGGTCCAAAAGAGACTTCTGGAGTCGCGCCGGCTGCAGCTGATCCACAAAATCGAAGGCAGCCGCAAGAGCAGGCTGATAACGCTCATCCATCGCCAAGAGGCGCTCAGCTTCTTAGGGATAGCTTTCGCGCGCTTCATCGACATCGAAGACTCCGAGCAGATAATGCGCGCGATTCGCCTGACCGACCCCGATGTGCCAATCGACATCGTCCTCCATACGCCG
>MELI01000019.1:2501-6598 GCA_001767575.1 Candidatus Aquicultor primus | reverse complement strand
GTCGGGCGGGACACTCATCGCGCTCGGCGCCGACGAGATAATAATGGACGAGAACGCGGTCCTCGGCCCGGTCGACCCGCAACTCGGGGATACGCGCGGCGGGTCATACCCGGCGGCCTCGATTCTCGCCGCCATGGCAGTCGAAAACCCCAACCGCGACGACCACACGATAATCCTTGGCGACATCGCCAAGAAAGCCATTAATCAAGTCAGGGACTTTATTTACGCGCTGATGAAAGATACCATGGATGATGACGAGGCCTTGCGTCTGGCCACGACGATGAGCGAGGGACGCTGGACGCACGATTATCCCATAAACATCGCCGAAGCTAAAGAGCTCGGCCTGCCGGCAAGGGCGGACTTGCCCAAAGAATTCCACCAGCTCATGCAGTTATACCCGCAAGCCCAGCAACGGAGGCCTTCCGTCGAATATGTTCCCGTCCCCTACCGGACGCCACCCGCGCCGCGCGATAAAGACCGATAATCCGGCGCCGGACAAGTTTCTAATAGATTGAAATTGGTTATATCTTTGCTTATCGCTATAGTCATTTTCAGGGTAGTATTCGCGAGGGGTGATCAACGATATGCAGGCACAGCGCATTTCAAAGATAAACAAGAGAGACGGGCGCACCGTCGATTTTGAAAAAGGCAAAATCGCAAACGCCATAGAGAAAGCGCTCAATGCCACGGGGGAGCGGGACGGCGAACTCGCGGCAGCACTCGCAGATAAGGTCGTCGGGCAGCTCGAGGCTAAGGCAGATACCCTGCCGGTGCCATCAGTCGAAAAAGTGCAGGATGTCGTTGAGCGTGTCCTAATCGAGGAAGACCTGCACGAAGTCGCCAAAGCCTATATCCTCTACCGGCAGATGCGAGCTGACGTGCGCTTGGCCCGCGAATTCGTCGGGGTGCCGGTCAACGACCTAAAAGTAAGCGTAAATGCGGCGAAAGTGCTGAGCCACCGCTATCTCCTCAAAGACGACCAAGGAAGAACCATCGAGACCCCAAGCCGGCTCTTCAGGCGCGTGGCAATCGCAGTCGCCGCAGCCGAGAAGCTCTACGACAAGGATGCCGACGTCACGTCGCTCGAAGAGGCCTTCTACGAGCTGATGGCCGGGTTCGAGTTCATACCGAATTCCCCCACCCTTATGAACGCGGGTACCTCTATGGGCCAGCTCGCAGCGTGTTTTGTGATTCCGGTCGAAGATTCGATACCGGCCATTTTCGATTCCGTAAAACATATGGCCATCATCCATCAGAGCGGGGGCGGGACGGGTTTTTCGTTTTCACGCCTGCGGCCCAAGGGTGACCTGGTCAAATCGACCAAGGGTATTGCGTCGGGTCCGGTCTCCTTTATGCGGGTATTCGATACGGCGACCGATGTCATCAAGCAGGGCGGCCGGCGGCGCGGGGCCAACATGGGCATCTTGCGTTGCGACCATCCCGATATCGTCGAGTTCATCACCGCCAAGAAGAAAGAGGGCTTTCTCGATAACTTCAACATCTCCGTCGCGGTCACCGATGAGTTCATGGAAGCGGCCGCCGCCGGGCGCGACATCGACCTCATCAACCCGAGAACGGGCCAGGCCAGCGGCAAGCTGGAGGCCAAGTACCTCTTCGATTTGATAGTAGCGATGGCCTGGACGACCGGCGATCCCGGACTCTTTTTCATCGACCGCGCCAACGCAGCCAACCCCACCCCCGACGTGGGGACATTCGAGAGCACAAACCCATGCGTCGTCGGCTCAACGCGGATCTCAACGGATGCCGGTCTGGTAACGATGGAGGAGTTGTTCGTCTCGCAAGAGGTATTCAATGCGCTGACCGTTGTCTCCGGGCCACGCGGAGCACGCTGCGCGAACGAGAACACGTTCTTCCCCGCGATGCCGGTATTTAAGACGGGCCGTAATCAGCCCATCTTTAAGGTCGCGACTAAACATGGCTATGAGCTTACGGCCACTGAAAACCATCAGTTTCTCACTCCTGACGGTTTTATCGAACTAAAAGACCTGCGGCCGGGAAATACACTCTTGCTGCAAGCCGGCGAGGGTAACTGGTCGGAGAATCGACAACTACCACCCTTTGTGCCGGAGTATCATACGGCGCGAGGCCGTTTCGCCGCTGGTAAAAGCAGCGGTAAATTTAATCCACCGCAAACCTGGTCGAAAAAGCTCGGCCAGTTACTCGGCTGGCTAGTCGGGGATGGCTTTTTAACGCTCAATAGCAGCGCGATGGTCGCCCTCATCTTCGGGAGCGACGAGCGCGATTTAATGCCATACTTTCAGGAGTTATTCGCTGATTGGTTTGGAGCCAAAGGCTACCTTTGCGAACAGCGTGGTTCAACGCAACTTAGATACAAAGGATTCCCGGCACGGTTTCTTGCGAATCTCGGCATCGATACCACAAAATCGCACGCGAAAATCATACCGGACACCCTTTGGAGCGCACCTCGCGATGGTGTGGTGGGATTTTTACAGGGACTCTTCACAACCGATGGCACGGTGAATCTGTCAATCAATAAAGGTTCGTGCAGCATTCGCCTTGCCAGCAGCTCTGAAAAACTTTTAAAAGAGGTACAACTCCTCCTTCTTAACCTCGGTATCATCTCGCGCTTCCATACACGCCGAAGCGAAGGTATCGCGCATCTCCCAAATTCGCAGGGTATCTACCCCCCGACGAAAACCCGCCCGAAATATGAACTCATAATCGATAAAGAAAACCGTGACCGGTTCGTCACGGAGGTCGGATTTCTCTCTAAAGCCAAGCAATTAAAAGTTGAAGCCTTTATCGAAGCAAAGAAACGCAAGAGTAACCGGGAAACTTTCACTACAACCGTCGCATCAATTGAGCCCACCGGTTTTGCCGATGTTTACGATACTACACAACCATTCACACACACTGTGGCATATAACGGCATTGTAACCCACCAGTGCGGTGAAGTACCCCTACTGCCAAACGAGCCGTGCAACCTGGGCTCGATCAACCTCCACAAGATGGTGCGAGAGGGTGCCGTCGACTGGGACAAGCTCAAGGAAACGGTGCGCCTCTGCGTGCGCTTTCTCGACAACGTCATAGACGCGGGCAAATACCCGCTCCCCCAGATAGACTATATGGCCAAAGCCAATCGCAAGATAGGCCTGGGCGTGATGGGCTTTGCCGAGATGCTCCTCGAACTTAAAATACCGTACGACTCGGAGGAAACGCTCGATATCGCGGAGCGCGTGATGAAGCTCATCTATGAGGAAGCGATTTCCGCCTCGGTCGAGCTTGCCCGGACACGGGGCTCCTTCCCCAACTTCAAGGGGAGCAAGTGGGATACGATGGGCTACGAGATAATGCGAAACGCCACGGTGACGACGGTCGCACCAACAGGGACGATAAGCATCATCGCCAACACCAGCAGCGGCATCGAGCCCCTATTCGCCGTCTCCTATGCCCGCGAAGTCATGGAGGGGACGACGCTCCTCGAGGTCGACCCGGTTTTCGAGAAGGTCGCCCGCGAACGCGGATTCCATAGCCAAGACCTGATGATGAAAATCGCCAAACATGGCACGATTCAAGCTATGGAAGAGATACCCGAGGATGTAAGGCGCGTCTTTGTGACGGCTCTCGATATCGAACCGGCGTGGCATGTGCGAATACAGGCGGCGTTTCAGAAGCATGTGGACAACGCGGTCTCGAAGACGGTCAACCTTGCTGAAAGCGCGACGCTCGAAGATGTGCGCAAGGTCTTTATCCTCGCTTATGAGCTTGGCTGCAAAGGAATCACCGTTTACCGGTATGGGAGCAAGAAAGAGCAGGTCCTCTATGTCGGAAGGCCCGAAGATAGAAAGATAATCGACCAGCCGGTGACGGCGGCATCGGAATACTCCGGCGGCTGTCCGTGGGGATATTGCCCGCTCTAGCCTTCATCGTCCTCGTCGTCGGCGGCGAAGTTGTCCGAATCGAGCAGCTCCAACGCGCGCTCGAGGTCTTCTTCGAGAACGTAGACCACTCTAAGCAGGGCCGACATCGGAAACTCGAGCGGCGCCGCTTTTATGACCGTTTGGATACCATGAGATGAAAGAAGCGAATTGACCATCTCCGCCTCCACTTCATTT
>MELI01000019.1:0-2487 GCA_001767575.1 Candidatus Aquicultor primus | reverse complement strand
TTCTACTAATCCAGACATATCTTCATTGTAGAGCAATATCGCGTGAGAGGAAATAGCCGCGTACCCCGTCTTCTACCCGCGTTTTGTGTCGGGGCCGAGCAAGCGCCAGAGCATCTTCGGGGTGAATACGTCGAAGGGCCGCGCGGTACTCATCATCACGCTAACAAACTTGCCCGCGAAATCAGGGTTTAGTCTCGCTTTTCTGACCGCCCTGTTCATCAGCGAAGGCCGCGCCAATGATTCGCGCAAGAACTCGTAGATGCGGTGGTCGATCAAGAACGCCTTATCGAGCGCCTTCTTGTAAGAGACGAGTCCGCCGGCCGAGACATCCCCCTTATCGAGCGCTTTTTTAATCACGTCAGCCGCCATCTCACCGCTCTCCAGGGCATAAGCTATGCCCTCACCGCTCAACGGGCTGATAAGGCCGGCGGCGTCCCCGGTCAAGACGAGACCGCCGGTGACCACATCATGCCTCCCGTACCCCATACGCAGATAAGCACCCTTAACGTCGATCGTCGCCACCGCACCGCTGAGATCGATGGGGTGCGTCTTCTTCTCCGACATAAACCAACCCAATAGCCGGCGCGCGTCTATTTTGTTCTCTTTCATCATGCGGGTGCTTATACCGATACCGATATTCGCCGACTGCTCGCCGGTCGGGAATATCCAAGCGTAACCCTCGCGAATCTTGTCGTCGAGGAAGATGTTTATGCAATCGTCGAGATTCTTGACTCCGTCGTAGTAGGCCCGCACCGCGAACGCGTGCGGTTTGACACAGTCGATGCCGGTCTTGGCGGCGAAAGTGCCGTGCGTGCCATCCGCACAGACGATAACGCGGCATCCGATGTGACGTTTTCCGCTCTCGTCTTCGACCACGATGCCTGCTACGGCGTCGCCGGTGCGCACCGGCTCAATCGCCTTGGTGGCCATCGCGATCCGCACCCCGGCGGTTTCAGCCGTTTCCGCCAGCTTAAAATCGAGGTCTTTTCGCGATGTTATGTAATAATGCGGCTGCGCCGTATCCTCACTCGGGATGCCCGCTTCAAAATAATCCCCGTTGTTCGAAAATAGACGGACCCGGTCGCACCGGTAAGAACCGTTTTGGGTGAGCCAACCACCTAACCCCATCTTATCGAGAACCTCGATACTGCGCGGCCCCAGCCCATCACCGCAGGTCTTCTCGCGCGGGAGACTGCTTTTGTCGATTAGCAGAACCTCGACGCCGCGTCGCGCCAGAAAGTACGCAGCCGCCGACCCCGAAGGCCCGGCCCCCACGACAACTACATCGACTTTTTCCATACCGAACTCACTGTTATCTATTGCCTGCAACCAACAAATGCTTTATTTCGAGCGCATTTATCGCAACGCCAATAAAGCCACTCTTGTATATTTAGATATATCCCGGGTCAAGTCCTGTAAGAAAGCGGGTTTTTATCGTGAGATTGTTTATAGTCGCCGCCGCGATGCCTTAGGACGGGTTCGCTTTAACTATAGGCCTTCGGGCGATGTTATTCAAACGCCGTGCAGCGCTCAGCACGCTTCGTGCCTGCGACAGAAACTTTATCGGTTGTGCCGGGCAAGGCATGCCCGGCACATTAAACGCTACTTGGAATAGCGCTGGATATACGATTGGATATCGACCTGTCCATCGATTATCTTGCCGGCGAAGAAGCCGGCTGCTCCGAACAAACCGCCGAGGAGCACCGCCTCGAAACCGAAGGCGACCCATGCCACGCCGATGATGAAACCGATAAGCACACCTATTTGCGTATTTGTCACCATGCTCAATCCTCCTTATCTTAGACGACCCTTCGCTCTTGCGACTCGAGATGGACGACGACATCGTGTCTCGCAAGACCATGGCCGAGCTTGCGCAACCATGCTTCGTCGATTAAGTCGCGAACGGATTTGTCGACAGCGTGTATGTCCGCCTTTCTCTCCAGCAGGATATTCGAGGTCGCGACGGTACGTCCTTCACCCTCGACATAGATGCGCGTCTGCGAATTGACGATACCGGGGATGCCGCGAATCGCGTTGTCGATTGCCTTTATTATGACGCCGTTGTCGACGGTGGTCATGCCGGGTCCGGCCGCTATCGTTTCGTACGAGCCCCCGATGACCGCTTTGACGGTCCGCGCGAGTTCACCACGGAGCCACAAGATGCCGAGCGCGATAAAGACGGCGAGAACCGCGATAGAGACGCCGCTCGCCGCAACGAGGTTAGACGTAAAGAGAGAGACCATTCGCTGGTAAGGCACGACCGATTGGAGTTGGCCGACGGATATCGCCCCGAGCGTCACCAGTGCGGCGACTGCGCTCACCAGAAAAATCAGCAAAAATATGACACTCAAAATAACGCGGTCTAAAGTCTGCATAGCACCTACATACTCGCTTCTTTATCCTGCCTCATGCGGCGCGCTTGATACGCTGCACGCGCGTATCGACGCGCGCTAAGTCCTCGTTGAGACCGATGGCTGCCAGGTTGCT
>MELI01000018.1:7352-7494 GCA_001767575.1 Candidatus Aquicultor primus | reverse complement strand
GATATGCCAATAGCTGCAAAGGCAGTACCGTTACCATCGGCTGAAGCACATCAGGCACATCGGGCACTGTTATCAGGTAGTCAGCGTAAGGCTTGATATTGTCGTCGCCTTCGGTTCCAACCACTATCGTCTTGCCGCCTCT
>MELI01000018.1:7003-7224 GCA_001767575.1 Candidatus Aquicultor primus | reverse complement strand
CTTCTGCGTGAATATAACTAATTTCTTTGAGTTTAAGCGCACCCTCAAGAGCCACCGGGTAATTGAAACCGCGACCAAGGAAAAGCCAGTTGTTCTTATCGATATTCGCTTTTGCTATATCACGGATATGATCGGACTGCTCAAGTACCCTCTTAATTTTTTCCGGTATCGCGGCAAGCTCACGGATATACATTGCCGTTTCATCGTAACTCAAATGCTTC
>MELI01000018.1:6741-6868 GCA_001767575.1 Candidatus Aquicultor primus | reverse complement strand
ACCGCATTTACGATACCCACCACCGTAGCGCCGCGTTCCTTGGCCTGTTCGACCGCCGCAAGCGTATCGGCAGTTTCGCCCGACTGACTTACCGCTATCACCACAGTACCCTGTTCGATTATCGGAT
>MELI01000018.1:6505-6656 GCA_001767575.1 Candidatus Aquicultor primus | reverse complement strand
ATGCCAGGCAGTGCCGCAAGCGGTAAGGATTATCCGGCGAGTACGCGTAAGTTCGCGAAGCTGGTTAGCCAGACCGCCCAGCACCACGCGATTATTCTTCATATCAAGCCTGCCGCCAAGACAGGTCGCCAGCGATTGCGGCTGCTCGAAT
>MELI01000018.1:5973-6314 GCA_001767575.1 Candidatus Aquicultor primus | reverse complement strand
GTCGGAAGCTAGTATATATTCATTTTCGCCCACTCCAAGAATAAGCGGACTGCCTTTCTTTGCCCCGATGATCATATCAGGGTAATCCGTACACAATATCGCCAAGCCGTAAGTACCGTGTATTTCATTGAGCGCTTCCTGCACCGCCCATTCGAATTTGTTTTGACCGTCATGGGGCTTTCTGCTTCTCGAGCCGTCGGAATTCTGATACAAATACCCGATCAGATTTGACACTACTTCCGTATCGGTCTCGCTCTTGAATGTAAAACCTTCAGATATGAGCCATTTTTTCAGCGTAACGTAATTCTCGATAATACCGTTATGCACAACCGCTATTTTGC
>MELI01000018.1:5399-5788 GCA_001767575.1 Candidatus Aquicultor primus | reverse complement strand
TCGTAACCGCGATATTCGAGCCTTTTCAGTCCTTCAAGCAGTATCGGCTGAGCCTTCTGCTTACCAAGATACGCAACTATTCCGCACATGATCGCTCCTTGCTATACTGACGAAAAAACATCCGAAATCAAATTGACAAAGCGTGTATTATACCAAAAACCAGCATCTTTTACACGCAAATTCACTATCACGCATTTCTCTGTTAATCCTTTACTTTATTAGTCCCATAACTTATCATAGCCTTGCTTTTAAATGGGAGGCAAATATGAGAAATCATAATATACGTATCGGCATAATCGGCGCCGGCGCAAATACAAAACTAAGACACATCCCCGGACTCCAGGCCATTGAAGGTATCGAAATCGCTTCCGTGTGCAACCGCTCACTGG
>MELI01000018.1:5047-5167 GCA_001767575.1 Candidatus Aquicultor primus | reverse complement strand
GCATCTTGTCGCACAAGTCGTACCCTCCCCGATGACTCTTCGCGTCGACAAGACAATAAAAAAACTGATCTCCTCTGGCGGTATCGGCTTGCCGCTAGTTGTCGAACTCCGCACAGGCGG
>MELI01000018.1:2187-4442 GCA_001767575.1 Candidatus Aquicultor primus | reverse complement strand
CCGCCAGTCCTGCACCTTCGACTGTGATGCAGTTCAGGATGGCCGGCGCAAGCTTTTGAGGACGATAATACCGCTCGATCAATGCTTTATGCAAGTCCGGCAAATTTTCCTTGTTCACTACTATCATGATACATCCGCCAAGACCGGCTCCTGCAATTTGTGCCCCAGCCACGCCTTTTACAGTACAAGCGATATCCACCATGCTATCTATTTCACTGGTACTGCATGCGTATGTGCCGGGCTGCATGTAAAGTTGCGCGTTGAGTACGCGATTGGGATCTTCGCTTTGGATATCCCCGATGAGTTCTTCAAGCCGTCGCTCACTGCAATCATGCTCAAATGCCCTGTATCGTCCGTCTTCGCCGGCACGAGCAACCCTGTCCCCGTCATGGCTGACCTTCATCAGTTCGCCGAAACTTTTAACATCGCCGCTTTCGAGATGATCTATCCCTATCTTGGCCCGCATGATCTCAGCGGCCCCAAAAAGTAATACCCCGCGCACAGGATAATAAGCCGGCTCATTATGCGACGCGAAATTCGTGTCGATAAGCGTCTTGTGTTCACTGGAGAGTGTCGCTATGATCTCTTTTCGCGTCATGCGTTCGGGTACTTTCATCAACAGCCGATAAATATCACTGGCCTTGCAGCCAAGCTTCACCGGATTGATATCACGAACATATTCAAGCATTGCGCTCAATTCGGGGCATCGCTGCTTTAAAATCGCAAGGCCAAGGTTGTATGCGGCAATACGCGAATTAAATGTATGTTTTGCGGCAGCACTCTTGGCAGCCTTGATATGGCTATTTGCAATGACGATTTGGCAATCTGCCGGCGCATCGATTATCCGCTCGACCCTGAATGGCATATATCCTACCTGCGCTATCTTGCCGCGCTGCCCAAGGTATATCGCCGCGTGATCGCCCGCTCCGCCCCGCGATCCGACAAACCATTCACCCTCGCCGCAGAGGTCAATGAACTGCTGGCTGGTCAATTCGAGGTTGTTCAACGCGATAGCCGCCTGAAGCGTCGCCACCACTAGCGTCGAACTGCTGCTTAGCCCTGCCGCCATCGGCACATTTCCCGTTACCGCGATATTGATCCCGCGTATCTTCACATCCTGGTACTTGTGCTGGAGTCGCAGCATCGCCGCCTTGATATAGTTTACCCAGTCGCCGGCGCTCGAGTGCAGCATGTTGCGTACCCAGTCGCTGTTGACAAAATTCACCCAGTCGCTCCACGCGAATCTCCCTATCAGTTCGGAGATGCTAAATTGCTGCGACTTGAACATATCCGGCTGAAGGTTCACAGCGACAACACTGTCATCGTTTCGCAAGCCCGCAACGGCAATCGTTTCTCGATCTATCGCGAGAAAATTGTTGTACCCGCCGCGATGGTCGACGTGCCTTCCCATCAGGTTTATCCGTCCAGGCGCACGCACCACAACAACCTTTTCGTCGAACCCGAATCGCTTGCCGTAGCATTTGAGCACCTTGGCAAGTGTCGTCCGCTTTTCCTGATGCAATGCTGGATGTTTTCCGTAAATTTTCTCAAGCCACCGTTTCAGCGTCGCGTCATTACCATCAAGCCGTTTCAGCCATTCCGTAACAGTGTGATACTGCTGAGCGCCAAGCTGCGGCCTGGCTCCAGGCCCAACACCGTCATGCCTAGCTGACCCTTTTTTACGGCGAACGTGATCCTGTATCGTCAAAAGTTCGTTTGGCGAATTGAAGCCCTGTATCAACTCAGGCTCATCCAGTCCAACCGCTCTGATACGGTATTCCGCCTGGCCTTGGCTGTCACGTATGCTCCCGAGATTTTTTACAATATCTGTCAAATAATATTCGTGCTGGGCGTTGTTGTTGTCGATCATTCTCACGCCGCGGTAAAAGGCATTTGCTTTAAATAGATACAGGCTCGGATTCACCCCCTTGCACGCGTTCTCAATTTCCCTTGCCGTATATTCACGCCCCGCGACCGTCAGCCGATAGTGCTCCGAATTGAGCAGCTTCAATAGCGTACCTTTGTCGACCGTTTCGGATTTGGCGGCCATCGTTAGCAGTTCCGGCATCGCCACCGTAAGCTTCTTCTGGTTGGGCTGGTGCTTTTTGGCAACCTCCAAAACCTTTGCACTGTCAATTGCCTTTTTCTTTCCCGCCAGTACTTTCAATTCATCAACGATCGCCGCTCTACCCAGATCGGGCTTTTCGATGATCCCCAGTATCTCCCCGGACTTGCCCAAAAAAACACGTCCACCC
>MELI01000018.1:1880-1960 GCA_001767575.1 Candidatus Aquicultor primus | reverse complement strand
CTCCTCTTTAGCCACCGTCTCCATCACCTGCTCGGCAAGCGACCCAACCACAATGACAAACTTCACAAAACGCAGTTTCT
>MELI01000018.1:1614-1837 GCA_001767575.1 Candidatus Aquicultor primus | reverse complement strand
CTCAAAACACACTTTCGCCAGGTCAGCACGTCCCATCCTGGTGCCCTTACCCGCACAAAAAATTACAACCGCCGTCTCCTCAACGATGCTCCGATTATGATCCAGACTCATCTGTTACCTCGCTTAAAAATCATTAGAACATCATACCAGCGGACTTACCCTGCCGCAACAGCCAACTTCTTCTACCGATTTGCAGCAGCTAAGCCTCGACAGGACGTTTTTT
>MELI01000018.1:1366-1508 GCA_001767575.1 Candidatus Aquicultor primus | reverse complement strand
CCGAATAAATTGTAAGCCCAGCCCTCAAACACCCCCCGCTCATAGCAATGGCTCACATTATCAAGCTCCGCAAGAGCCAGCCCGCACCGCTCAATACTGCTTTGTTCAACCGCACATACCAGCATCGCGTTACATATAAAGC
>MELI01000018.1:243-1202 GCA_001767575.1 Candidatus Aquicultor primus | reverse complement strand
GCAGATTGGGTGTCAAATTTTATTTTCGTATCCGCAGGCAATAGCCGCTTGCCGTGGCTTGCGGCATCGAAACGCACGTCCAGTTTGAATATCCTTATCGCGGGCAGTTTAAAAAATCGCACGCCGCATTTTTTTTCAAGTTTCACCAGCACCTCGTCTATTCCCTCGTTGCTCTGACACTGCAAAGTGAACCACATATTATAGAAATGATCACGCAAATAATTGTGTGAAACCCCAGCCAGATCGCTGACCATCCCGCCTACCGCTTCGACATTCTCAACATGCGCCGTTACCAGCACGCTTATTTTTCCAAGCCTGGCCGGGTTGACGCTTGCCCCAATACGCTTTATCACACCCTTTTCGATCAGTGCCTTGACGCTATCAATAACTTGCTCTTCGCTTATTCCAACGTCCTCGGCCACCTTTTGAAAAGGTCGCTCAACAGGCTCAATGCCGTTTTGGAGCGTATTACATAATATCGTTTCAATATAACTGAGCATATTTTGCACTAAGTATTAACTTTGTGATCGCAAATCGTATCCGACGCCAGGAAATCACCCATCACCGCATACGCCCTTGCCCTGCATCCGCCGCAAGAGTCAATATATTCACAACTGCCGCATTTACCCGCGAATTCGCCGCGATTTCGTATCGCGTTGAGGAATTGTGAGCCGGTCCAAATCTGCGCAAAGTCAAAACCGTTTTCGACGATATTGCCTGCACTTATATCCAGAAAACCGCATATCTGAACATCGCCTTTGTAGCTTATAAAACAAAACTCACGCCCGCCAAGACAGCCTTTAACATTTGTCCCTTGCGACCTCTTGCTTACTATCCTCGCGAATTGTGGCCCGCATGTAACCCTGATCTCTATCGCTGTCCTCTCACGCATATCCGCAAGCTTATGAAGCACCGCCTCATATTCTTCACGCTCTAACAACTGTGAAGCTATTTCCTGT
>MELI01000017.1:9971-11088 GCA_001767575.1 Candidatus Aquicultor primus | reverse complement strand
ACCTTATAGGCAACAGCAGCATCATAACAGAGATCATACCGAGCATGCATAGATATGGTGGAGGTCTCGGGTAGGTTATGGCTTTTTATCCTCTATATGTTGACCTAGAAGGCAGGAAGTGTGTCGTCGTCGGGGGCGGTGAGGTGGCCGAGCGCAAGGTAGCCTCGTTGCTGGAGTGCGGCGCCGATGTGGAAGTAATAAGCCCGGATTCGACGCCGGGATTAGAGGAACTCGCCCGCGAGGGCAGGTTGAGGCTGATGCGCCGGGAATATAGCCGGGGCGACCTTGGCGGCGCGACGCTCGCGATAGTCGCGACCGACGACAATGCGGTAAACACAGAGGTCTACCGCGAGGCAACCGATAACCAAATACCGGTCAACGTCGTAGACGTACCCGAATTATGCTCCTTCATCGTACCTTCGACCATTCGCCGCGGCGACCTTGTTATCAGCATTTCCACCAGTGGGAGTTGCCCTGCGTTGGCAAAACACATTCGCGAAGAGCTCGAAGAGACCTTCGGCGATGAGTACGGCGACTTTTGCGATATCTTGAAGAGTTTCAGGGCGCGGGTCATAGACCAATATGATGACCCGAGAGAGCGGAAACGGGCGTTGGGTAGGTTGATAGAGTCCGACGCGTTAGATTTAATACGCGCGCAAGATGACTCGGAGTTAGAGGAAAGAGTTAAATCATGCATGTAATCGTCGCGGGCTTAAGTCATAAGACGGCCCCAGTAGAGATCAGGGAGAAAGTCACCTATCCCGAGCAGGTCCTATCGGAATCGCTCCATGCGCTGATAGGGTATCCCAACATCAACGAGGCGGTCATCGTCTCGACCTGCAACCGTATGGAGATCTATGTAGTCGCAAATGACCTGGATAAAGGGAAAGATAATATCATCCAGTTCATCTGCGATTGCCACGATCTCAAGCGAGACCAAATCAGCGACTACCTCTATTTCCACGAAGGAAAGAGGACCATGCATCACCTCTTCAGGGTTGCTTCGAGTCTCGATTCGATGGTCATCGGAGAGGCGCAAATCCTCGGGCAAATCAAGACTTCTTACGGCGCGGCTTTCGAAAACGACGCCACCTCGACCATATTCAACCGGCTATTT
>MELI01000017.1:9669-9914 GCA_001767575.1 Candidatus Aquicultor primus | reverse complement strand
GCGGTCTCGATAAGCTACGCCGCAGTCGAGCTCGCCAAGCGCGTCTTCGACTCACTGGAGGGTAGGACGGTCATGCTCATCGGCGCGGGTGAGATGATAGAGCTTACCGCGACGCATCTCATGAGCAACGGTGTGAACAAAGTCATCGTCACTAACCGCACCTTCGAACGCGCCGAAGCCCTGGCGCAGCGGTTCAACGGGAGAGCGGTGCCGTTCGATGAGTTCATCGACCACATGTCTTTTGC
>MELI01000017.1:8666-9580 GCA_001767575.1 Candidatus Aquicultor primus | reverse complement strand
CGATATTCTTCATCGATATAGCGGTGCCGCGCGATATAGACCCCGAAGTCGCTAATATCTATAATGTCTTCGCCTACGATATCGACGACCTTGATTCCGTCGTCCAGACCAATCTGGAAGAGCGGAAAAAGGCCGCCGAAATCGCCGAGGCGATTGTCGACAATGAGGTGGGACACTTCAGCGCGTGGTTGAGCACCCTCGAAGTGGCGCCGGCGATTGCGAGCCTCAGGCAACACGCCGAGCTAATCAGGACACAAGAGCTCGAGAAGCACCTGCGCAAACTTCCCAACTTGACCGAGTCGGAAATCAATACGCTCAATGCGATGACCTGCGCGATAGTCAACAAGATTCTTCACAAGCCAATCGTGAAGACTAAAGAGTACTCTAATCGAAAAGACGGTTATCAATACGTCGACTCGTTCCGCACATTATTCGACCTCGAAGAAGAAGAGGAGCAGGACGACTCGCCCGGCTTTTTGGCGAAGGCGGAATTAAAGCAGAGTTGACAGGTGATAGGCGTCTAGACGACGATAAAATAAAGTTTGAGCTTGAAGATAGGTGGTTAAATGGCGAAAAACAATAAATACATTTTGGGAACCCGTGGGAGTAAGCTGGCCCTTTGGCAATCGAATCACGTTGCCGCAACGCTTAAAGAGAAGGCCGGCGTCGATATCGAGCTAAAGATAATCAAGACCCAGGGTGACAAGATTCTGGACGCACCCCTATCGAAAATCGGCGATAAGGGTCTTTTTGTTAAGGAAATAGAGACGGCCCTTCTCGAGTGCGAGGCCGACCTGGCGGTACACAGCAGCAAAGACGTTCCGACACAGATTCCCGAAGGGCTCGTGCTCGGCGCTTTCTTGAAACGAGTAGACTCTCGCGATGTTCTAATCGCCCGAGACAACAAGAGCCTC
>MELI01000017.1:8390-8647 GCA_001767575.1 Candidatus Aquicultor primus | reverse complement strand
CCGTGGTGGGGACGAGCAGCTTGCGGCGTGTCGCCCAGGTACTCAACCGACGGCCCGATTTGAAGATAAAAGATGTTCGCGGCAACCTCGATACCAGGCTGCGCAAGATGGAAGATGGCGAGTACGATGCGATTATCCTGGCGGCGGCCGGTCTCGATAGGATGGGCTGGAATGAAGGGATAACCGAGCGTATCGCAAGCGAAGTCATGTTGTCGGCGGTCGGCCAGGGTGCTATCGCCGTGGAAATTCGAGACGAC
>MELI01000017.1:7976-8296 GCA_001767575.1 Candidatus Aquicultor primus | reverse complement strand
GCGGCTGTCAAATCCCCATCGGCGCGCTCGGCGTAATCGAAGGCGGCAAGCTAAAACTCGACGGCATGGTCGCGAGCTTAGACGGCAAAAAAATGATTAGAGATATCATCTCCGGCGACCCGGCCGATGCGGAAGCGCTCGGCGTCGAGCTGGCCAATACGCTCCGGGGGATGGGAGCGGACGAGATTCTTGCCGAGGTACGCGCCCAAGCAGAGCTCGTGCCGAACCCGAGCCACACCAACGGTTAATACGAGGGCGACGAGGGGGACGTTCCTCGCATAAGGGCGACGAGGGGGACGTTCCTCGCATATCTCGGATTT
>MELI01000017.1:1077-7883 GCA_001767575.1 Candidatus Aquicultor primus | reverse complement strand
ACTAATAACCCTTCGCGGGCTTGAGTGCATAGCCCGGGCCGATGTGCTAATCTACGACCGCCTGGCGACCAACTTATTGTTCGAACACGCAAAAGACGGCGTCGAGTATATATATGTCGGCAAAGCCGAAGGCAAGCACTCCGTCAAGCAGAGCGATATCAACCAAATCCTTGTCGACAAAGCGAAAGAGGACAAGATAGTCACGCGCTTAAAAGGCGGCGACCCGCTCATATTCGGGCGCGGCGGCGAAGAGGCGCTCACACTCTTTGAGAACGGCATCGACTTCGAGTTCGTGCCGGGGGTCTCCTCGGGCAACGCGGTTCCCGCGTACGCCGGCATCCCGGTGACCCATCGCGGAATGACCTCGACCGTTGCTTATGTGACAGGCCACGAAGACCCCTCAAAGCCAAATACCGATATTGATTGGAAGAGTCTCGTCGGCATCGGCACCATAATATTTTACATGGGGATGCGCAATCTCCCCAAAATCGTCGAGCAACTCACGGCCAACGGGCGCAACGGCCAGACGCCGGTCGCCGTCATCAGATGGGGGACGACCCCCCAGCAACAGACGGTCATCGGCACGCTCTCCGACATCGTCCAAAGGGTGACCGAGGTCGAGCTAAAAGCCCCGTGCATCATCATCGTCGGCGAGGTCGTCAGCCTGCGCGAGAAGCTTTGCTGGTACGAGAAGAAACCGCTCTTTGGAAAGCGCATTCTTGTAACCAGGGCGAAAGAGCAGGCCGGCGCATTCACCGATTTGCTCGCCGACCTCGGCGGCCAGGCTATCGAGATACCGACTATCAAGATAGCCGACCCCGACAGCTTCGATGCTCTCGACCGTGCTCTCGAGCGTTTGGAGAACGGATCGGGCTACGATTGGATTATTTTTACCAGCGCTAACGGCGTCGAGTATTTTATCGAGCGGATGAAGAATCTCGATAAAGATATACGGATTTTGGCCGGCTCCAAGATAGCGGTCATCGGCCCGGCGACCGCGCGGGCGGTTAAAAAACTTCTGATGAACATCGAAATCATGCCGAAAGAGTTTGTCGCCGAGGGTCTGATAGACGAGTTCGACCGCGAAGGCGTCGAGGGAAAAAGCATTCTTATCCCGCGCGCCAAAGTCGCGCGAAATATACTGCCGGACACCTTAAGGCAAATGGGCGCGGAGGTCGATGTGGCCGAGGCTTACCAGACAGTCCTCGACAACGCGGCCGCCTTGCGAATCAAAGAGCTCCTCGCGGAGGGCGTAATCGACATCGCGACCTTCACCAGCCCATCGACCATCGACAACTTCGCAAAACTCGTCGGGTCGGATTTACAACGACTCATCGACGGTCTCGCTATTGCGGTCATCGGCCCGGTCACGGCCGATGCGGTTAAAAAACTCGGCCTCAACGTCGATATCGTCGCCGGCGAATATACTATTCCCGGCTTGGTCGAGGCCATCGTCGAGTACGCAGGGGCCAAGGCGCCCGCGAACATTTAAGAGGTTTTGGAGGGATGGCGCATGAATTTTCCAGATTACCGGCCGCGCAGACTGCGCGCCAATGAAAACTTACGCAGGATGATACGGGAGACGTCCCTGAGCGTAGATGACTTCATCTACCCGCTCTTCGTCGCCCCGGGCGAGGGTTTCAAAAAAGAGATATCCTCGATGCCCGGCAATTACCAGATGTCGGTCGAGCTCATCATCGAAGAGGCGAAAGAAGTTCGCGACCTCGGGATACCGGCGGTCATTCTCTTCGGCATACCCGAGTCTAAAGACGAAGCGGGCTCGGGCGCCTATGACGATGACGGAATCGTCCAGCAAGCGATTCGCGCCATCAAGAAAGAAGTCCCCAATCTAATAGTCGTGACCGATGTCTGCCTCTGCGAGTTTACCAGCCACGGCCATTGCGGCATCGTGCGCGAGGGCGAGATATTAAACGATGTCACGCTCGAACTCCTGGCAAAGATGGCCGTCTCCCATGCGGATGCCGGCGCCGACATGGTCGCGCCATCCGATATGATGGATGGGCGCGTAAGCGCTCTCCGCGCAGGGCTCGACGCGAACCGCCACGACAACATCCCGATTATGGCGTATTCGGCGAAGCAAGCCTCGGCGTTTTACGGGCCGTTCAGGGAAGCGGCGGAATCGACTCCGCAGTTCGGCGACCGCAAATCGTACCAGATGGACGCAGCCAACAGCCTCGAGGCGTTGCGTGAGACCGCGCTCGACATCGAGGAAGGCGCCGACATCGTCATGGTAAAACCGGCTTTGAGCTGCCTTGATTTGATATATATGATTAAGAAGGAATTCGGCTACCCGACCGCCGCGTACAACGTCAGCGGCGAGTTCTCTATGGTAAAAGCGGCGGCCGAAAAAGGGTGGATAGACGAGAAGAAAATCGCCCTGGAGATTCTGACCGGCATCAAGCGCGCCGGCGCCGATATCATCATCACATATCATGCCAAGGACGCCGCGAGGTGGTTGAGCGAATAAGGGTGTCACAGGCGGGCGATTACGCCGAGCGTGCTGGCAAATAATGGTATATAATAGTGTGAGTATGAGCATGTCACGCCTGGCGTAGATGTGCTTAAAGTAAGTCAGATGTGTTGGCGCGAGTCGACAGAGCGCCGGCTAATTTAGGAGGTTTTTGTGGACGAAGCGGAAGAGACCAAAGCTACCCCGGGTGCCGTGCCCCCACCGAGGATGATCGCTTGGGAGATTACGCGAAGCTGCAATCTGGCATGTGTCCATTGCCGCGCATCCGCCAAACACGGACACTACGAGGGAGAATTAACGACCGATGAAGCCAAAGCGCTTCTAGATAATATTAAATCGTTTAGCAACCCGATTATAATCCTGACCGGCGGCGAGCCGCTCGCGCGCCCGGATTTCTACGAGATAGCAAAGTACGGCCGGGAAATCGGGCTTCGCATGGTACTTGGAACGAACGCCACGCTTATGACCCCGGAAATCGCCGCCAAACTCAAAGAAGTCGGCATCCCCAGGATGAGCGTGAGCATCGATTTTCCGACCGCCGAGAAACACGACGAGTTCAGGGGTCTGACCGGCGCGTTCGAGCAGGCCGTAAGAGGCATCAAAATAGCCCAGGAAGCCGGCGTCGAGGTCCAGATAAACTCGACCATCACAAAACTCAACGTCGATTACCTCGACGACCTTCTGAAATTCTCAAAAGAGGTCGGCGCGGTCGCTTTCCATCCCTTCTTGCTCGTTCCGACAGGACGCGGTAAAGACCTCGAAGAGCAGGAGCTCCCGCCCGAGGATTACGAGCGCACCCTAAATTGGGTCTATGACATGCAAAAAGTAGAAAAAGATATCTTTTTCAAGCCGACCGACGCGCCGCACTATTTCAGGATAATGCACCAGCGGGCGAAGGAAGACGGAGAGAAAGCTTCGAAGATGATGGCCGGGCACCCGCACGCCTCACGCGGCCTCGAGACTATGACGAGGGGTTGCCTCGGTGGAATCGGGTTCTGCTTTATAAGCCATGTCGGGCAGGTTCAAGCTTGCGGTTACTTCGAGAAAGCGGCCGGCAATATTAAAGAGCAGTCTTTCAAGGAGGTTTGGGAGACGTCACCGCTCTTCACCGACTTACGCGATTACGATAAATTGAAAGGCAAATGCGGTATCTGCGAGTTCAAGCGGGTCTGCGGCGGTTGCCGCGCGCGCGCCTTCGAGGTCACCGGCGACTATCTCGCTGAGGAACCGTACTGCGTCTACGAGCCGAAGGCGGGCAAGCGAGCAGCGGCGACCGGGTCGGGCTGCGGCGCGCCGGGCTGTTAATATATAGTTAACGTTTATTAATTGAGAATGGTTATCAATATAATCCCAAGCTCCTAAAGCTTGGGATTATTATAAGAACAGGCCAATGTAATGCACTGTTAAGATATACAGTACAATATAATGTATATTTTAAGTGGTCAAGTGTGCATAAATAGTTCATATTGTTATTGTTTGATAAACGGAGGTAGGCTATGAACATATCCAGGTCGCAAGAGCTCTTCAAGCAGGCTCAGCAGGTCATCCCGGGGGGCGTCAACAGCCCGGTTCGCGCATTCAAATCGGTCGGCTTGACCCCGCTTTTCATCGCAAAGGCAAAGGGCTCCAAGATTTATGATGTGGACGGCAATGAGTACATCGATTATGTCGCATCGTGGGGTCCGATGATTCTTGGGCACGCCAATGACGAGATAAATACGGCGGTGCGCGCCGCGCTCGAAAACGGGACGAGCTTTGGCGCGCCGACCGAGCTCGAAGTGGAGATGGCCAAAGCGGTTGTCGACGCCGTGCCGTCGATTGAAAAGGTGAGGATGGTAAGCTCGGGAACCGAAGCGACTATGAGCGCGATACGTCTCGCCCGCGGTTTTACCGGGCGAAGCAAGTTGGTGAAGTTCGAGGGATGCTATCACGGCCATTCCGACAGCTTGCTGGTGCAAGCGGGCTCGGGCGTGACCACGCTCGGGCTGCCCGATAGCCCCGGCGTCACCAAGGGCGCCGCGCAAGATACCATCAACCTTCCATATAACGACTTGGCGGCGGTAGAGAAGCTCATCCGCGAGGAGCACGAAAATATCGCGGCGGTAATCATCGAGCCCATCGCCGGCAACGCGGGGGTCATCCCGCCGAAAGACGGTTTCCTGGCGGGTCTGCGCAAAATCACTCAAGAACACGGTGAGGTCTTGATTTTCGACGAGGTCATAACCGGATTTCGCGTAGGCTACGGCGGCGCGCAGCAATATTATAATGTCATGCCCGATCTTACTTGTCTCGGCAAGATAATCGGCGGCGGCTTCCCGGTCGGCGCTTTCGGCGGGCGCGCCGACATCATGGACGCGATTGCTCCGGTGGGGGCGGTCTACCAGGCGGGTACGCTCTCCGGCAACCCCATAGCGATGACTGCGGGCCTCACGCTACTCAACATTCTCAAGAACCCGGCTGTCTATGAGCAGCTCGACAAGACGGGCGCGCGCTTTAGCGACGGTCTTAAATCAGCCGCCGCAGAAGCGGGAATCGCGGCGCAGTTTACCAGAGTCGGCTCACTCAGTTGCATGTTCTTTACCGACGAGCCCGTCTTCGACTACCAGAGCGCCAAGAAGTCCGATACCGCGCGCTTTGGAGCGTACTTCAAGTCGATGCTCGAGCAGGGGATAAACCTGGCGCCGTCGCAATTCGAAGCGTCCTTCGTCTCGGCCGCGCATACCGAAGATGATATAGACCGCACCATCGAAGCGGCCCGCACGGCGCTTAAGTCGCTGTAACTCGCAGCGCAGCCCAGCACGCATAAACAACGTAGCTCAGCCCTTTAGGGCTGATGATTATTAAGGGACAGTCAGGGCTAAAGCCCTGAGCTACGAGAATGTGCACAAACAACGTAGCTCAGGGCTTTACCCCTGACAAGAAATCTGTAGGGGTCTGATAATGCACATTAACAACAACACACAGTGGTCAAAACGGACCAGGCTTAAGTCTTTTGATTATATAGGACCGTATCGCTATTTTGTTACAGTTTCGGTTTATGATAAGAAGGTTTTGTTTCGCGCTGCCGATGTTGTTGATATGACGTATGGTGTTTTATGTGAATATTCAGAAAAGGCGAGGTTTAGGGTCCTCGCTTTTTGTTTTATGCCCGACCATTTGCATTTCTTGACGGAAGGCCAAGACGGGGAATCTAATCTTAAGTCTTTTATTTCTCGCTTCAAACAAGTTAGTGGATATCGATATAAGAGCGACACCGGGCAAAAGCTATGGCAAAGCAGCTATTATGAGCATGTTCTACGGGAAGAAGAGGCAAGCGAAAAGGTATCCGAGTACATCTTGGAAAACCCGGTGCGTGGCAACCTAGTAGCACATTATCTAGATTACCCATATTCGGGCAGCATTTGGCAGAAACCTTTTTCAGGGCTGAAGCCCTGAGCTACGAGTGTAAGATACAGGGCGAACGCTATAGAACGCTAGAAAAAATAAATATAGCTGGCGAAATTATTTAGACGCAATAAAAGCAGCTCAGCTAAGAAAAAAGCGCCCGGCTAGATATGGCCGGGCGCTACAGTATCCCTTAAATGGAAAAATGTTAGCCGAGAAGACTTCCGGTCAGCTTAATCGCTCCGGCAAAGGTCTCGGCGTACGCTTTCGGATTTACCAGGTAGTCGAACTTCTCGGGGTTTTGCGTTATCGCGACGTATAGGGGAACCGCCTCCGTCAAGCCGAAGTCGGGTACCTCGTTGGCGCGGGCCCATTGCGGGTCACCGGCAATCTCATAGTTCGCGTTCTTCTCCCAGCTGAAGTTCTCCAGCTCGTAAAAGGCAGCCCCGCCCGCTTCTTCGAGCGGCGCGTAAATCGACTTGAAACCGCTGGCGGTGACGTTGCTCATCACTAGCGGCTCGTTTTCGGGATTGATAGTGATGTGGCCGTATCCCGGCGGGATGACGACCTTCTGTCCGGGCAGCGCCTCGACGACGAACATCTCGAGCACTTTATTGCCCTCGACCTTCTGGCAGATGTAATGGGCGCGTCCGCTTACGACTTCGTAGACCTCGGGGAAGGTGACGTCGCTCCCCGGAACCGGCGGGTGATAATGCCCGACCGTTTTTACAAGTTCGCGCCCGACGACACCGGCCTGTATGACCGTGATGTCGTAGCGGTAGTTATAGCGGCGGAAGAGTTCCTTGTCTTTGTCCCAGCCGATATCGCGATACATGAAGTAGGCGTCCTCGGGACCTTTCATAGTAGAGTTCGGGGCAAGCACGTCTTTGAAGTCTTCCAGGTGACGAACGTCCGGCTCGACCACCGGCAG
>MELI01000017.1:743-1056 GCA_001767575.1 Candidatus Aquicultor primus | reverse complement strand
CGTCCCATCGAGCTTTAACGGCAGTCCAGAGATAGTCTCAAGATTTTGCAAATCCACCCCTCCGTATTCTTGTCCACACTTGTGCGGTCTCGGCTATTATTGATGGTTGTTATTTGATATGTCCAACTACATATTCGGCAAACGCGAGCGCTGACGTAAATGCGGGCGACACCGCGTTTAGCACATGTATCGAATTCTCGTGCGTCTCGACGATAAAGTCGGCGGCAAGCTCCTGTTTGGATGTATCGAAGAGCTGTGGAACTTACTTACTCATTTCCTTAATGCCCAAAAGCAGGTAGTTCTTATCGCTGAG
>MELI01000017.1:364-674 GCA_001767575.1 Candidatus Aquicultor primus | reverse complement strand
ATTTTCTTTGCTTAGCGCGGGTATCGCGGTCGGCCCAAGCTTAATGACGCCCTTTGGCATGCCGGGTTGGTAATAGATGCCGGCGTGGAGAACGCCGCTATTTCGCCCGCTGGCGTGCGCGCCGGGCGCCCCGTATCGCATTTACCTCCAAGATATTATATTCTAGAAGGTGCGCAACCTTATGGGGCGCAAGGCAAGGAGCATCGTTTGATAAGAGATTTGTGCAATACGAGACGCGGGCAAAAGGAGTAGTCTTAAGATGGATAACAGCAAGCCGGCTAATAGGAGAATAACCAAAGCCGTTATACCC
>MELI01000017.1:0-319 GCA_001767575.1 Candidatus Aquicultor primus | reverse complement strand
CCGAAAGAGATGGTGCCCGTGGTGGACAAGCCCACCATCCAATACGTCGTCGAAGAGGCGGTCGCCTCGGGGATAGACGATATCCTTATCATCACCGGCCGCGGCAAGCGCGCCATCGAGGATCACTTCGACCGCTCCTTCGAGCTGGAAGCCGAGCTTAAGAAGAAGAACGACCACGCGCTCCTCGCCGAGCTTGAGACTATAGCCGAACTAGCGGATATCCACTATATCCGCCAAAAAGTCGCCGCAGGCCTCGGCCACGCGGTGCTGTGTGCCAAGAAGCACATCGGCGAGCACCCTTTCGCCGTCCTATTGGGCG
>MELI01000016.1:6965-7934 GCA_001767575.1 Candidatus Aquicultor primus | reverse complement strand
TTTCGAGCCCAAACCCCACTGGGATTTAGGGCTCGACCTCGGGGTGCTCGATTTTGAACGCGCCGCCAAGATAACGCGGGCCCGCTTCGTTCTATACTGGGATTTGGCGGCCCGGCTCGAGCGCTCGCTTCTTAATCTAATGCTCGATATGCATACCGGAACGCACGGCTACACCGAGGTCTTTCCGCCGATTCTCGTCAACGACGCCAGCCTTACCGGCACCGGGCAGCTGCCTAAATTCGCCGATGACCTCTTTAAGATAGAGGACGACAACCTGTACCTCATACCGACGGCGGAGGTGCCGGTGACCAATATACACCGCGACGAGATATTTAGCGCGGAGGATTTGCCGCGCCATTACTGCGCCTATACGCCGTGTTTCAGGCGTGAGGCCGGCGCGTACGGGAAAGACACTCGCGGTCTCATAAGACACCACCAGTTCAACAAAGTCGAGCTCGTAAAGTTCGTCCACCCGGAGACTAGCTACGATGAACTCGAGAAGTTGACCGCCAACGCCGAAGCGGTTCTGCGCGCGCTCAATATTCACTACCGCGTCATCTCGCTCTGCACCGGCGATATCGGTTTTTCTTCGGCCAAGACCTACGACATCGAGGTCTGGCTCCCCGGCTTCGGCGGCTTTAAGGAGATATCGTCGTGTAGCAATTTCGAGGACTTCCAGGCCAGGCGCGCCAACATTCGCTTCCGCGAAAACCCGAAAGCCAAGCCGCAGTTTGTGCACACGCTAAACGGAAGCGGGCTGGCGATAGGCAGGACGGTGGCGGCGGTCTTTGAGAATTACCAGCAAGCCGACGGCACGATTCTTATCCCCGAGGCGCTCAAGCCCTACATGGGCGGCGCGGAGCGTATCGAGGCGAAGAAGTTTTAGGCGAGCAAGTGTGCCGGTCTCGTTGTTTGAGCGGGTAGGATATGGTACACTACGCAATGGAAAAATTGCGCGGCGCAAGCCGG
>MELI01000016.1:662-6924 GCA_001767575.1 Candidatus Aquicultor primus | reverse complement strand
GGCGGTCTTGAAAACCGTTAGAGGCGTGAGTCTCTCGGGGGTTCGAATCCCTCCCTCTCCGCAGAAAAGCCTCCTTTTCAAGGCGGCTTTTTCTCTTGTTTTTCTTTCTCGATCTGCCCGGACGAGCTGATTATTGTGACCTGCCCGAATATGGCGAATCGGGCTGTTATCCCGGGTGGACAAAGTCTGTCGCCTGCGGTATAGTAAGTATCTGATTTTATCGCGTATAGCGGCCTGGAGAGATGGCCGAGTCGGTCGAAGGCGCTCGCCTGCTAAGCGAGTAGGGGGTTTAAAACTCCCTCGAGGGTTCGAATCCCTCTCTCTCCGCCATAATATTTTCTAGTTTAACGACTAGAATGTGCCCGTAGCTCAGCTGGATAGAGTGTCTGACTACGAATCAGAAGGTCGGGGGTTCGAATCCCTCCGGGCACGCAAGACCATAGTAGGGGAAACTTAAAACACCGGTCGAAACGACCGGTGTTTTTGTTTTTAGGCCAAAACTTATCTGCGAATTCTGAGTGCTAAATCGGGTTCAGGACACTGTCGATATGGAGTCTCGCCGCTACCAAGGGGTCGATGAAGACGCTTTCCATATCGTTTTCGAGGTCTCGTTTGTTGGAAAGGTAAGTGATGCGGTCCTGCATCCGTTTCCGGAGAAAATTCAAGTATTGGATATCTTCTGTCGGCGAGTATTTCTTATGGTAATCAACATCAAACAGGTCGGTGCCGTTCTTCGGTATCATGAGGCCGGGGAATATCTCCCATGCTTTCCATTCTATTTGACCCCTTACTATCGCCGTAACGATGGAAAGCGATAGCTGCAATGGAATATCGATTTCCTCTCCCGGCAATCCAAACGCATGCGTGTTCAACACGTAGCACTCTGTACCGAGCTTAAAGAGCTTTCTGAACTGCAGGCAATCTACCGCTAGCGGATAGACTCGAAATGGGTTGGCAAACGGCTCGATAACAAGCTTTTCGAGTTCTTCGGCCGGTACGTTTTCGACCCCTTTCGCCCGCATGGTGCTAAGCGATGCGCCCATTGAAACGGCAAGACCTACATCGGCAACCTTAGAGACGGGCGGCAGGGAGGGATCTTTCTGCAGCCAGATGACACTGCCGGGTCTTGGGCAGCTATCCGCATGGTTAAACATATCTCGCGATTTGATACATCGGCCATTATTGTTGCGCATGTCCTCGGCTACCATAACGCGGGAACCGTCTTCCATCTGCGTCACGCCGACATTCTGAGCTGAATAAAAGAACTTTATGCTCTCGTCGTTAAACTTTACAGCATCGGTCTTATCAAAAAGGCTTGTCTCAAGGACAACCGTCATGTCCGCATCAAGGTCGATCAGGAACGCATCGTCGTGGATGACCGTGACCTTCTCATCCTCACGCAGCGTTCCACCGTGGTCATGACTATTGGTAAGCGATGACTTGCCGGAGCCCGATAATCCAAACACAGCGATCGGGGGTTTTCCGTTTATGACCTTGATACCACCGTGACACGCAACCATGTTCTGTCTCGTGCCCATAGTCCACGCCAGGGTGAGCGTGCCCTTCTTCCGCTCGCCGAAATAACGCAGGCCGAGCAACGCCGCACAGTTCTCGTCCTCATCGATAATCACAAGACCATCGGGGAACCTCTCGTCTTGCCACTCGGGGTCGGCAACAACCATTATTTCCGGCTCGTCAATCTGCCTCGATTGCCCATAGAGGGATTTCCAGGGCTCCATCCATGGTGCAAAGTTGACTCCCCAATCCAGCATGTTTTTTGCATCGCTCGCCGGGCTTAACAGATTAGCCTTGACCATAAAATCAGGATTAAGACCAACGACCGCCTCAAGCCACAAAGCCTCACGCTTGTTGAGCTGGTAGACGGCTTCACGCAGGATTCTTTGATATTTGGCGCGGTCGTGTTGCATCTGTCTGACAAGCCGGCGTGCCCGTGCCGTGCGACCGACAATAGCGCCGTCATTTGAAACCAGAACCTTCGCATCTGTCGGAAGCCCGAACTGCCCCGGTTTATAAAACGGGTGAGAAGTCACCACGACCTCTGGTTGCTCCAACGCCAGATTATATAGCTCATGTATGGATGTTTTTCTAACAGAATTAGCGTAGAACGCGCTCTCGACAACCGCTCTCCATGCCGAACGCGGGGGCATTTGCAGGTTTGCCATCGATTATCCCCTTTATCTTTTGTGTGATCTCTTATTAACTACCATATGCTTTTATCACGTATTCTGCAATTCTTTGCGTTTTGTTTTACGGTAGAGGCAATCCGGGAGCACATGTTTTAGAGGGCTCAATATCAAAACCAGGTGCCATGGACCCTTAGATATTCAGGCAGGGCACGTTCATAGGGTATATCGGGGTTTCTCGGCGGCTATATGATAAGTGCCCCGACACGAATCTAAAACGGTCTGACAAATCACAAGGTCGGGGATCCGTCAAACAGAACGAAAAAGGCACTGCGACATACCGTGCCTGGTAGCGGATATGTCGCAGCCGTATGGGATAAAATGTATAAAGGATATTATAAAGCCCGAGCCATGCTTTTGCCTCGAAGAAATATGTTTGTCTGCGCCTACAGGTAATTATCAGTGATAGATGTATCCGCATTAATAAAAACCTGGCCAGCGCACGCATTTATCTTGCCAGCGGTAGGATTTTCGCGGTAAGCGGTAAGGGCTAAATTGGTTTGACAAATGGCTACCGTGACTTGCCGGCAAATCCTACTAAAGCCATTCTCCAGCTTCGACGATAACTAGATAAACCGGAACCCTATTGGCAGCTCTACACATCGAAGGGACACAGCTCTTTATGCACGACAAGACCTTGTTAGCTAGGTTAATCGAAACAGTACACGCGCTGGCTGCGGGTGACTACCGGAACCGGATCCAAATCGATGAGGCCGGTGAGCTGAGCGCCCTCGCTGCCGAAGTAAACAAGCTCGCCGAAGCCCACCAGATGGCGCACGAGACGATACGCGCGCTCAACCACCAGCTTAAACGGACCAACTTCGACGCGATAATGGCGCTGACCGAAGCCCTGAGCGCTAAAGACCCTTACACGCGCGGACATTCGGAGCGCGTCTCGATGTATTCGCTGCTCCTCTCCGAAAGCTTGGGACTAAAGGACGAGGAGATAGACGGTATCCACGTCGGTGCATGCCTGCACGATGTCGGCAAAATCGGCATACCCGAGGCAATCCTGAACAAACAGGGGAAGCTCTCGGCCGACGAGTATAAGCAGATTATGGAGCACGCAAATATATCCGGGCAGATAGTCTCGCAAATCCCGAATCTGTCGCACATAGCGCAGATGGTTCGTTATCACCACGAGCGCTATGATGGAAACGGTTATCCCGATGGCTTAAGGGCGGACAATATACCGCTCGGTTCACGAATCCTCTCTATCGCGGACGCCTTTGACGCGATGACCTCGGCGCGCCCGTACAGTCCCATATACGAGCCGAAAGAGGCGCTCATCGAGTTAAAGAGCTGCTGCGGGACCCAGTTCGACCCGGTTCTCTGCGAGGCCTTCGTCGACACCTACTCGCAGAACTTCGGCGAGTATCTTCCGTATGCGAGCGCGTCGTAAATACGCCGCGTAGAATCCCTGCAGCACAACCGATGATACTTTGGCGTTGGTTGCCCATGTCCGCCAGGCGAAATCCTGTTAGAATACCCTTGTGGGTTATTCCTTATTTTCGAGGTTTGTTCGAGGTTGATTCAAGTGGTCGAATACGAAGCCGAAGAGGCCGACATCACATATATGAGAATGGCGATAGCCGAGGCGGTGCGCGCGGCGGAGGCCGGTGAGGTGCCGGTCGGCGCGGTGGTAGTCTGCGACGGCGCGGTCGTGGCGTCGGCGCGAAACGAGCGCGAAGGGCGTGCCTCGGCGCTCGCGCACGCCGAGATTCTCGCCATCGAGGCGGCCTCGAATAAACTGGGCCGCTGGCGCTTGAGTGATTGTACTATCTATGTGACGAAAGAGCCGTGCCCGATGTGCGCCGGCGCAATATTTCAAGCGCGGATGGCGCGCCTCGTCTACGGCCCGTCCGACCCCAAAGGCGGAGCCGCCGGAACACTCTTCAACATAGTCGAAGACGAGCGTCTCAACTGGCGACTTCCGGTCACCAGGGGTGTCCTGGAGGAGGAAAACGTAAAGCTGCTCCAAGATTTCTTTAAAGAGAGGCGGCAGCGAGCGGCCGGTGAAACCGGCAAGTAGCCTAGCGGTCCGCTATAGTTTTTGGGTACATATAATTGACCGGTGGCTTGCCCCGGCGTATCTTATGATTATAGTAACTTTTGCAGCCCAAGGAGCCGAACATGCGATATCTCCGCGTTTTACCGGTCTTTGCCATAGCCCTGTTCTTGATAGCCGGTTGCGGCGGGCAACAACCTTCCCCCGAAAAAAACGCGTTCTATGCCAGTGATGCGCGCGAGCACCTCGAACTCACTCTCATCGTTCCCAAGGAGCAACACGTCGCGGGTGAGACCTATTATGCAACGGTCTCTCTGACCAACCTAGGCTCGCGTGAGCTCACTTTCGATATGGGCCACCTCTTCGGACTTACCGTCCTTGATGATGACGGTGCGGTCGTCTGGCCCGATGGGACGATACCTGCACTCGACGAGTCTCAACTGGAGACTTTGGCCGAAGGCGAAAGATACGACCAGAAACTTGCGTTTAAGGTAATGAAGCCCGGCATTTATACCGTGCGCTCGCGTCTGGCAAAGGGAGAGGCGCGAAAGAGCCGTTCGGGGCGGATAAGCGTTGCCGAGCCGCCCGCTCTGGTAGCGGAATTAACCGGTGTTAAAGTCATCGCCGCTAGCGAAGCAACCTCAGCCGTCCCGGGAGAAGAACAGCGCTGATAGACGTTGTTTTTGGGGGTATTAATTGATAATATTAGAAGGCGCTTTGGGCGTGCCCCAAAAGACAGAGCCAAACGGGGTGCTTTAGGGCGGCAAGAACCGAATATTGGAGGAGTCGCATAGTCCGGCCGAGTGCGGCGGTCTCGAAAACCGTTAGGCCCGCAAGGGCCTCGAGGGTTCGAATCCCTCCTCCTCCGCAGAAAAAGCTCCCCGAGGAGCTTTTTCTAATTTTCTTGCTTCTCGCTTAAGTGAGGCTTGACGCCTGTTTGGTTAAAAAGATGAAAATCAGGCGCCTACGTGTTAAAATGCTAATGCTTGAAATTTAATATAGGTTTCGGAGGAGTCGCATAGTTCGGCCTAGTGCGCGCGACTGGAAATCGCGTTGGCGTTAATAGCGCCTCGAGGGTTCGAATCCCTCCTCCTCCGCATGACCGTGCTAGGTGGGGAGGTAGCGGTGCCCTGTATCCGCAATCCGCTATAGCGGGACTGAATCCCTGCTCCAGGCTCCCCGGTTGTGAGGTCGGTTGTTACGCAAGTGGTGTTGAAGGCTGGGTCCTGCGCAACGGAGACTCGTGAACCCCGTCAGGTCCGGGAGGAAGCAGCGGTAAACGATCTTTTCCGTGTGCCGTGGGGAAGCCTGGCCGGAGCTAACTACGTGGCAACGCTTGGGGCCGGATGTCAAAAGCAGGTGCACGGTCATCTTATTACAGGTATTGAGAAAGGCGCTCAAACGGGCGCTTTTTTCAATTTATGCGCGCCGTTTCGCACTAAGCGAATCCTTCGATTTCGGCCTGGTCGGGCGTCGCCGGCGGCCGCCGGCTTCTTTGACTTGCCCGGTCAAATCTGCTACGTTTTGCTTAATCATTTAAGCGGCTACGACCGGAGGCTTATCTTGTCTTATGTTTCACTCTATCGGAAATGGCGGCCTCAGACCTTCGACGAGATAGCAGGTCAATCCCACATAACCCAAACGCTTCAGAATGCAATCGATAAAGGACGTATCTCGCACGCATACCTCTTTTGCGGCCCCCGCGGCACCGGAAAGACGACGACCGCCCGCGCGCTGGCCAAAGCCATAAACTGCGTCGAGGGGCCGACATCGAGCCCGTGTAACAAGTGCGAATCGTGCCGGTCCATAAATGAAGGCAGCTCCATCGACGTGCTCGAACTCGACGCCGCTTCTAACCGCCGGGTCGAGGAGATACGCGACCTCCTCGAGAAGATCCCATATAGCGCGAGCGGCGGAAACAAAAAGGTCTATATAATCGACGAGGTGCACATGCTGACCACCGAGTCGTTTAACACGCTCTTAAAGACGCTCGAAGAGCCGCCGGAGCACGTCATCTTCGTGCTGGCAACGACCGAGCCGCACAAGGTTA
>MELI01000016.1:510-608 GCA_001767575.1 Candidatus Aquicultor primus | reverse complement strand
CCGATATCGAGGCGCGGCTCGCGCATGTGGCCGAGGCCGAGGGAATCTCAATAGAGACGGCCGCCCTGTCGCTAATCTCGCACCACGCCCAAGGGGCG
>MELI01000016.1:328-494 GCA_001767575.1 Candidatus Aquicultor primus | reverse complement strand
GCGCGCTCGAGCAGCTCGGCTCCTATACTAACGAAAAGATAACGAGCGCCGATGTAATAGCGCTGCTCGGCTTGACCGATAGCGAGCTCCTCTTCGATTTCACCGATTTGCTGAGCAAGGGTGACCTTGCCGGCGGTCTTCTCTTCATCGATGAGTTGGTCGCCAA
>MELI01000016.1:155-297 GCA_001767575.1 Candidatus Aquicultor primus | reverse complement strand
CTTCTCGGGCATTTGCGCAACGTCTTTTTAAAGCAGAGCGTCCCGGATATGCAGCCGACCGGCGTTCCCGACGACCTTAAAGAGCGGCTTTCGGCGCAAGCGGCCCAAATCGAGTCGCGGACGCTCACCTCATATATACAGG
>MELI01000016.1:0-102 GCA_001767575.1 Candidatus Aquicultor primus | reverse complement strand
TTCGAAATAGCCCTTTTCAAGCTAGCCAAGAGCGAGACGGACGCCTCGTTCGAGGGGATACTCCGCCGCCTGGAACGCCTCGAGAGTGCGGCGCTCAACGGT
>MELI01000015.1:8398-8650 GCA_001767575.1 Candidatus Aquicultor primus | reverse complement strand
TATGTAGGGGCCGCCATAAGTTCCGTCACTATATTTTGGAAACGACTTAGCCATGTTGTATCCCCAGGCTTCGACAGCAGTGACGCCGGGAACGGTGCGAATGCTCTTCGCGATGGCGTCAACCGCATAAGGCCGGCCGAATCGAATATCGATATCGTAGTTAATATTGGCAAAAGTGTTATCGATAGTCTTGTTCCACGATGCGGCTGAGCCAAGCGAGGCGATGAAAGTAGCACCACCCGCCGCCAGCAT
>MELI01000015.1:8255-8379 GCA_001767575.1 Candidatus Aquicultor primus | reverse complement strand
CGCCCTCGACGCCGGAACGTATTACGCAGCGACAGGGCCAGCGGAAGCGGCAGACCCCGAATTCGTTCCCAAAGGGTATCGATGCGGCTGGTTCCAAAATATTTCTGGCTCACTCCATAATCGC
>MELI01000015.1:7833-8226 GCA_001767575.1 Candidatus Aquicultor primus | reverse complement strand
CCCCGATAAACGGGATAGATGGCTGTGACTAGCGGTACCAGGATACCCAGGGCGACCTGACCCGCGTATGCCCAAAGGGGAATGGCGCTATTCGTGACATTGAAGTTGAGCATTTCGATTGTCGAAAGAGCAAAGCCTCGCCCGGCGATAGCACCGAGAGGGATGCCGATGACCAGTGCCGCCAGGGACAGGCTTAGAACGGTTCCCAGGTAGATACCCATGGTTTGGCGCGTGCTCGCACCCAGCGCCTTCATAACGCCAATCTGTCTAATTTGTTGTGATAGTAGGGAGGAGATAAGCGTAGCGGTCATAAACCCGCTTAGCACCAGGCACAATAGACCGAACGCTATTAGTGTCGACAGGAGGCTGTTGATCTTGCCGGTTTGCAGATAT
>MELI01000015.1:673-7785 GCA_001767575.1 Candidatus Aquicultor primus | reverse complement strand
TGAAGGACGATGCTTAATTGGCTAGCCATGTCGCGGATGTGCGCTCGGTCAGGATTGCTCTCATCGATGACAACGCGAAGTCCTTTTTGGGGAGGCGGTCCACCCAGCCATTTAAGCGTGCTCGGGGTGATGTAACCGCAGGAAATATTACTAATCCATGCCGGATCCTGGCCAGGGTCAAAAACAACGCCGGCAACTGAAAGCGTTTGTTCAATGCCGCCGAGAGTCTTCACGATGATTGTATCACCGGTGGTCGTGCCAATGATCGGCAAAGACGCACGTTCGATGAGGATTTGGCGGTCGCCCGGCGGCCAACTACCCGACTCTCGAAAGAATTTGTTGATTCGCAGGTCGTCGAAATCGTCCACCACTAACAATAATAGAATCTCCCACGTGTCCGGCCCGGTCCGCACGCGAGCACGTACGGGGCTCCGGGCGGCTTCCGCATCCGCAACCCCCGGAAAGGCACGTGCCGTATTCACGACGCCGGCATCGACCGTGTCCATCCACAACGTTGCCGACGACGGTTTTGTCATCTTATAGTTCGCGTCTATCTCGCGCGTGAGGATGGAATACGTACCAAGGACAAACCCGACGCCGAATACGCCGATGGCGATAGCAAGAACGACGAGGAGTGTACGCGGCAAATACAGCCACAGGTCACGCATTATTTTTTGCCGGCCCGGGCTAGCCATTATGGGCCACCTCGGTTTTTGCGGCACCGCCGGCGACAATAGCTCCGTCGGCGAGCATAATCGTTTTCGTGAAGTAGTGATTCAAATCGCGCTCGTGTGTCACCATGACCACCGTTTTTCCCTCTGCCGCCAGCTCCGCAAAGGATCGCAGTACATCTTCGGAGGTCTGGGAATCGAGATTGCCGGTCGGTTCATCGGCTACCAGAATGGGCGGGTCATTGGCGAGTGCTCGCGCAATCGCCGCGCGCTGCTGCTGGCCTCCCGAAAGATTAGCCGGCAGTTTATTCGCCTGCTCCGGGATGCCGACTTTCTCCAGAAGCGAGAGAGCTCGCTCGCGTCGTTCACGCACTGGATATGTCCTGCAAAAATACATCGGCATCATTACGTTTTCCGCAACCGTTAAAGTCGGCAGCAATTGGAAAAACTGAAAGACGACACCGATATTTTTACCGCGCCACATCGCCAGTTGCTCCTGGCTCAAAGTGTGAACAGCTGTAGATGCGACGCAAACTTCTCCAGAGGAAATATTGTCAATACCGGTAATCACATTGAGTAAAGTCGATTTGCCGCTACCCGATTTGCCGACAACTGCTACAAACTCACCCTCGCTAACCGAGATGTCGATGTCTTTTAATGCCGTAAACGGTCCGGCCGCGCTCTCGTATGTCTTGGTAACCTTGCTTAGCTCGATTAAACTACCGTTTGGATTAAGGTGAGCTTCATCGCAGGCAGAGCTATTGCCTATATGACGCCTAAACATCTATAAACCCCTTTCTTTGCAAAGCCGAAGAATAATAGTACAATGTGTTCAGTAGCGAACACCATGTTCAACATCATTATCGTGAGTATGTGTTAGGGAATCAACAGACAATGATGTCGTAATGTCCGTAAACGGACGAATAGGTCAGATTGTACGGAATTGAGGAGTGCGTGATGAACGAACAGCGTGAAGACCGCAGGTTAAGAAGGACTCGTAATCTGTTAACGGGCGCGCTCATCGATCTTATGGTTGAGAAGCGCTATGACTCAATCACAGTGCAGCAGATCATCGACCGGGCAGGCGTTGGTCGGTCGACGTTTTACGCCCACTACCGGGACAAGGATGACCTGCTGCTGAGTGGTTTTGAGGCAGCGGTCGACGGATTCGACGCTCATGGCGACGACGACGGCACGGTCGACTCGCAGATTATACCGGCACTCGAGTTCTTCAAGCATGTTCAAGAGAACCGGCATCTCTTCAACGCGTTGACCAGGGGTCGGGTCATCGATCTGGTTTTCGAAAAGGGCCAGGACTACTGGAGCAAGAGATTTGAGAATTATCTCAAGGGGCTCTTACCGCAGGGCAGGGAACCGGAGGTACCGCTGCCCGTCTTAGCGAATTATGCGGCCGGCACGTTTATAACGCTGCTAAAATGGTGGCTCAATAACGACATGCTCTATTCGCCGCAGCGTATGGATGAGATGTTCCGTCAACTAGTCACACCAAGCATAAAAGCCGCGTTGGGAAATTAAGCGCATAAAGTTAGTCGGAGTTACCCGGCGTTCTTAAACCTAAGCAGGTTTGGCGAAATAGTTAAAGAGGACAAGAGTGGTAAGCATTGGCGGGTTTCCTAAGACATCGACATTGCCGAAGCATGGCTTATAAGTAAATAAACGTAAGATATTACTAAAGGTGCTGATAGAACGGCAGCCGCAATAACTAGCGATTTCTTTTTGAGCTATATGCCTTGTTCCTCTAGGACTTGTATGTTAGTTTAAATACGGTATGAAACTAAATCTGATACCCAAAAACGAAATCTACTTCAAACTTTTCGCCAAAGCGGCGGATAACCTCATCGAAGCCGCTGCTCTGTTGAACGACAGCTTCGAAAATCCAGACAAAGCGGTTGAAAACTCCAAGGCGATAACCGAACTCGAGCACAAGGGTGATGATATTGTTGCTGAAATATCTCATAAACTCGCAAAAACCTTTGTAACGCCGTTTGACTCGGAGGACATTCATGAGCTAAAGAGCACCATCGACTCGATTTTAGATTCGATTGACTCGATAGCGGAGAAAGTCACTCTCTATAATGTCAAGTCGATCACTAAAGCGGCTATCGGCTTGACCGAGGAGCTTATGGTTTCGACAAAGCTGTTATCCGGGCTTACGAGTAGCCTTAAGAAGATGCAGTGCAACTACGAGCTTATGGATAAGATTAAGAAGAGCGAACAAGCGGCGGATAAGATTTACAGAAAGGGAATAGCCGATCTCTTCGCTAACGGCACCGATGTTATGGAAGTAATAAAATGGAAAGACATCTACGAAGACCTGGAAGATGCTGTTGACTTCTGTCGCGAAGCCGCCCTAACAATCGAAGGAATCATCCTAAAACATGCCTAACCTGGAAATAGTAATCCTTATAATTGCTGTAGCCCTGGTTTTTGATTTCATCAACGGCTTCCACGATGCCGCGAATTCTGTCGCTACCGTGGTAGCTACCAGGGTGCTGACCCCTCGACTCGCGGTGATATGGGCCGCATTCTTCAATTTTGTCGCGCTGTTTATTTTCGGCCTTCATGTTGCGAAAACGGTCGGCAAGGGCATCGTGATGCCCGATGTCATCGATAATTCAATCATCGCCAGCGCTCTGATAGGCGCTATTATCTGGGGCCTTATTACCTGGTGGAAGGGGATTCCTTCAAGCTCTTCGCACGCTCTCATCGGCGGTCTCATCGGGGCGGCTATGGTAAAGGTAGGCCCATCAGCACTGGTTTACTCGGGGATAAGTAAGACCGTGATGTTCATAGTCCTGTCACCGATGTTCGGCTTTATTCTGGCGGTAATCTTTTCGAACGTGCTCTTTTCTCTTCTGAAGAACGTCGATGCCGAAAAGGGTAATAAATTCTTTCGAAAAGCCCAGCTCTTTTCAGCCGCGGCTTATAGCCTTGGTCATGGCGGCAACGATGCGCAAAAAACGGTCGGCATCATAAGCGCGCTCCTTTATTCGGCCGGTTATATCAAAGGGTCTTTCGCGATCCCGTATTGGGTTGTGCTAATCTCGTATACGACTATGGGCGTCGGCACCCTCATGGGCGGCTTTAGGATCGTCAAGACAATGGGTTCTAAGCTTACCAAATTGAAGCCGGTCGGGGGTTTTATCGCCGAAACCTCGGGCGCCATCACGCTCTTCTTCGCATCGTCATTGGGAGTTCCTGTGTCCACCACTCACACGATTACGGGCTCGATAGTCGGCGTAGGATCCACAAAGAGGTTTACGGCGGTCAGGTGGCCACTGGCCTCGCGCATCGTATGGGCATGGGTCTTTACTATACCGGCGTCGGCGTCGATAGCGGCCCTAACGATAATTGTCCTGCGCTTGTTTTAAGGATTTGATCGAAGTAATCCGATGGCCGAGTTCTCAGTTCGATAGAAGAGGCGATAGACGGACTTTAGGATTAGCCGGTTTACACGCAAGTTTTTGCCTACCCGAAATATCCACTGAGGAGTGAGGCCCGTTGTCTTTTCGACAATTCGTTTGTCTCCTTGTAGAATTCGCACTTGGTGCAGCAGCCGAGTTTCTGGGCATAAGTGCCTTGAATCTGGTTGCCGCAGAGCGTTCCGGCGGTTCGCCAGCAGTTCTGTCCGTTAAACGGGTAAGCGGGACAATCTTTGGTTTTGTCTCGACCACAATTCTTGTATTCCCAGCAATTCATAGTTTCGACTCCATGTCTTATAGGTGCGCTTACTATAAGAATTATCGGTTAACCGCCTTGAAGCTTGAGGCAAGACGCGCGTAGTATTTTAAATGTCGCCACGGTGTACCAAGGAACGAAGATATTGCAGCGGGGCAGCGGACACCGCTCACAGCGCCTACCGGCCGAGGTTGCAAAAACATCGCTTGCTTGCTTAACTAGAGATTTAGGGAGCGCTGCGCAAGCGTAGTTTCGCGCAGGAGAGTGAGTAAAGCGAAAGCACCATCGTTAACGTTTTCGGGATAATATAGTAATATAGTAATATAGTATGATAACGTATAGTATATTAGCCTGCGCCTGGATAGCCATGGGCTATGGTAGTACGGGTATAATTAGTAGCAGAGCAGTTAAGCCCTGTATAAGCTATTGACATGATACCCTACGGGGTATATCATGAGTATAGTTTTTGCATATTCGAATTACGGTCGGATGGACGGCCGAGTCTTTGCAACAACGAAGATTCAACCACTTGGAAGGAGCGATGAGTATGAAGTTCGGCGTTATGGTTCAAGAGGGTCCGTATCAACACGAATCTTCCGACAGTGCCTATCAGTTCGTGAAAGCCGCTATGGAAAAAGGGCACGAAATCGTGGGCATCTTCTTTTATCACGACGGAGTTATCAATTCCACGAAACTGACCGACCCGCAGCAGGATGACCGTAACATTGTGAAGAGATGGTCTGAGATAGGTGAAAAAGGCGTCGACCTGGTAGTCTGCATTGCCGCTGCGAAGCGCAGGGGCATCAATGACGATGTGCTGGCGCCTGGGTTTAGAATCTCGGGTCTCGGTCAGTTGACGGAGATGGCTATTAATGCTGACAGGTTTGTAACGTTCGGAGCATCTTAGAAAGAAAGGTGGATAACCTCGTGAGTGATGTAAGTAAGATTTTGATTATGATGCGCAAAGCACCATATGGAACGATATACGCGTTTGAGGGTCTCGAGTCGGTATTGATTATGGGCGCGTACGAGCAGGACATCACAATGATATTCGCCGACGACGGCGTGTATTCGATAAAGAAGGGTATGGATACATCAGCGGTAGGTATCAAAGATTTCTCGCCGACCTTTAGAGTTCTTGAGATGTATGATATCGAGAAACTGTATGTGGACAGGGAATCAATGGAAGCCCGGGGCTTGACTGCGGATGATTTGATTGTCGAAGCCGAAGTGGTCGACACGGAGACCATAACCAAGCTTATGGAAGAGCAAGACGCGGTCTTGCCGTTTTAGTAGTAGTCTTTAGTGTTAATTTTAGTCGGAGATGAGGAGGCACGATGCTTCATTTAGTAAATAGGTCGCCATATGCTTCAACCAGCCTGGACAGCTGTGTGAAATTCGCCAAGAAGGGCTCGCCGATTCTGCTTATAGAGGACGCGGTCTACGGTGCAATGGCGGGGACTGCGCTCGAGAAAAAGATGGAGTCCATCATGAAGGATTTTACCGTTTATGCTTTGAAGGAAGACCTTTTGGCGCGAGGTGTGACGAATGTCATTGCCGGTATCACAGAGGTAGATTACACTGGGTTTGTCGAGCTTGTCGAAGAGCATAAACCGACGACCTGGACATAGGCTTTATCGGCTTCGAAGAAGCGCAAGCACCAACACATCTATCTTGTCGAGGATGTCTTTGAAGGGACCACCGAAACTTTTCGTGTTTGAAAAAAGTTTTTCCCTCAAGGACTGTATCTCGGGGTCATCGCTTTTTAGCGGCGTGATATATCCTCGCCTAATCGCTCTTTCTTCAAGTTCGAGCAGCTTCTTGGCGTTACCTGTGAAAGATAAGACTTGCGGGTAGGATTCTTCGAGCGCGGACTCAAGATATTGATTTTGTTGGCGCTGCTCTGCCACCAACTCGGAGAGTTTTCGTAGCATTATATAGAGTGTGCAATATTCGATGCCCCTGACACCGCGCTGCCACTGGATAATCCAAGGTTTTCTCCAAAACCATAGTCCAAGTGTCTCACCGAAACCTATGAGGTCGAGTGCGGCAGCTTCCAGGGCTTGGGCCGCAGTGACGGCTTTCGTGCTATTGCCGGCGATAAGGGAGGGAACGGCTTTGGCTTGGCTGTCCGGCGCGTGCTTTTTCGACAGGCGGTTTTTGCCTGCCCCGAGATATGAGAGCATGTTAAGGAGGACAGCGTGCCCCAGGCTGTCGCCGGGCGTCTCGAAGTGGAGGTAGGATAAGAGCACTCTGCCGTCACCGTAGGTCGTCTCTATAACCGCCGGTTCGCCCTTGATGCGCGCCGGGTTCAAGTTGGTGCGGTACTCACGTTCATGTTTATCCCAGTCGACTGAAGGCCCGACCTCCAGGTCGGCCACGTACGAGCCATCTTCGGGCTCTCCATAGCGCGCGAGGGTTTTGATACCGTCAATTTCTTGCACTGAGAACATTCCCGGCCACCAGGCGTAAAAAGAGCTTCCTTCAGCTATGCCGTCCCACATCGGGTGCTTCGACGCAAGCTCTCTAAGCTCGATTTTACCGCTAAAGCTCGGTACACGCATGTTCGTCGGTTTTCTGCCGATGGGTGCGAGCGCCAGCCCGTTTTCATGCGCGAGCGCCAGCCCGGCACCACCGCAAAAACCAAGGTAGGAACCACCGTCATCGACGAAACTGCGAATGCGCTCGACACCGTCTGGTCTAAGCGCTTTGATTTTATTGCTTGCCCAACCACCGGGAACG
>MELI01000015.1:0-639 GCA_001767575.1 Candidatus Aquicultor primus | reverse complement strand
ATCGCGTTCAACGTCTCATAAGCGATAAGTCCCCAGAGAAACGATTCATCCCAGAAGAGTGCTGTCTTCGCGCTCGTCTTCTCGTTTGTTTCCGAAGCGTTACCAGTACTTGTACTTACTTGGTGGCTCTGTAAAAAATCTGTCAACGGTGTCCTCCGGGTTCTCGGCTAATAATGATAACGTCCACCATCATCGGCTTGCAGCTCTGATTATATGCGAAATCAATGCATATGAAAAAGACCGGGGAAAGGATAAAGGCCGCTCTCGCGACCCTTATCCTAATTTTCTATTATGATTGCGGCATTAGCTTAGTCGCAATCGAATTACTATTCGTGGTCGACGTCTTTTCCGCAGAACGGCATTGACGACTCACCCAGGTGACGTCCTGGGAGAAGGGCGGTCCAATAGAGATAGCTAAACGCCTTTTTGCCGTACCAGTTTGCCCTGGAGTCTTTGAGTAGCTGCATCGGACCCCATGCGTACGGGAATTTGCCGTGTTGCGGCTCGACTTTGTAGTTGAAGTCGATCAGTACGGAGCTTCCAGCCCCGGTAACTATAAATCAGGTCGCATGGCCGTCGAACATCGGCATCGCCTCACCCCCGCATATCTCGCTGAGGATATTGTAAAGGACGACGTCG
>MELI01000014.1:8837-9149 GCA_001767575.1 Candidatus Aquicultor primus | reverse complement strand
TCCGGCCACCTAATCCAAACTCTTCATCGTCTGCAGAAGGGTGTCATAGATTCTTCTTAAATCGTCATCATAAAGAGGGCCGTTGTTAACAGCAGTTATCTTCTGGAATATCTCTTCTTCTCTCCCGGGGTCGTAAAGGGGCAGGCTGCTCTTAGCTTTCAATGCCCTGATTTTCAGCGCGAGTTCCGCGCGCGCGTTGAGTTTTTCGACCAGCTCGTTGTCGATTACATCGATTTGAGCGCGCAACTCCTCTATCTCGCGCATTAAGTCCTCACTCATATCATTCCTCCTATTCTTATTCCCACTCAATCG
>MELI01000014.1:8127-8818 GCA_001767575.1 Candidatus Aquicultor primus | reverse complement strand
GATATCATAAGCCACGCGATTGACGTGGTCGACCTCGTTTATAATCCGCCTCGATATTCGCTCAAGGATATCATAGGGAATCCTCGCCCAATCCGCGGTCATAGCATCCTCGCTGGTGACGGCGCGTATGATGATAGGATAGGCGTAGGTTCTCTCATCGCCCATAACGCCGACACTTTTAATGCAAGGCAGCACGGCAAACGACTGCCATATCTCGCGGTAAAGACCCGCGCGCTTTATCTCCTCTTCGAATATCGCGTCCGCGTTGCGCAAGATATCGAGGCGCTTCGCGGTTATGTCACCGATAATGCGCACCGCCAGGCCCGGTCCCGGGAAGGGGTGGCGCCAGACTATCTCATCGGGCAAGCCCAGCTCTTCGCCGACTGCGCGCACCTCATCCTTAAAAAGGAGACGAAGCGGCTCGACCAGCTCGAGCACCATATCATCAGGGAGCCCGCCCACATTGTGGTGCGTCTTTATCCGCGCGGCGTCTTTCGTCCCGCTCTCTATCACGTCGGGATAGAGCGTCCCTTGGACTAAAAACTTCGCGTCATGGAACTTGGCGGCTTCCTCCTCGAAGACCCGGATAAACTCCTCGCCGATTATTTTGCGCTTGCGCTCGGGGTCGGTGATATCTTTTAGTTTATCGAGAAAACGGTCTTGCGCCGACACATGGATAAGGTTTATACGG
>MELI01000014.1:7123-8038 GCA_001767575.1 Candidatus Aquicultor primus | reverse complement strand
CGCCGCTCAAGCCGCAGACGACCTTATTGTCGCCGACCTGCTCACGTATCTTGGTGACCGCGTCCTCGATTATCGAGACCATCGTCCAGTTCGGGACGCAATCGCACGGCCCATATAGAAAACTCTTCAGCATGTCCATCCCGTAGACCGTATGCGCGACTTCGGGGTGAAACTGCACTCCGTAAAGCTTGTCGTCGTGGTTCTCCATCGCCGCCACCGGCGAGCTGTCGGTATGCGCGGTCACTTTAAAGCCGTCGGGTGCGCTCTTTACCGCATCCGAGTGGCTCATCCAAACTACTTGGTTTAGCGGGATATTGTGGAAAAGCTGCTCGTCACTGTCGACAACCAGGTCGGTCTTGCCATACTCGCGGTTGCCCGTGCGGGCGACTTCACCGCCGAGCGAATGCGCCATAAGCTGCATCCCGTAGCAGATTCCGAGTACAGGGACACCAAGTCTAAAGAGTTCCGGGTTTGCGGCGGGCGCGTTTTCGGCATAGACACTCGCCGGCCCTCCCGAGAGAATTATCCCGCTCGGGTTCTTCGCTTTTATCTCTTCAATCGAGATGTTGTGCGGCACTATTTCGGAGTATACCTTACACTCTCGAACGCGCCGTGCAATCAACTGCGCATATTGTGCGCCGTAATCAACGACCAAAACTGTTTGAAATTCACTCGTTACATCAGGCGTTGTCAATCGGGTTCGTCTCCTTCATGGTAAGCCAACGAATTGGCCGCTTAAAACATCTATTATGCCTGCATATAGTTATATTTGTAAATAGGATACAGCTTTCGCGCTCGATATGCATGATAAAAACGCAAGAAGCCAGTAGCCAGAGAACTGACTCCCGACTCCTTTATTATATTGCCGTTAATCGGCGGCTCCATAATGCGCTGCGTCTAAAATCTATAGCGAAC
>MELI01000014.1:1883-7087 GCA_001767575.1 Candidatus Aquicultor primus | reverse complement strand
GAGTTTGCTGCAAGACCTTACCCTCGGTTTGTAGTGACGGCGCTACCAAGACCTCGGCCTTCTGGAACTCCTTGATGTTCTGATAACCGGTCGTAGCCATGGAGGTCCTGAGGGCTCCGAAGAGATTTAGCGTGCCGTCGTTCTCGCGCGCCGGCCCAAGAAGCAGCTCCTGGAGCGTGCAGCGCTGTCCCGCATGAACCCGCGTGCCTCGCGGAAGCGTCGGGTGAAATGTCGCCATACCCCAATGATACCCGCGACCGGGCGCTTCTTCCGCTTTCGCGATAGGCGAGCCTATCATGACCGAGTCCGCGCCACAGGCAATAGCCTTGGCGATGTCACCGCCGGTACGCATGCCGCCATCGGCGATTACATGACAGTAACGGCCGCTCTCTTCAAGATGGGTAATTCTTGCCGCCGCGGCATCAGCGATAGCGGTCGCTTGCGGCACACCGATACCGAGCACGCGGCGCGTCGTGCATGCATGACCCGGCCCAACACCGACAAGAACCGCGACCGCGCCGGTTCTCATCAGGTGGAGCGCAGTCGAATACGACGCGCATCCGCCGACTATTACCGGTATGTCGAGGCGCCCGATAAACTCTTTCAAGTTGAGCGGCTCGACCTGGGTACTGACATGCTCGGCGCTAACGACCGTGCCCTGGATGATAAGGATATCGAGTCCGGCATCTATCGCCGTCTTATAATACATCTCGACCTTTTGCGGCGTGAGCGAAGCGGCAGCCAACACGCCGCCCGCTTTTATCTCTTTTATTCGTTTAGCTATCAATTCTTCTTTTACCGGCTCCTGGTACAGCTCCTGCAAGCCGCGTGTCGCTTCCTTGTTAGACAAAGCCGCGATTTTGTCGAGCACCGGATCGGGATCTTCGAATCTAGTCTGAATACCCTCGAGATTGAGTACCGCCAGGCCCCCCATTTTGCCCAACGCAATCGCGAGTTTAGGGTCGACTACCCCATCCATCGCCGAAGCCAACAACGGCAGCTCGAACTTGTTTCCCGCAAGTTCCCAGGTTATGTCGATATCCTCAGGGTCACGCGTCCGCCTGCTCGGGACAATCGCGATATCGTCAAAACCATACGCCTGTCTCCCCTTTTTTCCTCTGCCTATCTCTATCTCCATACTACCTCCCGATAAGTGATTATAAATATGGTTAATGTTCTTAGTCTACACCAACACGCGCTGTTATTAAAACAGAGGCTGTACATGATATTACCTACAGGGCGGCCCAAGCTAGTACTGTGAAATCAGAACGAATCCCGACCTCGTTTTCTGAGAATCAACCAAGAAGCCCAGCGCACCTCATCCCCGTCGGGGTCGAGCTTCCCGGGCTTCTAGACCTGCATATGACTGGAGCCGATCATATAAATGCTCAATTCCATGGGTAAAATTTCGATTATCTTACACCCGGTGACCTGTTATGTCAAGAAAGCACGTGGTGTTGACTGGTTGCCCGCATTGAACGACTCTGAATATATGCGTAAAAACAAGCGGGGCCACATGACCCCGCTTGTTAATCCTATATCTTAATATAATGAGCCGCTCGGCTTACATCATGCCGGGCATTCCGCCCATTCCGCCCATGCCGGGCATTCCGCCGCCGCCGCCCTCTTCAGGCTTGTCTGCTACTGCAGCTTCGGTGGTAAGAATGAGGCTTGCGATAGATGCCGCGTTCTGCAGCGCAGAGCGGGTCACCTTGGCCGGGTCGATAACGCCGTCCTTCATCATGTCGCCATAGACGCCGGTTACAACGTTGAGGCCCTGGCCCTTGTCCATCGTCTTGATTTTCTCGACGACTACGGAGCCCTCGAAGCCGGCGTTTTGCGCCAGCTGACGGAGTGGAGCCTCCATCGCGCGCTCGATTATCTGCGCTCCAACCTTCTCGTCGCCCTCAAGGCCTTCCCCGGCTGCTCTGATTGCCGGGAGGATGTTGATAAGCGTGACCTCGCCGCCCGCGACGATGCCTTCCTCAACGGCGGCCTTAGTCGCTGATAGCGCGTCCTCGATGCGGTGTTTCTTCTCTTTCATCTCGGTCTCGGTAGCAGCGCCCACACGGACAACCGCCACGCCGCCTGAGAGCTTAGCCAAGCGCTCCTGCAGCTTCTCGCGGTCGAACTCCGAATCGCTCCGGTCGATCTCGTTCTTGATCTGGCCGATACGAGCCTGGATATCCTCCGGCTTACCCGCTCCACCAACGATGACTGTGTCCTCTTTGGTGATGCGAACGCGCTGCGCGCGGCCGAGCATTTCGATAGTCACGGTGTCGAGCTTGATTCCGAGTTCCTCGGTTATAAGCTGCCCGCCGGTGACGATTGCGATATCCTGGAGCATCGCTTTGCGGCGCTCACCAAATCCCGGCGCTTTTACGGCGATACCGGTAAAGGTGCCGCGAATCTTGTTGACGACGAGTGTCGCAAGCGCTTCACCCTCGACATCCTCGGTGATGAGAAAGAGCGGCTTTCCGGCCTGCATTACTTTCTCAAGAACCGGCAAGAGGTCGGCAATCGCGCCGATCTTCATGTTTGCGATGAGGATTAGCGGGTCATCAAGGACCGCTTCCATTCTCTCGGTGTCCGTGACCATGTAAGGGGATATATATCCTTTGTCGAACTGCAGACCCTCGACTATCTCAAGCTCGGTGCCGATGGTCTGTGACTCCTCAACGGTAATGACACCATCTTTGCCCACCTTGTCCATAGCGTCGGCAATCAAATTGCCGATTTCGGTATCCGCGGCGGAAATAGACGCTACCGAGGCAATCTCTTCTTTGGTGTCGATGCTCTTCGACAGCGCCTTGATCTCTGCGACAGCAGCCGCAACCGCTTTGTCTATACCTCTCTTGATGAACATCGGGTTCGAGCCGGCGGCCACATTTTTCATGCCCTCGCGAACAATGGCTTGCCCAAGAATCGTCGCGGTGGTCGTTCCATCACCGGCGACATCATTGGTCTGGGTCGCTATCTCTTTGGCGAGCTGCGCACCCATGTTCTCAAAAGGATCTTCGAGCTCTATCTCTTTCGCCACCGTCACGCCATCATGTGTTATAGTCGGTGCGCCGAACTTCCTGTCAATCACAACGTTGCGCCCTTTTGGCCCGAGCGTCACTTTGACCGTATCGGCGAGTTTGTTTACGCCTGCTTCAAGCCTACGCCGAGCTTCTTCGTTAAACTCAATCATTTTAGGCATTTAAGCGTTCCCTCCCTTTGGTAAAATAAACTTTAACAAATGCTAAGCCGAAACATCTGCCCTACTCAACGATTGCGAAAATATTTTCCTCGCGCATAATCAAGAACTCTTCGTCATCGAGTTTTATCTCGCTGCCGCTATACTTCGAGTAAATGACTTTGTCCCCTACTTTTACGACCATAGGAATTGTTTTGCCGTTATCGTCGAGCTTGCCGTCGCCGGCGGCGACAATCACGCCCTCCTGAGGCTTTTCCTTCCGGGCGGTGTCGGGAATGACAATTCCGCTCTTGGTTACCTCCTCAAGCTCTATCGGCTTTACAATCACCTGGTCACGTAAAGGTTTAAGATTCATAAATCAACCCTCCCAACAGTATTTTTAGCACTCTGCTCCTGCGAGTGCTAAACGTATATTACAATAGCCTGACTGCTAAATCAACATCCCAAATTAAATTTTTGCCAAAACAGGGCAGGTTAAACCTCTTCTGTAAAATAATATAGTAGCGCTAAATAATGTAGTAGCGCTGTTTCCAGCCAGGCTATCAAAAGAGCGCCTTGAATACAAACGGGTGGTCTTTAATGAAGCGGATAATAGAGATAAAGAAAATGCAGCCCCTGGGTGGTCCTATCTCCCCCACCTTTTATTTCTAGGGAAACTGCATTTCCTTTTGTGTTATAGTTATCGGCTGCTTATGTGTAACTCCTTAGCGATTATGGTATTTTCTGGCATATAATACCGCTTATCTACCGATTTCCAACCTACTTTTAAAGGTCTGGCTAAGCATTACCTCGAAGGGTATTAATGTTCATAAGCCCGTTACCGATAATATAAATTAATAGTAAAAAAGCACTGGAGGCTTTATGTCTAGATTTGTAATCGATAGGTTTAAGGGAAGGGTCGCACACGGAGTCGTCACGGCCGAATTCGCCGGCGACAAGGCAACCCTAACCGGGTACGATGCTAAGTCCGCGCGAGAAATCGAATTCCTTTTGAATAAGGCGTACAACATACCTCAGTATGTTAGTTCCGGGGCAAACGCCTTAGCTGTCTCCATGCCAGAGCCATTGGAGCCCGGCTCCGAGGAGCACTTCGAGGCAGTTATGCAAGCGCTCCCGGACTATGGTTTCCTGGCAAGAAGAATTGGCTAATTCGTACAGGATAATCCGGCACCAAATTTTCTAACTTTTAAGTATCGGGGGTCTCGTTCTTGGTAGAAGTACTGATCTGTGAACAATGTGGTAAGACTTGGCGGGTATGTGTTCCCCCCTTGCTCAGCGTCAGCATCGAATCTTGCCCGGATTGCGGCAAATTCAGTTTTTCTATTGAGCTGGTAAACAACCAGAGCTCGAAAACCGCTTAGTCATTAAGAGCTGCTCCCAAGTATTTAGCAGCTCTTTTCGATGCTCAAAATGTCGAACCTCTTCCCACCCACAGCGCAAACATCCTCAAACATTTTCCCTGCGCCACGCGGCCAAAGCCAAACCGACACTCGCTACCAGAAGATAGGCATAAGGAAAAATAAAGCCGATTTTTGCGTAAAGCGTCGCTCCCCCGGAAAGTACCACTTCTTCGCTGAGAACGATACGCATATCGAGACCGCTCCGCTTCGCGACTGTACCGTCCGCGTTGATAAAGCCGGATATCCCGGTATTCGCCGCTTGCACAATCGGGACACCGTATTCGGCGGCGCGCATCCGGGTAATGCGAAAGTGCTGCTCGGCGGCGGCTGTTTTGCCGAACCAGGCGTCGTTGGTGACGATGAGCAGAAACTCCGCTCCCTCCCGGACCATACGCCCGACCAGGTCGGATCGGGACGACTCGAAGCAAATCACCGTTGAGAACTCATGGGGGCCGCTCGTCTCAAAGACTTTGTATTCGCGCCCCGGGGTATAATCATTGACCAGCTCCGCCATGCTGTTGACCCGCTCGATAAGCGGGCGCATCGGCACATACTCACCGAACGGCACCAGGTGTATCTTGCGATATCGGTGAAGACGTCCGTCG
>MELI01000014.1:0-1829 GCA_001767575.1 Candidatus Aquicultor primus | reverse complement strand
CCGAAGACCAGCGCCGTCTTAGTGGGACGCAGTAGCTTCGCGACCTGCTCCAAGAACTCGGGTTCATCGTCGATGCGCGTGATGAGCGTGCTCTCCGGCCAGATTATCATTTCGGGCTCGGTCTTGAGCGCCTCTTCGGTCATAGCAATATAGCGTGCTTTTATCTCGTCGTTGTTGGTTAGGTCGGCTTTGAGGTCTTGGGCAAGATTCGGCTGGATAATAGCGACTCTCATAGCAGGCGGTTTTCCATCGAGCGAGTGGGCCTCAAATAAGGCCGATGATACGGGACCAAAGAGTATCATGGGCACCAACAAGACCACGCCGACGGCCATGCCCGGGGCCGCCTGCCGCATACGCCCGCGAAGACCTTCTCCATCGATTAGGCTAAAGAGAATCAGGTTCCCGAGTACTATGAGCGCTCCGAGCCCCACCTCGCCCACGTATGACACGACCTTCAATAAAAACGGGTGCTCAACCGTTGAGCCCAGATACGCCCAGGCAAAACCCCATGCGCCAAGTGAGCGCGCAAACTCAAACAACGCCCAGAGCGCCGGAATGACGATAAACCTACCGATGCCCGCATACCGTTTCATCACCGGCCAGGTCGCAGTCGCGAAAAGAACAAACGCGCTCGACAGTGCCAGGCTCAGCGAAATCCAAGCTATATAGCCAAAGATGTTTATCCAATACAGACCCGTCGCGAAAAAGGTCGCGCCGGCGAGAAACCCCAACAGCGGAGCATGCTTGAAGTCGCTTCGTTTCAAAGCGGAAAACAGGGGTACGAGCCCGACCCAGGCCAGTAAGGATATCGAGGGATACGGAAAGGCCAGCGCGAGCAAAATCCCGGTTAGCGCGGAGAGCAAAAGGTTTACGGAAAGCACCATGATTACATCTTTAAATAATAAAAAGCGACAAATATATTACCTATCAGCATACCGGAGTACGGTGTAAGAATCCAGAACGGCTATAGGCTCTCAACGCTCTGCCCCAGGCGAAGGTTGGGTATGGGGTTTGCCTCAAGGGATAGCCGCTCACCGGCGATAAAGCGGTAGTAGCCGGACACCGCTATCATTATGGCGTTGTCGGTACATAACAACATGTTCGGGTAGTAGAGGTCCATATCTTCGTCTCGGGTAGCCTCGGTCATCCGCTGGCGCAAATAGCTGTTCGCGGCGACACCGCCGGCCAGCACTATCTTCTCGACACCTTTTTGCCTGGCAGCGCGAAGCGTCTTGGAGACAAGCACGTCGACAACGGCCGCCTGAAAGCTCGCCGCAAGGTCGGGTAGGGGCAGCTCCTGCGATTCGAGTTTCAAACGCGACACATAGTTCAAGACCGCCGTCTTCAAACCGCTTAGGCTGAAGTTAAGCTCGCCCTTCCCAATCATGGCGCGCGGGAACCGGATGGCTTTGGTATCCCCCTCTTTAGCCAGGCCATCTATGATCGGGCCGCCGGGATAGCCGAGTCCCAAAAACGCGGCGACTTTGTCGTATGCTTCGCCTACGGAATCATCGAGGGTCTGGCCCATAAGCTCGTAACTGCCATACTTTTCGATATACACGAGCATAGTGTGTCCTCCCGAAACCACCAGCGCGACAAACGGCGGTTTCAGGTCGGGGTGGTTGACAAAGTTCGAGTAGATGTGGGCTTCGATATGGTCGACGCCGACAAGCGGCAACTTCTTAACGTACGAGATGACCTTGGCGGCACCGAGTCCCATCAAGAGCGCGCCGACAAGACCGGGACCAATCGTGACCGCGACGGCATCGAGGTCGCCGAATCCCATACCCGCCTGTTCCAGCGCTTCATCGAGGACGGGGTTGATAATC
>MELI01000013.1:11262-15801 GCA_001767575.1 Candidatus Aquicultor primus | reverse complement strand
TCGAATTCGTCGCGCGACGCCTCTATTTGGACGGCATAGACATGTACGCCGGTCTGCCTTATCATCTGCTTCATCTCATCTTCAGCGTCTTCAAGCGCATCATCCAGCCGCGCAAGCTCCGCTTCGAGCGCGCCTTTATCCATGGTCTTCACTTTTTCGGCATAGTCCTTGATCTCTTGCGAGTTCGCGAGCTCAAGCTTGATCTCTTCTTCGAGTGCGTTGTTTTTGTCAACTGCCATCTTAGTTCTCCTGTCATCTTAGCGGCGCGAGACGCGCAGCGTCATCTGTGCCGAGCTGCGGCAACACATCTAACGGTTATCTGTTTAAGTTGGTCGTGGGATGTCTGGTGCTATGCTAAGATTATTGCCTTTTGGAGAGACTCTTAAACTTTGAGCCGCCGGCAAGCTGCAAAGCGGTTACCAGGTTTAGTCGCAAGGTTCTCGATACAAGGGGTTTATTGGATGGAGTAAGCCGGGCATCGGGTGAGACATGCGGCTTTATAGGGTTGTAGCCCTAAGCTTTAGCGGAGACGGTATCATGGCATCCCATATCGCCCGAATAGATAATTAAATCACGTCCCGCCTGCTTGGCCTCGTAAAGGGCACTATCGGCGGTTGCGATTAGCTCATCCTTATTCCGGGCGCAGGCCGGATAGTCGGCCACGCCGACGCTTACGGTGCATGTCAAATTACCGACATGTGCTAATTCTTCAGCTATGAAATCCGGGAGCTGTTTGTTGATGCGCTTGGCCACCTGAATCGCGTTTTTTACCGGTGTCGACGGCAAGATGATAAGGAACTCCTCGCCGCCATAGCGAACCGCTAAGTCATTTCCTCGAATGACGTTCTTTAGAAACTTCGCAAAGGCCTTGAGAACTTCATCGCCGACCTGGTGACCGTAGGTATCGTTTACTCTCTTGAAATGGTCGAGGTCGGCCATGAGCACCGACAGCGGCTTACCGGTCATTTGAGCGTCCGTCATCGCTTCTTCAAGCTTTGCGACCATGCTCTTGCGGTTAAAGAGCCCCGTCAGAGGGTCGGTCTCGGCGTCTTCTTTGGCAAGGTTCAGATTATGCTCGATCTCGAGCCAGAGCATCGCGTTTTGTTCCTCGCGCTCGGTGATCATTTTGTCTTGAACCTTAAGGTCCCGTTCTTTCTCCTCTATTCTTGACGTAAAAGAATTTATCTCATCGGCTAGTTTCGATAAGCAAAGTTTATCGGTAACTTCAACGCGGTCGCCGAAACGCCCGGAGGACTTTATTTCTGTAAGATGGTCGGAGATGAGTTCGATTGAACCGAGAACGCGAATAATAGTGGAGGCAGCCCAAAGCGCAAAGCTTATGCTTACGAATGAGAATATCACTGCCAGCGGCCGAGCGTAAGAGGCCAACGCAACATTGTTCCGGCTTAAGAGAAACACAAGCGCAAGTTGCCCGAGCAACGGTGAAATTGCGGCAAATATGACGAGCGCACGAGCAATCGGCTTTTTATCCAGTCTCCGCAAATTCGACAACATAAGCTGGTTCATCCTTATCGACCTAAAAGTGCCGGTAAAATCATTAGACGCGGTTATGCAACAATAAAACAATTATCGGTAAGAAAGCGTTAGGGTTTAATAAAACTAAGAGCTTCGTAAGGAGCCGGGAGCCGCAGAGGACGACGCAGGAATGTGGGTGACGTTCTTGATTTGCGCAACTAGCTTAAACCGTCATGCTCGCTTAAGAGCGCGGGCGCTTGTCGGGTGAAGAACAGCTTGTCGTGAATGGTTAAATTTGAGTATATTAAGAAGGTCCAGGTTGCTCTGCGTTTTCCCTGCCCGGGCAACCATGTTATTCCAGACGACGCAGGAGGTAGCCGCAATACTTGTCTATATACTCTTTGTAATCGGCTTTGTAATCCTAATAAAAGGTGCGGATGCCCTCGTCGCCGGAGCCTCATCGCTGGCGAAAAGACTCAACATATCCAACCTGGCCATCGGCTTGACCGTCGTCGCGTTCGGCACTTCAGCACCCGAGCTTATCGTCAATGTCATCGCGAGCGTTCAAGGCAACACGGACATAGCCATCGGCAATATTATAGGAAGCAATATCGCCAATATTCTCCTGATTCTGGGAATCTCGTCAATCATCTACCCACTCGCGGTCAAGAAGAATACCGTATGGAAGGAGATACCGTTAAGCTTGCTCGCCGCGCTGCTCCTCGGCATTTTAGCCAACGACGTGTTGCTCGATAATGCACCGTATTCGGCTCTTACCAGGATTGACGGACTGGTTTTAATCGCCTTCTTCATCATTTTCTTGTATTATACGTTCGGCATCGCCAAGGTAGAAAATGGGGATACCGAGGATGATATTGAGCAGGCAGGTACGGTAAAAGCTGTGGCCTTGATCGTGCTCGGGTTGACCGGCCTGGCAATCGGGGGAAAGTGGATAGTCGACGGGGCGGTCCATATCGCGTCTTCACTCGGGGTCAGCCAGGCGTTCATCGGCCTCAGCATCGTTGCTATCGGCACATCGCTGCCTGAACTGGCCACGTCGGCGGTGGCGGCCTTGAAGAAAAACACCGATATCGCTATCGGCAACGTGGTCGGCTCAAATATCTTCAATATATTCTGGGTCCTAGGGCTTAGCGCGACGATTAAGCCGCTGCGGTTCGAGCCGGCCAGCAATACCGATATCGGCATGGTCATACTGGCCAGCTTTTTGTTGTTCGGCCTTCTGTTTTTAGGTAAGCGACACAAGTTGGAGAAAACCGAGGGGGTAATCTTCGTGTTGACATACATAGCCTACATCGTTTTCTTAGTCGTCAGAGGGTAAGTGAAGTTTATGAAACGGCGCCTGCCATGCATGCGCTTTTAAGAGAAGCGATGGTTGGGAATAATGCAGTCATGGATGCGTTATCGCTTCTAAGCTCCTAAAGGGAGTTGTCCGAGCACGAGCGGTTTATCGGGAAAATGAAAGGTTTTGTCAGCCGGGACTTACGGGAATGAAGGTATATTATTCTCTGCCGCAGAACATATCACTGTCCAATAGATTTGTAGAGAAGCGACGAAGGGGTGTTCATAAGGCCATGAATGAGCATGAATCGACAATGGATGCGAACGAGCCCGCAAAAATGCCCGCAAGAAAGCCCGCAAAGGGCAAGAAGATATTAATCATCGTCATTCTCGTGATTGTGCTGGCGGCGGCCCTGTTCGGGGGCGGCTGGTGGCAAGGGCGCGCGCAGATGGCCGCACAAAAGGCCGACTATGAAAGCCGGCTGCAAGCAGTCGAGGATGATTTAGCGCAAACACAAGAGCAACTTGCTGTCCAAATGAACCGTGCTCTTTTGATGGAGGCGCGTGCCGCCTTATATCGTACAGCGGTCGATTTAGACCGGCGCAATTTCGGCACAGCCAATACCCACCTGCAGGAAGCCGCCACTGCTTTGGGCAAGATCGATGACGCGAGCGGGGGCTTGAATCTTGGACAACTGAATTCTCTGCAATCGGCTATTTCAGAAATGGATATCAATGTGGCGGTGAATCTAGAGGATCAACGCGCAAGGGTTATAGGATTTTCAGAGGAACTCAATGCTTTGGTGCCTCAGTCGACAGATGAACAGTAGCTTGAGGGACTCCAATTTTCGCAAATAGCCGCACAGCCTTGAAATAGCGGTTTATAGAGGGATGCGCCTGGCAATTCCGTGAAGTCGCCAGGTGCAAGAACGCACGGAAAAGAACATGTCCGAAACCCGCAAGACTTTTTGCCCTCTTCCCTTACAAATCCTTTGAATTTAAGGTTTGTTCGCGCACCATAACGCGAGAAGCTTAGTACCTCAGCTCCCATCCGATATTCCTCGGCGATGTGTTAAAATGAGCAAAGCATTTTGGGTATGTCCAGCACGAATTTACATGTCTAGTTCTGCGAATACACACAAAGAGGGGACAGCGTTTTGGAATATCGGGGTCTCGGCACTACCGGTTTGAAAATCTCTCGCTTGGGGTTTGGCGGCATACCGCTACAGCGTTTATCCCGTGCTGATGCGAAGTCGTTGCTCGCCGCCGCTTCGGATGCCGGTGTCAACGTCATCGATACTGCGCGGGGCTATAGCGTAAGCGAGGAGCTTATCGGTTATAGCCTTAAGGGAAGGCGCCGGGATTGGATTGTCGCCAGCAAATCCATGGCCAGAACCAAGAGAGCGATTCTAAATGACATACATACGAGCCTGAAGAACATCGGCACGGATTACCTCGACGTGTACCAAATCCACAACGTGCGGACGGAAAACGAGTGGCAACAGGTAACCGCCGACGACGGAGCTCTTGCCGGTGTACGCACGGCGGCAGAAGCGGGATTGGTTCGCCATATCGGTATCACGTCGCACTCAGCCGATATGATGGCCGGAGCAATCGAATCAGGCCACTTTGTGACTATGATGCTCGCCTATAACATCGTCGAGGAAGACAAGAAACCCATTTTTAAACTCGCACACGAGCGCGGATTAGGGACCTTGGCCATGAAGCCGCTCGCGGGCGGTGTCATCGCCGACTCGCAAAAAG
>MELI01000013.1:9416-11244 GCA_001767575.1 Candidatus Aquicultor primus | reverse complement strand
GCTCAGGTCATCGAAAACGCGGAGGCGTTAGGGGCGGGGCCGCTTACGGATGATGAAGAAAATGAGCTGCGTGAGATGGCCGCGAGCCTCGGGCAAGATTTCTGCCGGCGCTGCGGTTACTGCCAGCCGTGCCCCGAGGGCATCGACATATCAACCGTCTTTCTCCTTGAGAGCTATTATGACCGCTATGAATTAAAGGGCTGGGCGATTGACCGGTATGCCGGGTTGCCCGTGCAGGCGTCGCTTTGCGCAAAGTGCGGTGAGTGTATCCAAAAATGCCCTTACGGGTTGCAAATCCCGGAGAAGTTGGCTAGGGCGGCGGGCAAACTGGGGGCATAAATGAAGCAGGAGCTTTTGGATAGAACCCTGCTATTGCCGGCAAAACGGATGTTGCTAGTAGCTCTTTACGCGGAATATAGCGATAACTCGCAGAATTAGTTTTTTCAGGAGTCAACGCTAAGACGACTTATCACCCTCGTTTCTTTGCAGCTGATGGTTGAAGACACAGCTTACGATTTTGGCACGGTCGGCTTTGGCGATGTTCACAAAGTTGATGCCGAGATAGAATCTGTTTGGCTCCGACTCTTTCCGTACCCGCATTACCCGGCCGTTTACGGTGATCGTCGACCTGTCAGGCAAGACTATCTCAAGCTCGATAGCAGCCCCCTGTTTGATTTCCACTTCGCGCTCGAGTACAAGACCGATCCCACCACCGCCGATATCGGCTACGGAGATCATCTTTACTTTCTCGTCATTGATCATGCAGCGCACGAACACTCTCGGGTTGGGCAAGCGGTAATATCCCCTGCGCTGAATTACGTGATATTCGTTGTCGAGCTGGAATCGATATTCGCTGGTAGCTTTGTTTGACGCGATAATGTGAATCGGAATCTCGTAGATGCCGGTCTCGTGCGTGACCGATATTTTAAGGTCGTCGGCATCTTCGCGAGGGGGCGACTTGTCTTCATCAAGAATCTCGCAAAGCAGCCTTTGGCCGGCGAGATGGGTCTTAACACCAAAGCTCCACGCGTCGCCGACACTGTTAGAGACCTTTATGACTTGTCCGGGGTTTATTGCAACATAGAATTCGTTCACAAACCCATTGTAATGCTCTTCGCTGAGCAGCGCAAATGCTCTGAATGTAGCGTACCACGCGAATAATCCGCAGGGTTTGTCGCCTATCGTTTAGGCGTCCTCTAAGTCTCGTGGCCGAACGTGGTGCCTCGAATCTTCCACGAGCCGTTTATCTCGTAGAGTCTCAGCGTGACCGTCTCACGGGTGCGGCCGCGAGCTATGTCCGCTTTTACGACGGCAAAGTAGTCGTTGACGGATATCGACTCCATCCTCGCCGATGGTAGCCGCTCGGCTATCAGGTCGCTGATGAGCAAGACATCGCGGACTGTTTTATCGAGGTTGCGTTTCTTGGGGTCGATATTTATAAGAACAGACTGATATGCGGGCGCCACGGTTGCGGTGGCGCGAGCGCGTTTTGTTGATGATCTTGTTGCTGATGACTGCTTTGTTGCTGATGCCATATGTGCCTCCTAACGATTCAAGCCTAATTACGGTATCTCTTTTGAGCGTGGGCTAAGATGCGACCCTCCTTCCGTCCGTGAGATTTTGAACTTGATTCAGCTTAGGCTTTAAGGAAAGGGCGTGTCTGTCAGCAAAAACGCGCAGCGGCCGATTTAAGCTGTTGGAAGGGGTGCGGGTACGCAGAAATAACTAGGCGTGATTATTGTCGAGCTCGAGCGAATCGAACCAGTCGATGAGGTCTTCTTTGGTCAGGAGGCCGGTGACGACACAATATACCGCGCAGTCGGCCTTA
>MELI01000013.1:8706-9406 GCA_001767575.1 Candidatus Aquicultor primus | reverse complement strand
CGATTCGGGTCTTGATATCTTCGATGTGCTTGCGAACGGTGGGGAGCTTGATCTCAAGCATATCCGCAATCTGCTTGTCCGAGAGGCCTTTTGCCCGCAGCGTGATTATCTCGCGCTGACGCGGGGTGAGAAGCTCCAGTAACCGGCCGACGGTCTTGTCGCCATCGTCGAATATCTCGACCGCCGGGCGTTGGCTCCGCTTTACCTTCGCCGATTCCTCATAGAGCCGTCGCATCTTGTCGACGTCGCCCGCCGTAAAAATCCCGAGCCTTGTCCCGATGGTGTCGCTGAACCAGATTTTCAGCATATCCGCGAGCATGTGGGTCGTCAGGGCGAGCGCGGTTATCAAGACGAGCGTCAGCACTGGTATCGCGCGCGCATCACCATTGCCGAGCTGGCCGATGAAGATAGCCGCGATATACGCCAAGGCGATGGCCAGCGCTCCGATTGAGGCGTAGAGGACGTCCCGTTCGAGGGCTTCCACTTTCAAGAAGGCGTTGTGCCGCAGGATGGCGATGGCGACGATGGCCACGCCTAGGCCCATGGCGATGTGCCCGAGCGAAACCGGCGCCGCAATACCTACCCCAGCGTCGACGAGCGCTCCGGCGGACGCGAGCCAAAAGAGGATGCTCCCAAGGGCCAGCCACCAGAAATCGGTCCGGTCGCGCGATTTAGATAAGGGGATGCCGGTATGTGCTAG
>MELI01000013.1:7394-8695 GCA_001767575.1 Candidatus Aquicultor primus | reverse complement strand
CGTCCCAGAGGAAATGTTCCTGCCCGTTGCCGGATTTGGCCTGCCGCCACCATTGCGAGAGGAAGTTCACCCAGGCAGCGGAGGCTATGAGAAACGCGAATACCGCGAAGAGGTCGTAAGCCGGGCCGGTGGGGAGCGGAGCGTCCTTCAACGGAAGGGCTGCCGTCTGCAGCGCGCCAAAGTTGAAGATACTGTCGGTGAAGATATTTACCAGCACGAAGAGCGCGGCGAAACCATAGAGTGCGCCGAGCACCGAGTTCGAGCGCAGCAAGTTCAGGGCTGAGCTCACAAAACACGCGGCGCCTCTGAACGCCAGGGGCTGCGTAGTCGACTGCGCGATATGGAGCCACAACACCGGCGCGAACGGCAGCCACCACAGCGCCCGCTGGTAAAAGACGAGATATTCTTTGGTGGATGCGGTATCCCCGGTGAAGTCGGAGAGCAGGTAGAGGAAGACCACGAACATCGCGGCCGACGCCAGCTTCGATGCGGCGTCATCCGGGTTGACACGAAAGATGTAGAGCGCCAGCCAGAGGAAGGCGAAGGCTATGGCAACCGTTATGATGCTAGATGGGTATTGGCTTACGACATCGCCTATGGTCATACATCCTCCACAGCATGAAAACCCCTAAGATAGAATTATATAGCATCAGGATTAGTAGGGGAAACAGCCCTTTATATGTGAAAGAGCTATCGTCGTTCACGAGTTTTAAGAATCGGTGCACTTGGACATATCTGGAGGAACACGGCGGGTGACTTCTAATAGTCTTAAGACAAAGCGCTTGCATGCAAGCATGATATCTTAAGCGCTGGGTATAAGAATGTAAGCGTATGCATTCAACTGCATACGATTGTAGCTAGGGGTAGGCAGACGTGACAAAGAGCAGTCGATGTTGATTAACGTAAACGAACGTGCAATGATGTGAAGTCTTCGTTGCCAAATCCCACTCGGCCAAAAAGGTAGTAGCTTATGGGACACGATTTACCAGAACCGCAAAAGCGAACATATCCGCTCAAACGGTTGCTCTTTATAGTCTTGCTTAGTTGGATAGCGGTAATCGGGGTCGACTTCTTCTTGAGCGCAGGCTTGTTTTCAAAGCGGCAGCTGAGGGGAGGGATGATAGTGCCAAGCTTAAAAGCTTTCTTTACCAACATGTCGGCGCCGATGTCGCTGCGCAAAAAGCTGTACTTGGCTTTCCGTAATCAATTCATAAAGATATGGAAGAGACAGAGTTGCTGTGGTCATCATGGCGAGCCGGGCTGCTGACAGTAAGCAAGCCGCGCTCCTCGTCGAGGATTGA
>MELI01000013.1:1840-7380 GCA_001767575.1 Candidatus Aquicultor primus | reverse complement strand
TAGTGTGACCCAAAAACATTATTTCGAACTAAAAGGGATAGAGGACCTTGTGGAGAAGTAAAAAGAATAGAACAACGTCTATTTGTGCGACATAGCTGAAAACTCGCTGGTGAACAGCGATAATATATCGAGCATAGCCGCAGCAAAACATGAATCGCAACGAATTCCTAGCAGGCGCAAACCGGATAAGTGCCAAGATTTAATAACAATTCAAAAAATATGAACAAAAAACTAACCTTAGCAATCATAGCCTTACTCATAATCATTGTTGGTGCAGGTCTTTATCTGTCCTTTTTCAGGACGGAAAATACTGAGATCACCAAGGCAGATGTATTGAATGACCAACGCTACAGTACCGAACCTACCGGGTTGGATTTAATCCAAAAGGCGCTGGATGCAGGCAAGATCGATTTAGACACAGCTTTGATTTATAAGGTCAAATTTTTGTTTAATGACCCGACTCTGCCTAAAGAATATTCCACCGAAAACACGCCATTTGAAGACAGCGGCACTTTTACTGAAATTCAGGAAAACTGGGATAAGCTTTCCGAAGAGACCAAAAAAACGCTTAAGCCATATTTCTTAAGGCCGGATAATCCGGAAAGTTATATCAGTAAAATCATGAACGGTGAAATCAAAGCGTCAAAGACTGGTTTTCTTAAAATAGTCGGCGAGGCCGAAGCATATGATCGGCCGATATCCTACAAAACCGATACCGGCTTGAATACATCTGACGGCAAAATCAAAGTCTGGTACCCGGAAAAAAAGGAGACTATCAATGGCCGGGAGAAAATTACCAAGCTTTACTATGGAACGAGCAAGAAAATTGTCGCCAACCTCAATGCCGACCAAGCCTATGCCCAATTTGTCGGGCTCTTGGGTCGGGTGCCGCCACCGGATGGCGCCCTGGGCGCTGACGGTAAAACCGATATTTATGTCGTCCCGTCCAACTATGCCCTTCTCAATATCGGCGGATCTTCTGCGGGCGTAAATGTGCCCGACAATGGTAACGGCAAAAGCAGTTTCATTTTGCTTCGGGAAAATCTCGATGATCGCAACTTAAAAACGACTACCGTTCATGAACTGTTCCATGGTTTCCAGCGCGCCTTTGAGTGTTCAATAACAAGAAACAACCTGTGGTGGATTGAGGGCACTGCCACCTGGTCCGAGGATTTCATTTACCCTAAAGAAAATACCGAACAAGGCTATGTGGCCAATTATATCCCTAAACCGGAATCGAGCTTGAACAAGAGCGGCGACAATTTTGAATACGGCGCCTATGTCTTCCCATTTTATTTGTCCAAGACTTACGACCGAGGCATTATCACTAAGATCTTTGAAGGCTGTGCAGAAACCGGTAATCCTTTGGACAGCGCGGATAGAATTATCGATGGCGGGTTCAAGAAAAATTGGAAAGAGTTCACTCTGTGGAACTACAACAAGATGCCGATTCTTTACTACAAGAACGCGGACCAAAGCAAAACCTTTCCCAGTAATTCTTCTGAATCAGGTGCAAATACTGAAAACAACTTCATTGCCGGCTTAGGCGAGTCGCCTTATACGGTTAAAGAGCTGGCACCTTTGACTTCCCAAGTGTTGACTTTTTCAATTGTCGATGACCAGGGAGACGGGGAAGTCAGAAGAGTAACATTCAAAAGCTTGAAAAGCTTTACCGGCAAAACTGATAAGGCCGCAATCAAAGCCATAGTCTACCCAAAATCAGGCGAACCATATTCCGAAGACTGGACCGATAAGGAGAGTCGCAGTTTCTGTCTCGACAAAAGCAATGAAGATTTTGAAAAAGTAGTCTTGATTTTCAGCAATGCCGATATCAAAAACAAAATCCGTTCTGCCGACATCAAGGTTAAGACCGCTACTTCCTGCTTCGAAATCAGCCAAGGCGAGAACATGACGGTCAAACCCATCTTTGCCGTTACGCCCAATTATGTCGGCACGCTGAGATATCAAGCCGAGGGAAGTCTTGAAAAAGATTCAGTACCGGCCGAGGCCAAATATCGATATATGGGCAAATGGAAAGTCGACGTCAATTACTTGGAGCAGTTCCCGCCGCAAAGCCTTTACGGGATAAGTGCCAGCGGAATGGATTTTGCCTATGACCATATTTTGGAATTCGATTTATCCGCCAATTCAGTTCTCAAAGACGGCACTTTTGAAATAAAGACTAAGAAAGGCGATTTCAAAACCCCGGGCTGGGAAATTCATAACGAAATAACCGGCGAAAACACCAATATCCCCAAGAATACCATCAGCTGGGATGTTGCCCAAAAAGGAGTTATAACAGAGATGACCGAAAACGGCGCGAAAATCACCCTCCCCGATTTCGTCCTCTACAATTCCGGCGGCTACCGCGAAATGCCCCATCCGATTGTGTTGGAAATCAAAAAATAAACTATGTGAATTACGGGTTATGTGAATTAAGGGACCCCGTCCCCCTGGACCTCCTTGGCGCCATCCCAACGGAAACATAGAATTTATTGCGACGCACTCCCGCTCTCTGCTCTCATCCCACATCGAAAGCATATTTAAAAAAAAAGTTAATTGATGGTAAAGGGACAAAGTCTTTTGTCGATACCGTAAGCAGGCTTTATTTATGACTAAGAAAATGCAATACGCCAGGCGAAAGTAGTAATGTAGGCAGATTAGAAATGTCCGGAGCTTGAAACACGATACTCGGGCCGGCACAAGGAGGAATGTGGTTGAGAAGTACACAGCGTTTAATAACTAAGCAATATTGTAAAGCTATGGTTGTAATAAGGAGAGATGTAATGTGGATTATATAAGTTTTATGCATAAGGGTACCGATATTCGTAGATCTGTAGCCCGTTTTTTAGTCCTAGTAATGGTTCTCAGCTTTATCCCTATCACGTCGGCGCATGCCATCGGCGAAGGATCCATCGAGGGAAATGTTCGTGATTTGAGCGGTCAAGCAATTAGCACTTGTACCGTCAATCTCTTTGATGATGAATTCGGCCCGCCGATCGATACCACGATAACCACGGGCGCGTTTGATAAATTTACGTTTACCAACGTGCCGCCCGGCACCTACTGGATCGAAGCAATCCCGGGAGAGGATCATTGGCCGAACTTCGCACAATCGCCGAAAATAGAGGTCACGCTTGAGCCCGAACAGCTATTAACCCAGGATGCAACGCTAACGGTTCCCAGCATTGTCGGTGAGGTTAAGAACCCCAATGACTCGGCGGCCGCGTTCATACGGGTCGAGGCGCACAACGCGGATTGGACCCAGCGGGCGGAAGATTTCACCGATTCTCAGGGACGGTTTGCATTACCACCGCTGCCTGCGGGCACGTACACCGTTGTGGCATATGCATCGCCTGAATCGGAATTTGCCAATTCAGCTCCGCAGCTCTACGCGACAAGCGGTCCCGGCAGTACAGTATCCCTTCCGCCGGAAGAGGCAATACACTTACGGACCGTCAAGGTTACCGGGCGGATTCTGAGCCCCGAGAGCACCGGCACCGCCAACGTCAATGTAATGATTCACAACGTAAACTGGACGTTTCAGGAGAACGCCATGACGGACGACGATGGCTATTTCCGGTTTGGCGAAATCCCGGCCGGCGCGTACACCATCGAAGCGATGCCCAGTCCGGAATCGCCGTACAGCCAATCCGCCCCGACATCGGTTATCATAACCGGGTCGCCGCAGACGTTAGACCCGATCAGCTTGACGTACCCGTCAATCGTCGGTACGGTTACAAATCCCGACGATAGCACGGCGACGGCGGGGTTTGTTCAGGTTCACAGCGCTGATTGGTCGGTCTTTTTGGGTTCACCGGTAAATCCGGAGACGGGTCAGTACAGGATTGGTGGTCTGGCTCCCGGTGAGTACACTATCGAAGTGATGCCCGAGCAGGGCTCGCCGTATAGTAAATCCGCCGGTCTGCCGGTTACTATAATCGCAGGACCGGCCCCGGCCCAGGTTGTAAACCTGCAGTTTACCACGCCGACACTCGTGGGCAAGGTCGTCGATTCCGATGGCATCCCGGTAGCCAATGCCAATGTCAGCCTGCATACATCCGATTGGCAGACATCCCATTTCTCCCCGCCTACGGGGGTCGATGGGCGCTTCACGTTTGGCGGCATTGCCCCACAAGAAGGAACGGTCGAGTATATACTCGAGATAAACCCGCCGTTTAATCGACCCGATTTGATCCGGGCGGGTGAGATTGCCCTCACCGTGAGCTTTGAGGACACCTATACAATCACAAGCGACCCCGGCCTTTACGAGATGGTCGATATCGACGGTGCTTCGGGGCCGAAAGTCGCGTTTACTAAAGCGAGCAAAACCATAAACGGTACGATCGTAAAGGGTGGCAGCACCCCGGTTACCAACGCCCAGGTCTTTGCATGGCAGGAGCGCGGCGGCGGTTTTGCGCATGGCAAGACCGATAATGAAGGGAAATATAAACTCGGCGTATCCGGCGGCAACTGGATGGTGTCGGTGCAGCCCGACCGTGAAGAGGCAACTGTCATCGACTGGGCATATACCGGCCAGCCGAAGAAGACGAGCTTTGCAAGCGATTCCGAACTGGAAACAAACACGGTCGATTTTCAGGTGGTTACGGCCAATTCCGTTGTCCGGGGGTCGATTAGATATAATGATACGGTCGCGGTCGCGAACGCACACGTTGATGTGCGCAACAGCAGCGGCCAGGGCAACAGCGGCGGTACCGATGGGGCCGGTGATTTTGAAATCAATGTACCTCCCGGCACCTATCAGGTAAGGGTGTTCTTACCGCCGGATTCCCCGTACGGCCCACCACCGGCTCAAACGGTCACGGTGACCGACGCGGGGCCGCAGAGTGATGTCGATCTAGGCCTTCTGAATGTTCAGGATAAGAGCTGTCAGATAAAAGGCTTCATAACCGCTCAATCGGGACAGGCGATAAGCGGCGCGCGCATGGTAGCCTGGCAGGAGCGGGGCGGTTTCGCCCAGGCTACGACCGGTAGCGACGGCTCATACACGCTCAACGTCTCACCGGGTAGCTGGGAAGTCGTGCTTGAGCCGACGTCCGATGCCTCTTATGTATACAGCGGTCCGCCAAAGCGGGTGACCGTTGACACAAACCAGATAAAGAACGGCGTGAACTTCGCCGTCGTCTACGCAGATGCGACCATCCAGGGACGTGTGAAGGACGGCGATGGCAACACCATCAACGACCTCTACGGTTTTGCGGTGGCCATGAATAACAACAGCGGTTATGGCGGCCCACTGGAAGGCGGCAGGTTTGAGATTAAGGTGCCGGCCGGAACCTATACGGTAAGCGGTGGGCTCCCGTCCGGTGCGCCATATATGCTCAATGCGGCAAATAATGTGGTGGTGGCGCCGGGTGATACCACTTTAGTTGAACTGACCGTCGTCGCGAGCAACAATATCATATCCGGTACTATTAAGGACCAGTCAGGCACGCCCATAAACGATCCGGAGCTTTTCGTGGAGGTCTTCGCGGTCAACAACACGGGTTCGTTCCAGCACACGATTGCGGAGTGGAACA
>MELI01000013.1:0-1832 GCA_001767575.1 Candidatus Aquicultor primus | reverse complement strand
CGGTTCCTTCGTTGAGCACGGCGCCGGCTATATCGGCAGGCCGCCGATGGATGATAGTAGCGCTATCAATGTGACCGGTAATGTCACGCACCATATCACGCTGTATGAAGCATCAGCGGTAATTACCGGCCAGGTGACCAAACCTGATGGTAACGGCTTGCCGTACGCGTTCGTCTGCGCCGAAGAGCCTGATGGCAGCGGCGATGGCCGTGACAGGTTGTTCGTCGACACGATGACCGATGCCAATGGCAACTATACGCTGGATGTACCGGCCGGCACGTTTGAGGTCTTCGCCGGTCTTCCGCCGACCAAAATGATCACGGACCAGCTCACCCATCCGGCACCCGTTGAAGTTACGATTGCCGATGACACTACGGAGACGGTCAACCTGCAGTTCGGCAATTCCGATGCAACAATCTCCGGTACGGTGAGACTTAGCAGCGTGGGCGTGCCTGCATTTGTCTGGGCATGGTCCGATAACGGCGGCTATGCCGAGGTGGACACGGCGGCCGACGGCACCTTCACATTGCCGGTAAAAGGCGGCAATACCTGGCATGTTGGGGCGGGTTACGAAAGCGATAGCGGATTTTACACCGCTGCCGAGCAGGAAGTAACCGTCGCGGCTTTGGGTTCGGAGAGCGTAACGCTGAACTTAAGCGCGGTAACGCAGACCATCCCCGACGCAGTATCGGTTACCTTTGCGGCAAACCAGATGAAGGTTATCGATCTCTCCGACGGCACGAAGATACAGATACCGGCCGGGGCGCTAGCTGCGAGCGGTAATATTACAGTAATAGCTAAACCTAAGGCCGGCCTGCGTAAGCAGAAAGATGCCTCGCCGATCGGCCTTGGCTACGAACTAAAGGCGCTCGATTCGAACGGGCAGGAAATCACCGACTTCATCTCGTCGGTGACGATCACGTTCCCGTATGATCCGAGCAGCCTGCCCGCGGGCGTTAGTGAAGACGACCTGGTTCCCGCGTACTGGGATGAGACCAGCGGCACGTGGCAGAAGGTGGGATCGGCCGTAATTGATACCACCAACAACACCATTACCGTCAAGGTGGACCACTTCTCTCTGTGGGGTAACATCGCCAAGAAGACCGTGACCAGTAGTGGCGAAAATCCCGGTGGCGGCGGTGGCGGCGGCAGTTCGCCTGATACCGAAGCCCCGGCTACACCGACCAGTCTTGCTGCTGTAGCAGGAAAGGGCAAGGTCGATATATCGTGGAACGCAAATAAGGAAACCGATCTTTCGGGGTATAACCTGTATCGCGCCGTGTCGATCAACGCTGACCAGGCGACTAAGATCGCAACCCTGACAAAAAGCAAGACGGGCTACACCGATATGGCAGTAATCGCCGGTACAACCTATTACTACTGGTTGTCGGCCTTCGATAGTGCACCAAACGAGAGCGCTAAAGCAGGTCCCGTATCGGCGGAGCCGACCCAGCGAGTAAACCCGTTTAACGATATCGTAGAATCTCACTGGGCATACAATTACATTCTCGACCTAACAGATAGGGGCATCATCTCGGGATATGCAGATAGCACGTTCCGCCCCTCGACCACCATCACCAGGGCCGAATTCGCAAAGATGATGTGCCTCACTATGGGTTGGGAACCGGCAAACCCTGCGACTCCGTCCTTTACCGATGTGGCTAAGGATAGTTGGGCATACCGGTACATTGAAACGGCCAAAGCCAATGGGGTCATCGGTGGCTACCAGGACGGCACCTTCAAGCCGACCAAGCAGATAACGCGCGCCGAGATCGCCAAGATCGTTGTGGGAACGCTTAATCTTCCAACGGGCGACAGCACGCTTACCGATA
>MELI01000012.1:6869-13207 GCA_001767575.1 Candidatus Aquicultor primus | reverse complement strand
CGGAGAGGCTCCCCTCACCGGTTTAAACCGGGACGCAACGGCTCCGTACGCTACTGAGATCTTACTCTGTGAAATAACGAGGTGCTTTTCAATTTCCGCCTTTGAGAATTCGCTGCAGGTGAGTATCGCGGAGGTGTTAAACCTGTAAGAGGCAAAAATGGCTTTGTAGTAGGCCCGGAACTTCCAGTCGAACCACTCCGGCCCCGCGTACACAGACCCGTCAAACACGGTTACCATCTGCGGCATACCGGGAACGACCGGCGCGATGTTGGAGGGACTCCACAGCAGCTTCGCGCCAGCCCTCCGCGCGAGCCCTGGAAGCCGAAACTGCTGCCATAGGACTCCGGGCATAGCTGGGCCATCGTCCACAAACGCCTTTACTCCGGGAATCTCCGGTGGCGAACCGCCTGGAGGCAGCAGGCAAAGAAGGTCGAACGCGCCTGGGGACAGCCTGCCGAGAGCCTCGAGCAATTCGCAGGCATAACGCTGCACACCCGTTATAGGCTGAAGCAAGAATCTGCCGTTGACGGCGACGATAGGCTTTTTCATTTAGAGCGCGTCTCAGGTCCAGAAGTCCTGGTTGCGGATAATGGAGATCTTCCGCAAATATATCATCAGGTTTTTATATCTGTCCACCCCTATAAGGCGGCAGCACATTTTCAGCAGCCAGTTGAATCTTTTCTTCTGTCCCGTGTAACTCCCGGCGACGGGGCGGGAAGCCTGGGGAGACTCAAGCAAATTATTCCGCCTGAGGTACTCATAATAAGTGCCCTCGCCCGTCCGGAACGGTTCCGGGAAGCGCCGGCTCACGGCAGGATAATGCCGCCTGGCAAAATCCCCTATTCTGCGGCCGTCGCTGAAATTTGAATAGGCGTAAGGCAGCAGGCGATACTTGTCGTGGCCATTCCCGGTCACCTGACCGCAGTAAGCGCCGAAAATATCTTTAAGGTCAGGACGGTCCCCGAGGCGATAACGGGTTTGGTACTTGGAAATATCTGAAGGATCGGATATATTAATTCCGCTGAAATGGTAGAAGACGAGCGGAGTCTTACCGTTTACTGTGAGGTCCGGCCCCAATGTCCGCTCCTGAAGGTTCCAGTAGGCCATGTTCAGGCCTTTGTCCCTGGAGATCACGACTTCGCTGAAAAGCCCCGGCGCAAGGTTGACCCATTTCTGGTCCACAAAAAGACCCGTCTCGGATTCGGAGAAGCATTGCTCCTCGCACTTCCTCCCCCACCAGTCCGTAAAGCGCAGGCCCTCATCTCTGGCTGAAACGCCTATAAACCCCAGGTTATAGGTTCCGGCCCGCAGGTACTCCTGCTCGGGCGGAATAAAATTGTCGCTTTCGGGAAGGGGCTCAGTTATATGCGGCGTCAGCAGCAAAGAACCGGTTTCCAACGCCGAGAAAAGTTGGTCCAACGGGCGATAGACCTGGATATCCGGATCTAAATACAGCACTTTTTTGTACTTTTTAGCAAACAGGTAGGCAAAGCAGGACGGTTTTATGGAGGTATTGAACTCCATTATGTCGTACTGCATGGCCATCCGCGAGAGGTTTTTTAAAGGAAGATCCTTGGCCTCGACTATATCGAAAGGCAGGCCGCTCGCAGGCAGGGCCCCGGCAGCCTCATCGGCCAGGAAGAGATAGAGATCCACCCCCGAAGGGTGAACTTTCCTGACGGAATCCAGCAGGGTCTTCGCGAAAGCGAAATAGTTCTTGGAGGCGATGGTAAATACGGCGATGTCACTCATTGTTTGTCTCCGATTGCCGCCCATACTTTAGCGGCCGGGTCCCATTTTTTTATCGCTCTGGCGGGAGCGCCCACCGCTATGGACAACGGCGGGATATCGCGTGAAACCACGGAATTCGCCCCGATAACGCTTCCATAGCCTATCCGCACCCCGGGCAGTACCGCTACGGCGTCCCCTATCCAGACATTATCCTCTATCACTACCGTTTTCCCGGTAGTCAAAGCCCTTAAATTCGGGGGGACATCCGGAGAGCTCACCGCCGGCCCGGAATAGTCGCCATGGCTATGGTCTGAAATATATACCTTGCTGCCCATAAGGACATTATTGCCGATCTCAACGCGCGTGACCGCCCCTATGTGCACGTAATCGCTGACGGCGACATTATCCCCGATAATTATCTCCGGAGAATACCTGCGGTCGCAGTGCTGCGTAACAGCCTCCAGCCTAAGATTAACGCCCGAAACAAAATTCTTCCCGGCGCGGATATGCGCAAGCCCCCTTAAATACGCGCCAGGCCCGATGCTCAGCCCTCTGCCGGAGTTCAGTCCGGCGGACAGCCAGAAGTTGCGCAGCTTTCCGGCAACGCGGGACAGCACATAGGAGACGGTCAGCCACAAGCCATTCTCAAGATAGAATTCGATCATTGTTTTTCTCCCGCGTTCAAATATTTACTCCGATCTTCCGCAGGCCCCTGAGCACAAAGTTCATCCCCCTCCGCCAGAATGCCGCCGCGGATAGCGGCAGCCGGATGACCGGGACCACGAAGACCCAGAACTTGATATCCCCGGAAAATATGGGAGCCAAAGACTCAAAATAGTTTTCATCCTTGAAATTCGCGCCTTTCCGCGCCAGGAGGATGTTTATCGGGAAGAAGTCGGTCAGCAGCTTGCTGTTAACTTCGTCGAAGCACGCTTTCGGGGCGCCGAGGGCGACCAGCTTGTCGAAAATAGCGTTCATGCTGGCGCCAAAGACGCTGCACAGCTGGTACCCGCCGGTATTGGCCTGTTTCGCGGCCACGCAGAAGTCCAGGACGCAGGCGTTTTTTTTAGAGCTTAACGCGGCCGGGATAACCCAGGCCAGCTGCGGGACCGAGGTCGATTCGAACTGTCTCGGAGAAAAATCCCCGGGCAGCGCGCGCTTGTTCACTATGATCCCCGACAGGAAAGTGATCCAAAAATTGACCTGCCGAAAAAACAGCCTGGGGTCGTCATATATCCTGGTACCGGACTCGGCGTTGGCGGGACGCTCCGCCATATGGTCTCCGAGATAAGAATACGACTTCAGATAAACGGCGCCGTAATCGTCATTGGACAACAGCTGCGCGAGCTTTTTGAACGTTCCGTCCAGCAGGATATCGTCATCCCCGAAAACCAGCACATATTTGGTCTGAGCCTCCTCAAAACATCTTATAGTATTCCAGGTCGCCCCCATATTCTGCTGGTTGCGCAGGTAACGCAGAGAAAGCCCGGCGTCGGAATAGCGGCGCACGACCTCCCGGGTTCCATCCGTAGAACAATTGTCGGAGATTACGATATCGACCCAGCCGCGCAAATCCTCCACCTGGCTCAAGAGCCCGGAAAGCAGCAGGTCCAGGTACTTAGCCCTGTTATAGGTGGGAATAGCGACCGTTAATATCTTTTCCATACAATTCCGTACGCCAGCCCCGCATCGGATCACGTCCCGTGGAGGACTTCCTTAACGTCAGGGACAGGGCTGTGCCAGCTAGCCCGGCATTTCACAAAAATGAACGTTCCCCATATGAATGAAAACACCGAAACCATCAGATAGTACAAAGAGATCGAGAACGACGAAGAATGAGAAAAGCCAAAAAGTCCCACGGCCATTGCCAGCCCGGTGAACACGGAATTCAGGAGGAACGGCTCGCGTTTGTGCGCCCGGAGATAGAACGCCTCGGCATAGGTGACCTGGTTGAGCACCGCCACAAAGCACAGCAGCAGTAAGATTTCCCTGCCAGGGACCCTGCCCGCGAACCTGGCGCTCCACTCAGGCAGATAGGGGACGGCCAGTATGGCCGCCAAGGAACCTAAGAGGGCGGCCCCGACCGCCTGCGGCATGACCTTCCAGAAAAGGGAGTCCATCCCCCCCCATTCCTTCCGCGCTACCATCTGTCCCCAGATGGCTGATTTCGTGGCGGTCCAATTCATCGCGAACGAGCTGATGAAATTCAGAATGCTCATCGCCAACCCGAAGCGTCCAGCTTCTTCCGGCCCCAATTGCCGGAACACAACGGGGAGCATCGCGTTGAAGATGAACCAGCCGGACATCCAGCTGAGCGCTATGCGCCATTGAAAAGGAAGGATGTCCCTGACCCAGTCGATACGCGTCTCTTTGCCGAGCGGCGCCGTTACCCTGACCACATTGCGCAACAATAACCAGGCGATCACGAAGTTGACGCTAATCGCAGCTATGCCCGCGGCAGGGAGGGCATACAGTTTAAACCCGGCCAACAAGCAGAGAACGGATAATGATAGCTGCGTCACGCCGCCCCACAACCGCAGCCGGACGGATTCGGCGACAAACCCCATCCCCTCGACTATGGCCACCAGGCAGTTCACAAACACGCCGCCGGCCGTCCACAGGACCATAAGCGCCCATGGCCAGACCCAGTTCGCGGCTCCAGCGCTGCCCGAAGTAGAAAAAAACCATAAACCTATCGGGAAAAGGGAAACTGCCACCAGCGCGAACAGTACAGCATACCAGTTCCTGACAAAGCGGATCGTTGCGGAGAAATGCTCCAAGTGGGCGGCCGGACCAGTTACACCGGATTTTAGATCTATCTTTAAATGAGCCGCATCGTGAGCGACCATCTGGATAGCTACCGTGCCAAATCCCATCTCCAGGAAGACCTGAAGCGCCAGGATGCTCCCGAACGTATAGTAGAAGCCCTGTTCGGCAGGCGTAAGCCTGGTCAGGATCAAAGGAATGGTGATGAGGCCGCTCGCTATCGAAAGAGCCCTTGCCACTATGGAATACGAAACAGCCCGGTCGACTCCGGCAAAGCGCCTCAAGTTGTGGAACGAATCAAGCAGGCTCATTATTTTTTATAAACTAAAACTGCGGATAGTACGGCGGAACCCGTCCTCTATCCCCGTCATTGGCCGCCAGCCCAGGGCTCTAAGCCTCGAAGAATCCATGCAACTGCGCTGGATCGGGCTCTTAAGGTAGCCCGGCAGATCGCTCTCGCCTGCGAACTTAACCGAAATATGTTTTTCCGGGAACAAACCGGCCATTATCTGCGCTAACCCGCGGACGCTTATACAGGCTTCATCATTGCAAACGTTGTAAGCTGAAGCCGGGGTCCCCTTCAACATGGCTATGAACATCCCCAGGACGGCGTCGGCCACATAACAGAAAGACCGCTCCGCCTTTCCGTCGCTGCGAAGCTCTATATCCTTGCCGGCAAGCACGTCCCTTACGAAATCAGCGAAGACGCGGCCGTCGTCCAGCCGCAAGCCTGGCCCGTAAGTGTGGGCAAGCCTGGCTATCACCGCCGGCACGCCGTACTGCTTATTCCAAACCGAACAAAGAGTCTCTCCGGCGCGCTTGCCTTCGGCGTAACAGGAACGGACATTTACAGGATCAAGCCATCCGTAATCCGTTTCTTTTGTAGGGATCTTGTCCTCCGGGACTATGCCGTAAACCTCTCCCCCACTGACGAACAAGAACCCGCGGCTCTTTTTTGAAGCGGCCAGACGCAGGAGGTTCAACGTGCCCAGCACGTTAGGCAGCATGGTCCCGGCGGGATCCGATCCGTAGTATTTCGGGCTGGCCTGGCTTGCGGCGTGGATAATATAATCCACAGGCCCCGGGATTTCCGGCGGGACATTAACGTCCTGGACAATCAGTTCAAAATGCCTGCCGCCGAGATGCTCCTTGAACCGCGTCTCGCCCCTTTCTCTGCTCCTGACCAACGCCATAACTGAGCATTCTCGTCCTTTAAGGAGTCCGCGGTTCAGCTCCAGAACTGTCGCGGCGAAATAATACGGGACCAAGCCGTTCGCGCCGGTGACCAGAATAGACTTTCCCGCGAACGCCTCCCAAAGATCCCCGCCGGACCTTATTATGGCCTCCACATCCTCTTTTACAATATGGTTCATACGCCCTTCGGACGGGTTATTTACCGTCCACCGGCTTAACTATCATCTCCGAGTAAAACTGCTCCCGCGGCAGGAACGGGGACATATCCTCCAGCGGCTTGGAAACCATCCGCCCGTCGCTCGTCTTGGACGAAGCAGCTTTTGGGGCGAACGGCTGCAGCGGGTCAAGCATCACCTCTATCACGGCCGGCCCCGGCCTGCTCATCACTTTAGCGAACACGCCCTCAAGGTCGGCATGGGTCCTCATTTTATAATAAGGCAGTCCGTACGCGGCAGCCTGCTTCGAGATATTCACACAGGAGACCCCGCTTGAGGGATCGCAACCCACCAGCCTGCCTTTAAAGTAAGCATTCTGCGTATGCTTGATGCTCAGGTAGCCGTCGTTGTTGAACACGAACAGCTTGAGCGGCAGCTTGTAGTGAGCGACAGTCTGCAGCTCCTGTATATTCATCTCCAGGCCGCCTTCGC
>MELI01000012.1:787-6840 GCA_001767575.1 Candidatus Aquicultor primus | reverse complement strand
TGCGCAAAACAGGCGCCGATGGCCGCCGGCAGGCCATAGCCCATAGGCGAGAAACCGCCGTTGGTGAAAGCGTGCTGCCCGGGTTTATTCCTGAAGGCCACCGTGAGCGAATAGAAGGTAGCGCCCTGATCGACAACCAGCACGTCGTCCTTCTTCATATGCCCGGACAGCACGTCAAAGAAATAGTAAGAATTCACATATTTCCTGACCTTCTTGATATCCTCGGTAATTACGGGGAACAGCTTGCGCCAATGGCCGCATTTCTTGAGCCACTCCCCTCTATCCGTTTTCAGGCCTGCCTTCCGCCCCGCGGCGGACAGCGCGGCTATAAACCGCCGGGCGTCAGCCTTTATAGGCAGATCCGCCTTAATGTTGGCATGCTTCAGCTGCACCTCGTCTATATCTACGACTATCTTGTTAGCCTCCCGGGCAAAAAGATCCGTTTCGTACCCGATAGTAGGGTAAGAAAGCCGGCAGCCTATGGACAGGATCAGGTCCGCGTTCTGCATGGCAAAATTCCCTGCGCGCTGGCCGTTTATCCCCACCCTGCCGGCCAGCAGCGGGCTGGAATCCGGAACAAGGTCCTGGGCGTTCTTGGACGTAACAACGGGGATGCCGTATCTTTCGATAAACTTAAGGAACTCTTTGGCGCCGCCGGAGAGGGCGATCCCATGGCCTGCCAGCACCATCGGCCGCTTGGCAGCGGCCAGCAGCCTGGCAGCCCGCGCGACCTGCTGTGCGGACAGTTTAACGTCCCGGAAACCTTCTGCGGCGGGAACGAACTTCTTAAGTTTTGCCGGCTTGATATCGGAAGACTGCACGTCCAGCGGGATATCCACCCATACCGGCCCGGGACGCCCCGTGGTAGCCAGGTAGAACGCCTTTTCCATGTGGTAGCGGATTTGCGCGGGGTCTTTTACCGTGACGGAGTACTTGGTCACGCTTTTCACCATGCGCGTTATATCCGCCTCGTGCACGCCTTTCTGGCGCAGACCAGTCTCTTCCACTAATTTCTTCGAATTGGACTGGCCCGAAAGCATGAAGAGCGGGATAGAATCGTTCCAGGCGCACATCAGGCCGGTTATGGCGTTGGTGCCGGCGGGACCGGTAGTGACCAGGGCGACGCCCACCTTGCCGGTTATGCGCTGATACCCCTCAGCCGCCATGGCAGACGCTTGCTCGTGATGATTGCAGACGTACTGCATATCCTTCCTACGGCCGAGGGAATCTATAAGGAACATCCCGCCTCCGCCGGAAACCATAAAAACGTGTTTTACGCCCTTGCTGGCTATAAAGTCTATTACGTAATCGGAGAGAAGCATTTCTATTTCCTCACCATATCGGCGGCTTTTTTAAATTCCTCGTACAGCACCCAGGTATCCACTTTATAAGTCAGGAAACCTATGCCGAGCTTCCTAAAATAGCGGAGTTCCTCCTCGCTCTTAAAAAGGCAGCCTGCGGACTTTCCGGCCTTGCGGATCTTGGCCACGGACTCTTCCAGGACCTTAAGGACCCTGGGGTCGGAGGTCTGGCCGGCGATTCCCAGCGTAGAGGAAATATCATAAGTCCCGACGTACACAAGGTCCAGGCCTTTTACCGCGAGGATAGCGTCCAGATTATCTATGCCGGTTTTCCCCTCTACGATAACGCCTTTCAGCACCGCCGCGTTGGCTTTTTGCACGTACCCCGCCGAATGGATGTAGCCTCCGGCTTTCGTGTACGGGGAATAGCCCCTTTCCCCCTCGGGCGGGTACAGCATGAAACTTACGGCACGCCGCGCGTCCTCCGGAGTGGAGACATGCGGCACTATCACGCCGCCGGTGCCGGTATCAAGAGCCTTCAGCACCGCCGCCTCGTTATGCTCACCCACGCGGATAACGCTGCAGCCGCCGGCGGCTTCGGCCGCCATAACCATGCGCTGCGCGGTCACGTAGTCCGCGGGCCCGTGTTCCATATCTATCAGCACAAAATCCAGCCCGGCCTTTATCATCACATTGGCCGCTTCAGGGGAGGGCAGTATAGCCCAGCTGCCAAGTATCTCCTTGCCGCTCTCCAGTTTTTCTTTCAAGCTCATAGTGTTTTCTCCAGCAGGTTCCTGTAGTATTTTTTATGGGAAGTGGGGGTAATGATCGTGAACGGCACGCCCTTTGACTCTATGTATTCGGCTACCCTACGGAGTTCGGTGGCCAGGCCGGCGTACATATTGGAAGAGGCGCCCTCTTTCTGGGGGACTTCGTCCTCATTATAGAAATACCGTATCTCGTCCCCGTCGTTCCCCATGTAGCCGTCCATGCCGGCAACAAATATCTCGGAAGCCCCCATTAAATAGGCGGACAAAGCTGCTGTTATTGCTACGTTAAGGTAAGCGCATTGCTGCACGGTCCCCTTCAAAGGCGGCACCTCGCCCGAAGACTCCCTGATCGGGAACACTATAAACTTATTGTCCGTGTTCTTGCGTATCAGGGACTCGTCAAAATAGTCGGGCAGCAGCAGGCAGGTTTCCCTGCTTACAGTGCTGACATACTTCAAGAACCGTTTCTTGCTTACGAAAGCATGATAATCGGTTTTATACAGGGACTGCAGGTAGTTGAGGCCTATGGTTATGCAATCGTTCTTGCCGACAAAATCCAGGATGGCGTCCTTGTGTTTAAGAATGGACGGGCCGTTGGCCAGGATCAATATTTTTCGCCCCTTATGGAGCCCGACCACCGGGAATTCGCTGACGCGCTTGCCCAATTGGGGGTTGGCGATAAGATGTTTATCGATGTCGAGCCAAAACGCATCTCCGATAGCGCAGGCATTCGGGCGGAACAGCCGCCCCTCGAGGGCGGACTCCATCTCCTTAGTGGAATAGGAAACCGGACAGTTCTTCTTAATGTGGTCCGCCGCATTGAAGATCTCGTCTATCGTATAGGCCTTCTTGGAGAATAAGGCGTTGACGTAATAAGGGTGGATGTTCATTATGCCGCTGATAAGAGAAGACAGCCCGTAGCCCCACTCGTACTGTTTGAAGAGCGGCGCGTAGTAACGGTCTATAACGTCCAGGTACGGGACGGGGTTGTACTTCCCTTCTTCCTGTTTTGCCAGGTAGGAAAGCAGCACTTCTATCGGCAGGTTCCCGGCCCCGCGCCCCATGCCGTAGGCGGAAGCGTCCACGCAATAGGCCCCCTCGGTTATGGCCTGCAGCGTATTGGCAAAAGCCATCTGCAGATTGTTGTGGGCGTGGTAACCTATGCTTTCATACCCGGCGGCCCTTAATTTCGCGAACTGCTCCGAAATGTCCTTAGGAAGGAATGAACCGAAACTGTCCGCAAAATTTATACAGGCCAGCAGACTCCTGCCTTCCCACGCCCCGAGCAGGCGGTAATGGGCCTCCGTAAGTTCAGAAGAGGCCATCAGGTTAAGGAACACCTCATAGCCCTTCTTGTGAAAATCCTCCACGAGGGCAAAAGCTTTCTCAAGTTCCTGCGGATACGCGGCGATTCTTATTACGGACACGCAAGTTTCGCCGGCTTTTCTTTCACTGACCAGGTCCTTGGTGATCTTTCCGGCGTCCACCATTACAGAGATCCGGCATTTATCGTTAGCGGTCACCACCGAAGCCAGATACCCGTCGTCGCAAATCCCGAAAGGACCGCGGTCATTGGCAACTCCGGAAGCGGCAGTCTTATAGCCGATCTCAAAATAGTCCACCCCGCTCTTGAGCGCCGCGTAATAGGAGGCGCGCACACAGGCATCGGAAAAGGCCCAGTTGTTAATGTGCCCGCCGTCGCGTATGGTGCAATCCAATATTTTTGTTTTCATAGCCTACCTGACGTCAAGTTCCGCAAATGAATCGGCGACATACCGGCTCAACTCCGCCAAGTCGCTCTTTAATACCTGTCCGCTGGCCACCATTACTGCTGCCTTAAGCCCCGCCCGCAAAGCCATTTCGGCGTCTACGGGAGCGTCGCCTATGGCCGCCGTTCTTTCCGGAGAGACGGCCATTCCGGATAGCGCGGCTAAGGCCGGCAGGCCGGTTTTCTTGTCGGCAGAAACGCTTTCCCTGCCTATCACCGGTCCAAAATACTGTTTCAGGCCCGTATGCGCCAGTATCTTTTCCGCGGACACGGCGCTGTCGCTGGTCACCAAAGAGAGCTTAAGTCCCGCTTCACTCGCCCTTGCGATAAATTTTTCTGCTCCGGGCAGCAGTTTCACATACTGCAGAATATCCTTGTTAAAACCGGTCATCACCTCGCCGAACAAGGTTTCCAGTTCTTCCGTTTCCGGCTTTACGGAGAGGGCAGTTAGCCCCATAGCCAGGGAGTGTATCACTTCAGGCCTGGCCACCAGCGCCACCGGCCCTGCAGGCTTAAGCCGCCGCAGCTCTGTAGAATAGCCCATAAAACCACAGATCTCATCAAAATTGGCGCTGCTAAGGCCGTAATGCTTTATTACCGCAGTGGCCCGCCGCCTGACTATCTCCCCCCAGTACAGGTGGCTGTCGATAATAGTCCCGTCCTTATCGAAGATAAGGCCGGAGATCTCACTCAACTCCCAGCCGGGGCCGTAAAGAACAGGCATTAGCCCATGTACCTCACTGAAGCTTTCACCAGCTTGGCCGCAATAGCGCGAGCCTCGGCGAAGACCTTCTTATTGCGCAAAAAATCTTCCCTGGCTATCAGGGGCGCCACTATTTTGCGGGCGTACGAGCCTAACGCCACGCCATGGGACTTTATTTCAAAAAGCCTGGCCAGCTTGGCGGTCTTGGAATTGGTCCCCCCCGAAAGCATCAGGAAGACCGGCAGCCCCGCCCTGTCCACTATCTGCGCCGTACCCAGCGCCTGCAGCGTAGTGGCGTCCCTGTCGTCGCAGCCGCTCATCGGGGCGCCATCCGCCTGGATTATGGTGGAATACGCGGGGCGCTTTTCTATAAATCTTTTCACCCGGGCCAGCAGCTGCCGGTCGCTCAGGCGGCTGCGGTCTATGCACAGGCTCAGAACGCCTCCAAAGGCCGCCTGCAGCTCGCGCCACTGCGCGTAGGCCAGTTCCTCGTCCTCCGTCACGGCGTGCAGTTCCAGGGAATCCAGCCCGAGTTTAAGCAACGGGGGCAGCACTTTGGAAAGCGGTTCCGGCTCCGAAACTATGGTGATGGCTTTAACGGGGCAAACCTTGGCGCAGGCCCCGCAGCCTATGCAGCGGATCGTCTGCACTTTGTATTTTTTCCCCGGAACTATGGCGTGCTGTATCATACAAGCGCCCATACACTTGCCGCAAGCTATGCATTTCTCGGGGTCTATGCGCGCCTTGCTCACGTGGGGATCGCCCTTTATCCCTACGCTGACGTTAAGAAATTTTTCCTTGCGGCTCTTGCCTGCGCGTTCCAGCCCCCGCATGGCGGCCAGCACCACGTTCTCCTTGGCCGACAGGTCGAAGTAATCGGCCCCGGCCGAAGCGTAAAGACAGACGAGCTTCTCCACTTCTACGGCGTCCTCGTTGCCGGCGCCGCAGACCAGCTTAAAGCATTTTGCGTTCTTCAGAACTTTTTCAAGCGTCATAAATAGTTACGGGGTCAGTGCGCCTTAAGAAAATCCGTAAAAGTCTTGGCCATGTACTTCAGCATATCCGCCGTCATGCCCGGGTATACGCCCACCCAGAAAGTGCGGTGCAGAATGGCGTCGGTGTTCTTAAGCTGGCCGGCTACGCGGTAGCCCTTGCCGCTTTTACGCATAGCGTCAAAGCACGGGTGCTTCATCAGGTTGCCGGCGAACAGCATGCGCGTCTGCACCTTGTTACCTTCCAGGTGGGCCACCAGCGCGTCGCGCTTAAAGGCGGCGTTCTCCCTCACCGTCACCAGGAAACCGAACCAGCTGGGGTCGGCCTTAGGCGTGGGCTCGGGCAGTATAAGCTGTTTGGCGAACGGTGCCAGCGCCTTGCGCAGGTAGGCCCAGTTCTTCTTGCGAGCCTCCACAAAGGCCGGGAACTTCTTCAGCTGGGCCAGGCCTATGGCGGCCTGCATCTCGGTAGCCTTCAGGTTATAGCCGAAATGGGAGTAGACGTATTTATGGTCGTAG
>MELI01000012.1:369-537 GCA_001767575.1 Candidatus Aquicultor primus | reverse complement strand
TGTCCTCTATCAGCCACAGGCCGTGCTTAACGCAGAACTTTTTTACCTTGGCGATATCAAAGGGGTTGCCAAGCGTATGGGCCAGCATTACGGCCTTGGTTTTTTTAGAAACTGCCTTCTCCAGCAGCGAGCAATCTATGTTGTAGGACGGCAGGGCCACGTCTACGA
>MELI01000012.1:0-133 GCA_001767575.1 Candidatus Aquicultor primus | reverse complement strand
ACGCGCCCGCCGTAGTTCACAAAGCTCTCGCCGGGCTTGAAGGCCGGGCGTTTGTGGAACTTCTTGTAGTAGGCCGAAACCTTTTTGAATATTTCCTTGCGGGCTTTAATTTCCTGTGGGTTCATATCGCCTC
>MELI01000011.1:5395-8317 GCA_001767575.1 Candidatus Aquicultor primus | reverse complement strand
GCGCAGGGGCGTGGATTGAAACCTGAGCAGCAACCTGATTGCGTCTGTAACAAAGGTCGCCCCTCGCGCAGGGGCGTGGATTGAAACCTGTTATATATCGCGTTTAGTAAAATGCCAGGGATCTGCAGGAATGAGCAGGTCATATGCCATTAAGCTATTCAATGGCTTTTGCATAAGAATTATCTGTAAAACAGACAGGCTCTGTAGACAAACGAACATATGTTCTATATACTTATCCTAATACTCAGACGCTCTGGAAGGAGTACGCTTGCCATACCGTCCAAGAAAGGACTTTAGGGATCCAATTCATGGGTTTGTTCGTCTATCCGAAAATGAAGTGAAACTGGTCGATTCGTCGGTTTTTCAACGTTTGCGCCGGATTCACCAGACCGGTATGACACATCTTGTTTATCATGGGGCGGAGCATAACCGCTTTGGTCATTCCGTAGGGGCGGTTGAATTTGCTAGCCAGGCCTTTAACAGTATTAATGATCGCAATGAAGGCATTTTCGGTATGAGTAAGGACGAGATAGAGCGTAATTACTGCTTGCTGCGGTTAGCGGCGCTATTGCACGATATTGGTCATGCGCCGTTCTCCCATGCGGCTGAGACACTATTTCCATATAAAGATGAAGAGAAGGGCGAGCGCTATACTCATGAGGATTATACGGGCGCTATCCTTAAAAATAGCGAGATCACGCCAATCCTTGAAGATGCTTTTTGTAAAGATTTAGGTATAACGATTGATAAAATCGCTTTGCTTGTTGATGGCAAGTCCGTTGAACCGAAAGTGCTCCCGCAGCTTATGAGCAGCGATCTCGATATCGACCGCATGGATTATCTTCTAAGAGACTCGTTGTATACAGGCGTGCTTTATGGTCATTACGATTATCAGAGATTGATCAGGACATTAACGGTAAACCCCGAGACACGTGACTTAGCAGTTGAATTTGGCGGGCTACATTCGGCCACTGCACTGATACTTGCCAGGTATTTTATGTTTATTCAAGTGTATTTTCATAAAACGAGAAGGATTTACGATCTGTTGCTGGAAAAATTTTTACGCTCGGTTCTTCCCGGTGGCGTTTTCCCGCAGCCGGATAAAATCGATGAATTTCTCGCATTAGATGATGTAAGGGTAAATCAGCTCATCTTTGAGCATAAAGACACCAATGAATGGGCGCGGCGGTTGTTCTATCGCGATCACTACCATGTCGCAGTTGAGCTGGCCGTTCATCCCACAACCGCAGATCAATATCTGTTCGCGGCGATTACAACGCGGTTTCCATTTGCAGAAGAGCAAGCTATAATCGATAAGGCGTCGTCAGTGCCGTATAAGCTACGTCCACCGAAGCTCAAGGATATGGAAGTGCCGGTTATGCTCATTGACGAAACGGGTAGAGACAAGCCAAGACCGCTTGCGGATGAAGCAAAAGTATTGGAATCGTTAGATGAACCGCTTAAGATTTTACGAATTTATGGTGCCACAGAAGAAGACGTAGAAGAAGTCAGAGCATTTTACCTTGAAGAAAAAGAGCGCATAGAAAAGGGTGTCTAGTAATGAACGAGATAGCAGCAGGCATAATTGCGAAAATGGTTGAATTAAACAAAGGAGTTGAAGGTAAGAAGGTAATGCAAAAGCTCGTCTACTTCTTGCAGGAGAGAGGCGTGCCGTTGGGTTTTAAATATCAACTCTATTTCTACGGACCCTATAGCAATGAACTGGCCTATGCGGTATCAGATTTTGAATCGTTTGGGATACTTGTGGCGCAGCCTGCGGCTAATAATGCAACAGCGTATAAGAGTGGGCCTACCGCGAATATTTTTATTGAAGCGAATAATGTGCTCGTTGATAAATTCAAACCAGTTGTTGAAGCGGTATTACACGATTTTGGTAGAAGATCGAGTAGTGAACTAGAGCTTATGGCCACAATACATTTTATTGACAAATCAATGTGTAGCAAGAATGGCGTAAGTGAGAAGAACCAGGTAATCGCTCTAACAAAAAAGGAAAAGAAGAAATTTCCCGAAGAAGCCATCGGTCAAGCATATGAAGAGCTGGTAAAAACTGGTCTTATTTGTGATTAAATTCAACTATTGAAACATGGATGAAGACAGAATCATCAATAAACTTGAAGAGCATGATAAAAGGTTCGAGTCGCTCGATAAGAAGCTTACAGACCATGATGAAAAATTTGATATCATAGTGCGGAAATTGCTCGAACATGACCATCAATTTGTTCTGGTTCGAAAAGAAATCGCCGAGCTGCGCCAAGATGTAATGCGAGGTCAGGATGCGATACTCACAATCCTACACCGCCTCGACGCCAGGTCAGAGTGCTTCGACCGTTAGTAGGATTAAGCGTGTCGAAGCTGAATGCGACCAAAACAGCAAAGATAGCGCTCAACATACCTCAGACATATCCGACATCAAGCGCCATACCGGTATGGCGTAGTCTGCCCGTAAAGGCTGAAACCTAGGAGACGAACCTAGGGGATGTTCATCGGATATCTTAGATTCGAGTTATAAGTTGGAAAACGAAATCGGCTAAAACCGATAAATGTCGCCAACAGCCGCAAGGGCCGCCGCCCGCCGCGTGAACATCCAGAAAGCGGCATAGGGCATGAGGATTTTGCGTGCGAGCAGTAATGGCACAAAAGCACAAATCCCCGACAATGGCATTAGCGGGTGATATGTTGAAAATGACTGAAGTTATAGCTTAACTTAACTATTGCTATCGGGTATATTATTTGCAGTAGTCACGATTGGGACATAGGTTTATTTATGGAAGAGCAGATTTTTAAACAGCTAGCAACAAAAGCCGATCTCGAAGAATTGGTAACCAAGGAAGAATTTGATGGTTTCAAAAACGAGAATTTCTCTCGTTTAGACGAGATAATGGTGGTCCTTCGACGAGTCGA
>MELI01000011.1:5222-5364 GCA_001767575.1 Candidatus Aquicultor primus | reverse complement strand
AAGAGACTTGAAAGCGATATTGATAAGAATCGACACGAAATCGATAGAATAAAAGCAGTCCTTAAAATCTGCTAACTACGTTTTTGATCCGCTGCAACGTTTGACAACGTAACACAAATTTAATATAATGAGCTAACAATTT
>MELI01000011.1:4878-4989 GCA_001767575.1 Candidatus Aquicultor primus | reverse complement strand
GAGGGAATCATCCGCTCGATGGAGGTATTGCACGACCGCTCGAACGGGCTTGGCGGGGGTTATGCGGGTTACGGAATCTATCCGGACAGACAAGACCACTACGCGCTACAC
>MELI01000011.1:4749-4855 GCA_001767575.1 Candidatus Aquicultor primus | reverse complement strand
CAAAGAGATGACCGATCTCCTCATCGACGAGTGGTTCGAGGTCGACGCCGAAGAGGTCATCCCGACCAGGAAAGTGCCGGGAGTAGGCAAGGCGCCGCTTCTGTGG
>MELI01000011.1:4514-4668 GCA_001767575.1 Candidatus Aquicultor primus | reverse complement strand
GTCAACTCGACCGTGGAGGGCGCTTTTATCTTCTCCTCGGGGAAGAATATGGGCGCGTTTAAAGCGGTCGGCTTCCCGGAGGATGTCGGCAAATTCTACCGCCTCGACGAGTACGAGGGCTACACCTGGATAGGACACGGCCGGTTTCCGACGA
>MELI01000011.1:4106-4500 GCA_001767575.1 Candidatus Aquicultor primus | reverse complement strand
TGGGGCGGGGCGCACCCGTTTACCATCCTCGATTGGGCTATCGTCCACAACGGCGAGATTTCGTCCTACGGCATCAACAAGCGTTACCTCGAGATGTTCGGCTATAAATGCACGATGCTCACCGACACCGAGGTTGTCGCGTACTCGTTCGACCTTTTGCTGAGGCGACACAACCTCCCGATAGAGCTGGCTTGTAAAGCGCTGGCCGCCTCGTTCTGGACCGATATCGACCGCATGAAAGCACAGGGTAAGAAGGTCGCCGATGTATACGAGGCGCTCAGGGTGGTCTATGGCAGCGGTCTCTTAAACGGCCCCTTCGCTATAATCCTTGGCCACGCCAACGGAATGGTGGGCTTGAGTGACCGCGTCAAACTGCGCCCGCTCGTCGCGGCGC
>MELI01000011.1:3633-4079 GCA_001767575.1 Candidatus Aquicultor primus | reverse complement strand
GCGAGGAGTCGGCGATACGCGAGGTCGCATCGGGTCTGGATAAAGTCTGGAACCCGAAAGCCGGCGAGCCGGTCATCGGCGAGTTAAAAATCCCGGTTAGCAATACGGACGCGGTACGTGAATTAGAGGAGACAGTGGCATAGATGAAGACCTACCAGTTACCCGAAGTCAAAATTGAACGGGATAAGGATAGATGTATAGATTGTCAGGTCTGTGTGCGCCAGTGCGCTTTTGAGGCGCACAAGGTGGACGAAGACGGCGAAGTCTACAGCGAGGACGAAAAGTGCGTCGCATGTCAGAGGTGTGTCTCGCTCTGTCCGACCAACGCCCTGACGATAAAGGATAACAAACCATTTGTAAAAGACAACGCCAATTGGACCGCCGAGACCCAGAAGTATATCTGGAAACAGGCGGAGACCGGCGGCGTGCTCTTGACCGGCATGGGC
>MELI01000011.1:0-3374 GCA_001767575.1 Candidatus Aquicultor primus | reverse complement strand
TGGCTCGCGCGTCGAAAGAGCTCGGTACCTTTTGGAACACGGGCGAGGGCGGTCTTCACCAGAACTTATACGAGTACGGCCCGAATACGATAGTTCAAGTGGCATCGGGACGTTTCGGCGTCCACAGCGAGTACCTCGACGCCGCGGCGGCTATCGAGATAAAAATCGGCCAGGGCGCGAAGCCGGGTATCGGCGGACACCTTCCCGGCGAGAAGGTCGGCCCGGAGGTCAGTCGCACCAGGATGATACCGGTCGGCTCGGATGCGATATCGCCCGCGCCGCACCACGACATCTACTCCATCGAGGATTTGAGCCAGCTAATTTACAGCCTCAAAGAGGCGACTGAATATACAAAACCGATATCGGTCAAGATATCGGCGGTCCACAACGTGGCCGCCATCGCGAGCGGCATCGCGCGCGCGGGCGCCGACATCATCGCAATCGACGGCTTCCGTGGCGGCACCGGCGCGGCACCGACGATGATTCGCGACAACGTCGGCATCCCGATAGAGCTTGCTATAGCGGCGGTCGACACGCGCCTGCGCGATGAGGCAATCCGCAACCGCGTTTCGGTTATAGCGGCGGGCGGTTTTAGAAACAGCGCCGATGTCATCAAGGCCATCGCGCTCGGCGCGGACGCGGTCTATCTGGGCACGGCGGCGCTGGTGGCTATGGGTTGCCATGTCTGCCAGATGTGTTACACCGGCAAGTGTAACTGGGGTATCGCGACGCAAGACCCGTACCTCGAGAAGCGCCTCAACCCGGATGTCGCGGCCGAGCGCCTCTTCAACCTGGTACGCGGGTGGTCGCATGAGATAGCCGAGATGCTCGGCGGCATGGGCCTAAACGCAATAGAGTCGCTTCGGGGCAACCGGCTGCACTTGCGCTCGATAGGCCTCTCCACGGAGGAGATGGATATACTCGGCCTGCAAGCCGCGGGCTCGCCGATGGCATAGGGCATAAATACGGTCTTTTGGAACATGTAAATGGTAGCGGATGGATGGTGTGAAGATGAAACGAGTCTATACGAAAGAAGAGGCGTGTATCGGCTGCAGGCTGTGCGAAGTCCACTGCCTGACCGAGCATTCCCGTTCGAAGAACATAATAAAAGCGCATAAAAAAGAATTTCCGCGGGCGCTCTCGCGCGTGTTCGTCGAGGAGCTGCGGCCGGTATCCTTTGCGGTCCAGTGCCGCCACTGCGACGAGCCGGTCTGTGTCGAAGCATGCATAACCGGCGCCATCACGAAGGACGAGAGCGGCAAAGTCGTCCACGATGAAGAGAAATGTGTCGGTTGCTGGACGTGCGTGCTGGTCTGCCCCCACGGAGCCCCGCGTCGCGACCTTGAAAGAAGAAAGGTCGCCAAATGTGACCTCTGTCCCGATAGAGAAACCCCGGTCTGCGTCGAGATGTGTCCGAACAGGGCCTTAGTGTACGAGGAGAGGTAGGTAGAGGTGAGTTACGTAATCATCGGTAACTCGGTGGCCGCCGTCGGCGCCATCGAGGCAATCCGCAGGATAGACAAGGAAATGCCCATAACGGTCATCTCGGACGAGCCGTACGCGGTCTACTCGCGCCCGCTCATCTCCGAGTTGCTCGCGGGCCAGGTCAAGGAAGAGATGATGGGCTACCGGGCGCCCGACTTTTACGAGCGCCATGGTGTCGAGGCGAAGCTCGGAACGCGCGTCGTATCTATAGACCCTAAGAAAAAGACCGTCAAGACCGAGGCAGGCGAGAGCATAGGCTATAACAAGCTGCTTATCGCAACCGGCGGTATGCCGTTCGTACCGCCGATGAAAGGCCTCGAGCTAGGTCGGGTCATGACCTTTATCAAGATGGATGACGCAAAGAGAATAGAAGAGATGTTGCCCGAGTTGAAGCACGTGGTCGTCATCGGTGCGGGGCTTATCGGCCTCAAGGCGGCGGAGAGCCTCCGTCATCGCGGCGTCAAAGTAACGGTGGTGGAGCTTGCCAATCGCGTGATGGCGACGGTCCTCGATGTCGAGGCCGGAAAGGTCATCCAGGACGCGCTCGAGAACGCGGGCATCGATATCATCACCGGGGACACGGTCGACGAGATTCTCGGCGACACTATGGGTCTGGTAAACGGCGTCAAGATGAAGAGCGGTGAGGCGCTCGACTGCGACGCGGTCATCGTGGCCATTGGCGTCGTGCCCAACGCGGCGTTCGCGAAAGCGAGCGGCGTCAACGTCAACAGGGGCATCATCACCGACGACCACATGATGACGAATCTCCCCGATGTCTACGCGGCGGGCGATGTCACCGAGGGATTGGATTATTTGAGCGGCGACAATCGCGTCATGCCAATCTGGCCGAATGCCTACATCCAGGGCAAGATAGCCGGCTTCAATATGGCAGGCGAGGACCGCGAGTTCACCGGCGGTTTAGCCGTCAACTCGATAGAGCTTTTCGGAGTACCGGTAGTCACGGCGGGTATGTCGAATGTGGACTCGGACGACCTCGAGGTGTTGAAGAAGAGCGAGGGCGATACCTACCGGAAAATCGTTTTGAGAGATAACAAGGTCGTTGGTGTGGTGCTGGTCGGCAACATCGACCGCGCCGGCCTGGTAACGGGCCTTATCCGCGAGCGGATAGATATAAGCGAGATGCGAGAGCGCTTGCTTGCCGACGATTTCGGCTACATCGACTTCCCCGTCGAATTAAGGAAAGAAAGGCTGGGCGTGGCTCTATGATAATAGACGCAAAAGGATTGCACTACCGCGAGCTTAACGAGCAGGTGAGAGCGGCCGTGGCTGAGGGCGAAACCGATTTGACATTATTGAACGTAAACGGTCAGCGATACATCGCCGACGCCATCGATACCCCGGTCAGCATCACCATAGAAGGCGTGCCCGGCAACGACCTCGGCGTGTTTATGAACGGTCCGAGGCTGGTCGTCCACGCGAACGGGCAAGACCATATCGCGAACACCATGAACGACGGCAAAATAATAGTCCACGGCGACGCCGGCGACGTGCTCGGATACGGGATGCGCGGGGGCAAAGTCTTTGTAAAAGGCGATGTCGGATACCGCGTCGGCATCCATATGAAAGAGTATAAAGACAAGGTTCCGGTGATGGTCATCGGCGGCAAGGCGCGTGATTTCTTCGGCGAGTATATGGCGGGCGGGACGTTGATTCTGCTCGGTCTCGATACCGGCGGCAATGGCCAGGACGAGATAGCCGGCAACTATTTCGGCACCGGCATGCACGGCGGGGTCATCTATGTCCGAGGCCGGCTCGACGACTACCAGCTCGGTAAAGAGGTCAAGCAGTTGGAGCTGGACGACGAAGACCGTGAGGTGCTCCGTACGTATGTCACCGAGTTCGCGGCGGATTTCGGGATGGACGCCAAA
>MELI01000010.1:8965-9291 GCA_001767575.1 Candidatus Aquicultor primus | reverse complement strand
TCAAAAGGTTAACGAAGTGGCTGACCAGGAGATTGCCGGGTCTGCACAGTATATGAACCTGGCCGGGGAGGATGCAAAACGCGAACAGGCAGTAACCGTGGAGCGCGGTCGTCTCGAATATCAAGTAGGCGAGGTTGTTGCATTTCCTGGGAATGGAGAAGAAATCGTCGTCAACCGTCGAGAGAATGATGTGATGGGTAACGGGCAACGGGTGTACGTTGTCTAAAAGGCCATAGGTGCCGATGATATTTTGCTCTCTGCTGTCCATGATATACTACGATATAGTAATCTTTGGTGACTCACAATACTATGCGCGCAAGTTTTTG
>MELI01000010.1:6375-8954 GCA_001767575.1 Candidatus Aquicultor primus | reverse complement strand
ACAGACACAGTCCCGCAGACACGGTGGACACTGTCGGACGCGCGGTAAAACTTCGGGTGTCACTTCTGGCACTTTGGTGTCAGGCACGCGCCAAGTCAAGGACCAGCCGTTATGCGGACAGCTTATCAAAAATGCGTGCGATTGTGAATCGGGTTGCCGCAATTAGGTCTAGCAAGCATCGAGCGCCAAGCGCCCCTAAGCCTCCAAACCGCTTTCCGCTTCAAAACAGGGAATACAGAGCCGGCGGGCGTGGTAGTGACGGATTTTGGTCTCCATGGCGGCTTCACCGCAATCCTCGCAGACGACCGATTGGAGCACCTCGGCTTTGCCCGGCAGCTCGATTTCGACCTCGCGGGTCTCAAAGAGCTCTTCGGCCGGCATCTCAAGGAGGCGCTTGAGGGTATCCTCGCGGCTCTCGCCCTCTTTCGCCCAGCGTCCCTTCGGCTTCACCACGATGCGAAGCGCTTTGCCGGTCGCACGGTTGGCAATCGTGTAGACGTGCTTGCCGTAGTCGCTGATGAAGAAGTTGCCCTTGCCGGCGGTCGTGCCCAGCATATACTGGAGCGCGTCAATGCCGCAGGCGCGGTTCTCCACGATTGCGATTATCTCCTCATCTTCGGCACGGTGGTGCTTGAGCCACTCCAGCGCGACCCCGGCGGCCCGGTAGCCGAGCGCCAAGCCCGGGCAGATGTGCCCATGGAATTTGGATACCTCCTCGATTGATGGCATGCTACTGTTCATAGTCTACCCTTTCACCAGCTCTTCGGCGATTTGCACCGCGTTGAGCGCGGCGCCCTTCCTTATCTGGTCGCCGACGACCCAGAAGTTGAGGCCGTTCTCGAGCGAGAGGTCCTCGCGGATGCGCCCGACGAAACAGTCGTCTTGCCCCGCCGCGAAGAGCGGCATCGGGTACGCTTTGTTCGCCGGGTCGTCGATGACCTGCAAACCCGGCGCGCCCGCGAAAAGCTCGCGCGCCTTCTCGGGCGTGATCTTCTTCTCGGTCTCGATGTTTATCGCCTCCGAATGCGCCCTAAGCACCGGGACGCGCACGCAGGTCGGCGAGACCGTGATATCCATATCACCCATTATTTTGCGGGTCTCGTGGACCATCTTCATCTCTTCCTTGGTATACCCATTATCCTGAAAGACATCGATGTGCGGTATCAGGTTAAATAGAAGCTGATAGGCGAAGTGCTCGACATGGAGTTCCTTGCCGGCCGCAAACGCCTGCATCTGGTCGGTAAGCTCGCTCATACCTTTAGCGCCGGCGCCCGACGCCGACTGATAGCTCGAGACGACCACACGCTTGATGCGGCTGTAGTCGTAGAGCGGTTTCAGCGCCACCAACATTATGATGGTCGTGCAGTTCGGGTTAGCGATGATGCCGTTGTGTTTCCTCACATCGGCCGGGTTGACCTCGGGCACCACCAGCGGCACATTCTCGTCCATGCGAAACGCGCTGGAGTTGTCGACTACGACCGCGCCCGCCTCGACCGCCGCCGGGGCGAACTCCTTGCTAATCGAGCCGCCGGCCGAAAAGAGCGCGATGTCTACATCTTTAAAAGAGTCCTTGGTCAACTCTTCGACAACAAGTTCCTCGCCTTTATACGAAAACTTTTTGCCCGCCGAGCGGCTCGAGGCCAAAAGTTTTAAGTTGGCGATGGGAAAATCGCGCGCCTCGAGGACCTCGCGCATCTCCTCGCCTACCGCGCCGGTCGCTCCGGCAACGGCGACATTATAGAGCTTCATCGGTGACCGCCTCCTCACTGAGCTGGAAGTGCTCATGGAGGGCACGGACGGCATTCTCTATGTTCTTCTCGTCGATGACACAGGATATCCTAATCGGCGAGGTGCTTATCATCTGGATGTTGATACTGTTTTCCGCCAGGACATCGAACATCTCAGCGGCCACACCGGGGTGGCTCTTCATGCCGGCACCGACAATGGATATCTTGGCGATATCTTTATCGAGATCGTGTCCTTGTGCGCCGAACACGCGCACCAAATCTTCGATTACCGATTGCGCCCTCGGCACGTCGTCGAGGTCGAGAGTGAAGGAGATATCGGTGTAGCCCTTGTAGCTCACATTCTGCACTATCATATCGACGTTGATGTTGGCCGCCGCCAGCGGTTTGAAGACCTTGGCCGCGATACCGGGCCTGTCCGGCACGCCGTAGATGGTTATCTTTCCCTCGCTGGTATTGTGGGTTACGCCACTGATTATAGGTCTCTCCATCCCCTCATCTTCCTCCTTGACAACCGTTCCCGCACTATCGGCAAAACTTGACCTTACTTGCATGACCACGTTGTGGTTGCGCGCATACTCGACCGAGCGAAGCTGCAACACCTTGGCGCCGCTCGACGCCATCTCCAGCATCTCCTCGTAGGTTATCTCAGGCACCAGCGATGCCTCCGGCACAATCCTCGGGTCCGCTGTAAAGACCCCTTCGACGTCGGTATATATCTCGCACTTGTCGGCATTGAGGCCCGCGGCCAACGCTACAGCGGTGGTGTCCGAGCCGCCGCGTCCCAATGTGGTTATATCATTATCGACGGTCACGCCCTGGAAGCCCGCAACG
>MELI01000010.1:0-6312 GCA_001767575.1 Candidatus Aquicultor primus | reverse complement strand
GCTTTGGTGTGGCTGTCGTCGGTTACGATGCCGACCTGGTAGCCGGTGAACGATATCGCCTCGTAGCCGAGTTCGTATATCGCCATGGCCAGAAGCGCGACCGATTGCTGCTCACCGGTAGCGAGTAGCATGTCCATCTCACGCTCGGGCGGTTTTGCTGAAATCTGCCGCGCCAGCTCGACAAGCTCGTCGGTAGTATCGCCAAGTGCCGAGACTACGACCACGACAGAACTCCCAGCCTGTTTGGTCGCGACTACCCTTTTGGCGACATTTTTGATTTTTTCGACATCGGCGACAGAGCTGCCGCCGAATTTTTGCACGATAATTCCCACAATCCTACCCCCATTCTGTTACAAATCTTTATTTTAGCAGCCAAAACTGCTCGTAGCAACTCGGCTGAGCAAGCTTGACGGATTTATCAGTCTTTCAAAAAATCGGCTATGCCCTTATAATTAGTGAATATGTCATACTGTGCAAAATGTGGAAACAAAATCGAAAAAGGCGCATTCAGGTGCACGAACTGCGGGACGCCGCTGGCTAGCGGGCCACAGCGAACAGGTTCGCCGCTCAGCGTGCGCATCGCCAAATATAAGAACCCGCTCATCCTGGTCGCGTTAGCGGCTATTGTCCTGATGACGCGCTCCGTTTTCGTGGTGACGAGCATCTATTGGGTAATCATCGTAGGCTTGCTCGGGGCACTTCTCTATACCGTACTAAAAAACTGGCGGGAAAAACGAGCGTATCATAATCACCGGCAAGATAAGCGGGGACCCCAAAGACCCAATAACCTCACCGGTTACGGACCACCGCGCAGCCATGTTCCCAAGCCGATGCCGAAGAAGCGCACCAACGTCATCCCGTTTAAGAAGAAGCGTGACCCGAAATCCAAAACAAAGCCGGATTAGGTTTCATCCGCCTCTGCTTCAGCGGCGAGCCTGCCGGCCAGCTCGCGCATATGTCCGGTGTCCGGGCCGAAATCGAGGCCGTACTCATGAAGAAGCGTACCTTCATAGATAAGCTCGTGCGCCTCCTCGCCCAAAATGTCCCCGGGATAGTTATCGGTAAGATAGACGCTGAGCAAGAAGTAAGCATTCCGTGCCTTCCAGGGCTCCAGCTCTCCGGCTTCTATCTTATCCAGAAACCAGCCGGACAGGCGCGCCAGCATAGCGCGAGCGTCTTCGATTTCGCCCTCCTCGATTTTGAGCGCAATCGGCTCGACGACGATGAAGACATCGCGTGGGGTCTGTTTTTCATATTCCGCGAAGGGTATATCGGGCCGCATCATCAAAGACACCTCTTTCGCCCGATAAATCGGACAACTACGTTTTAAAGGTCTGCGTATTGCACAACCGTGACTTTTAATTCTACCCATATCAATAGAGGCCGAGTCAAACTCGGCCTCTATTGATATTCCTTCTGAAATCAGGGCTAAAGCCCTGAGCTACGGATTACTCTACGCCGCAGCGTTTCTTGAGCCGGCTCCAGTTCTTGTCTATCTCAGCCTGAGCTGTCTCTAGCAAGTGCTCGTTGCCCGGCTTGAAGAGATGCCTAAAACGACCTTGCGGTTTCAAGAAGTCGGTAATCGGCTTAAGCTCCTTCGGCTTGAAGTTGAGCTTCCACTCGCCGTCTTCGACCTCGTAGAGCGGCCAAAAGCCGGTCTGCACCGCTATCTTAGATATCTCGATGGTCATCTCGTTGGGTGTCCGCCAGCCGCGCGGGCACGGCGCCATCACGTTAATAAAGGCCGGGCCATCGACTGAAAACGCTTTCTCAGCCTTTTTGACGAGGTCTTTCCAGTGACTGATGCTTGCCTGCGCCACATACGGAATGTCGTGCGCCGCCATTATCTGCGTAAGGTCTTTTCTCTGCTGAGGCTTACCCGGGCGCACCTTGCCGGCCGGTGAAGTCGTGGTTGCCGCGCCGAACGGGGTCGACCCCGAGCGCTGGATGCCGGTGTTCATGTAGGCACCGTTGTCATAGCAAACGTAGACCATGTCGTGGCCGCGCTCCATCGCCCCGGAGAGCGACTGCAGACCAATGTCATAGGTGCCGCCATCGCCGCCGAAAGCGACGAATTTCATTTTCTTCTCTATCTTACCTCTGCGCACTAGCGACTGGTATGCGGCTTCGACACCGCTCATCGTGGCCGCGGAATTCTCAAACGCATTGTGGATGAATGGTATCTTCCATGCCGAAAACGGGTACGGCGTTGTCGAGACTTCCAAACAGCCGGTTGCTGAACCGGCGATGACCTGGTCATTTGCACCGAGCAACACCTGGCGAACCGCGATGGAGGCACCGCAACCGGCGCACAGCCTGTGGCCACCGGTTAGAAGCTCGGGTTTCCTGCTAAGCTCTTTTATAGTTGCCATCTGCCTCCTACTCCTTTACTCCAAGTAATGTAACGGCCTCGCGCGGCGATTCTTCGCCTTTGACTACTTTGACGAGGTCGCCTATGACCGTCTCGATTTGATCCGGTCCGGTATCGCGTCCGCCAAGGCCATATACATAGCCCTGCATCGCCGGGCGCTGCTTGCTGTTATAGAGCGCCGCTTTTGTCTCCACATAGACCGGACCGCCGAGCGTGCCGACGGTGTCTGAGCGGTCCATCACGCCGACCGCCTTTAGCTTCGAGAGTGCTTGTGCTATCTCTTCCGCCGGGAACGGCCTGAAGACGCGTAGCTTAAGCATGCCGACTTTGACGCCCTGCGCGCGCATCGCGTCGATGACGTAGCGGGTGGTTCCGGCGGTCGAGCCGAGCACCACGATAGCTACGTCGGCATCGTCTAGCCTGTACTCTTCGAAGAGACCGTACTGCCTGCCGGACAGTTTCGCGAAGTCATCGGTGACCTTCATGACGATGTCTTTTGAGCCGTCAATCGCGACGCGCAACTGTTTTCTCTGCTCGTAGTAGAAGGCCGGCATAGCGAACGGGCCAAAGGTCACGGGCTCGTTCGGGTTATATAGAAGCGAGTGCTTCGGCATGTAATCTCCGACAAATTTCTTTACGTCGGCATCGTCTAAAACCTCGAAACGGTCTATCGCATGGCTGGTAATGAAACCGTCGTGCATCGACATGACCGGTAAGCGCACATCTTTATGCTCGGCGATTTTAATGGCCATAATCGTGTTATCGTAGGCCTCTTGCGCCGTCTCGGCGAAGAGGTGTATCCAGCCCATATCACGCGCGCCCATCGAGTCCGAATGGTCGCAGTGGATGTTTATCGGGCCGGAGAGCGCCCGGTTTACGGTCTGCATGACAATCGGCAACCGAAGTGAGGACGCAATAGAGAGTTCTTCCCACATAAGCGCGAGGCCCTGGGACGAGGTACTGGTCATGACACGAGCCCCGGCGGCGGACGCGCCGATGCAGGCGCTCATCGCGCTATGCTCCGACTCGACATTGATGTATTCGGTATCTACAACGCCGTTGGCCACGTAGTTCGCGAACTCCTCGACGATCGTCGTCTGCGGTGTAATCGGATACGCCGCGACGACATCCGGGTTAATCTGTTTCATCGCTAGCGCGCAGCCGGCGTTACCGGTCATCGCAACAATTTTTTGCTTAGTCGCTGTCTTTGCCATTATTCCTCGCCTCCTTCGGGATGCATAGAGATAGCGTCGGCCGGGCAAACTTTCGCGCAGATGCCGCATCCCTTGCAGTGGTCGTAATCGAAGCTGTCCCACTTCTCGTCTTTTACGATGATCGATGAGTCGGGGCAGCTTATCCAACAAATCAAGCACTGGGTACATTTCTTCTCATCCCATGCTGGTTTGTCGGTGCGCCAGCCGCCGGTCTTATAATACGTGGCGTTGCCGCCCTCAAGAATGAGTGCGCCTTCGGGATATTTCTTCCAACTCCAGTGCTCAGCGTCTTTTATGTTCCATTTCATTCAGCTTTCACCTCCGCATAGGCACGCTCGACCGCCCGCACGTTGCCCTCGATAATCTCCTCGGAGAACTTCTTGCCGAAGGATTTGCGGACATAGTCGGTGAGGTTTTCTATCGGCATCATGTCGGTCGCCTTGACGAGCGCGCCCATCATGGGCGTGTTCGGAATCGGCCGGCCTATCGTCTCCTGCGCGATTCTGGTCGCGTTGACCGTAAATATCGTGCGGCCCTTGAGGCCCATCGCTTTGCGGATCGCTTTCGGCTCATCGTCAGTATTTACGATTAAGACGCCGTCTTCGTGCATGCCTGACGTAACATCGACCGCCTTCAATAGCGTGGGGTCGAGCACAACAACAATCTCCGGGTTCGCGATGCTGCTGCGAATATGGATCGGTTCGCTGCTGATTCTTGTGAACGCTTGAATCGGAGCGCCCATCCTCTCCGGGCCGTACTCCGGAAACGCCTGAAAATACCGGCCTTGCGAGAGCGCGGTCTCAGCCAGAAGCTTTGCCGCAGTAACGGCGCCTTGGCCGCCGCGTGCGTGCCAGCGAATCTCAGTAAGTTTTACCTCTGCCATTGTCACCTCCGAAAAATTTGAGACTTGTCTTGTCAAATGTGTTCCTCTATCGCTTGCAAAGCAGAACGGTTGCTTATAAGGCAATTAGAAGAATTCTAATGGTCGACACGTTAGCCTGTCAACAGGTATGTTACGTGTTCGTCACAATTGATGCTATACACACGGTAAGTAACCGGAATAGTAACACTGTATACCTTGCGTCGCGTGTTCCAGCTATACGCATAACTGGTAGTTTCTCCCAATTGAAGTAAACTACATTTCGCGTCTACCTTCAAGAGCCCGGGCCAAGGTAACCTCATCAGCGTATTCGAGGTCGCCGCCGACCGGCAGGCCGCTCGCGATGCGGGTAACGGTAATACCCAATGGTTTGATGAGTCTAGCGAGGTACATGGCTGTGGCTTCGCCTTCGATGTTGGGATTGGTGGCGATTACTACTTCTTTTATCTCTTTTTCTCCGAGTCGTTTGAGCAACTCGCGCACCCGAATATCATCCGGGCCGATGCCGTCTATCGGAGAGATAGCGCCTTGCAACACATGATAAAGACCCCTGAATTCCCCGGTCTTCTCCAGAGCCACGATGTCTCGCGGTTCCTCGATGACACAGATTGCCTCCTGGTCGCGATTGGCGTCGCGGCAGAACTCACAGCGAACCTGGTCGGTTACATTAAAACACTCCTCACAAAAGCTTATCTTGTCCTTAACCTCATCAATCGCCCGGGCCAGCTTCTTGGCGTCTACCGGCGACGACTTGAGAATATGAAACGTGAGCCTTTGCGCGGTCTTCGAGCCTATACCCGGAAGCTTTGCGAATTCGTCGATGAGCGTCGCAACCGGACCGGCATAATATGCCATCTTGAAACATCCACCTTGCTTTCTTTTAGCTTGCAGCTCTTAGCTTTACGGCTGCCGTCTGTAAAATGCGCGTACGCGGCACTCGCGCTGCCCTTGATTATACCTGATTTGGAGATAAAAATATGCGGGGCTAGAAGCCCGGCAGCCCCAGGCCGCCAAGACCTCCGGCGAGCGGCCCGGTCACCGCGGCGAGCTTGCTCTGCGCAAGCTCCTGCGATTGACGGAGCGCTTCGCTTACTGCGGCTACAACCATATCCTCGAGTATTTCGACGTCTTCGGGGTCGACTACCGATGGGTCTATCTTTATCTCAACGATTTGCTGCTTGCCGGTTACGACCGCTTTGACGGCCCCGCCGCCGGCGCTTGCTTCGATATTGGTCTCGGTTAGCTCTTGCTCGACGCGTGCCATATCGGCCTGCATCTTCTGTACTTGTTTCATCATGTTTCCGTACTGGCCCTTCACGATTCTTCCCCCTGACTCTCTGTCTCTTTGACGGAAATATCTTCGACTATCTTAGCACCAAATGTATCCTGAACCAATTTTATGTAATCATCCGGCGCGAGCATATCGTCCGCCTCGGCATCGCCCTCCGGCACCGCGACCGTTTTGGGCGCACCGTTGGCGAGTTCGCATTGAATCGGGATGTCATAACCGGCCACCAGTTTAAGGGTATTGCGCAATAGCTGGATGTTCTCCGGCGTCTCGACAAACTCTTTGTCGCTTTTCTTGAGCGCGAGAACCAGCACACCGCTATCGACACGCACAGGTTTGCCGCCGGCAAAAAAATTGTAGCGCGACGGTTTCTTCTCTTTGACAAGCTTGAGCACCTGCGGCCACGCCTTGCGAACCGTCTCGATGTCGAAGTCACCACCGCCCGCCGGAAGCGTCGCCGTTGCACCCGCCTCCGTTGCCTGCGCTGATGCCGGCGCGACCGGTTCAAGCGGAACCGTCGGTGCAACATCATCCGTCTTCTTGGGCATGCTTGCTCGTG
>MELI01000009.1:1076-8956 GCA_001767575.1 Candidatus Aquicultor primus | reverse complement strand
GAACCACGAACTAGCGAAGTGACCACTCCGAGTGCGGCCATAATAGCGCCGGCTTTAAATGCGGTGTGGATGGCGGATAGCAGGTTGGGGTCGGTATGCCCTTTCGGGGCGATGGTCGCAACTATCGCGCCCGACATCGCCACCCCAAGGACCATGCCGACGTTTCTCATGGTCGCCTGCATGGCCGCGGCGATTCCGAGACGGTTGCGCGGCACGATGCCCATAATGGCGTTGCTGTTCGGCGCCTGAAACAACCCCGAGCCCAGGCCGATGAGGCTGAGCAAGGCAGCTACGAGAAAAACTCCCGTCTCGGGCGATGTCCACGTAAGCCCGTAGAGAGCGACTGCGGTGATGCCAAGCCCGAGCGACGAGAGCAGGCGCGAGCCTATCTTGTCCGATATCGTGCCTGAGATAGGCGCGGCTATCCCCATAAGGAGCGGCACCGACATCAGTACAATACCGGCCCGCTGCGGCGTCTCCTTAAAGATGTCGAAGAGATAGAACGGGATAAGAATCAAGACAACAAAGAGCGCGATATAGTTGATGAGCGCGCTGATATTGGCGGCGGCAAAGAGCCTGTTGTGAAAGAGCGCGAGGTCGAGCATGGGGTCACTCACCCGCCGCTCCGTTCTGATGAAGAGCGTTGCGAAGACCGCCGAGGTCAAAAAGAGCCCAATCGTGAGCACCGAACCCCATCCCCAGGTATTACCCATACTTAAAGACAGAAGAATGCTGAAGAGCGCGCCGAATCCGGTGGCCGCGCCCAAAATATCGAAACGCTTGCCCGTCTCCGCACGGCTTTCCCTGATAATAGCTAACGCCAGCATGACGACGATTATTCCTATTGGGATGTTGATAAAGAATATCCAGCGCCAATCGAGCGCCCCGATGATGAGCCCGCCAAGAAACGGACCGGCGGTCAGGCCGATGGCTACCGAGGTGCCGATGGTGCCGAGTGCTTTACCCCGCTCGTGCGGCGGAAAAACGTCGGTGATGATTGCGGGTGCGCTGGCGAAGAGGCTCGTCGCGCCTATCGCCTGCAGCGCGCGAAACCCGATGAGTTGCTCGATGGAGCCGGCGAAACCGCAGAGCGCCGAGGCAGCGGTAAACGCGATAAACCCGAAGATATAAACGCGCTTGTGGCCTATCATGTCGCCAATACGCCCGACGCTAAGCAAAAGCGACGAGGTCGTCAGAAGATACGCCATGACCACCCACTCTATCGTCGTAATACCCACCCCAAATTCCTTGGCGATGACCGGGAGCGCGATATTTACGATACTCGAATCGAGCGGCCCCATAAAAGTACCGACAAAGATTACCGCTAAGACGTACCAGCGGTAGTTCCCCTGTGTTAGCGAGGCTTGGGCTTGGGCTTGGGAGTTTGGTTGCGACTCGCTCAATTCTCTCCTCTCTAAGGCAAATACCGATAGAATCTCAAGGTCTGTTCAATTTTATGACAACATTACGTTGACTTCTCTAAACACTACCACAAATGAGCACCCGGACACCTACTTCGCGTGAAATTCATGACTATCGAAGCCGGGTAGGCCTTGCAGACCGGCGCCCATAGCAGCGTAGACATGCTAAGTGGGTCGCAATCACTCATCACTCTTACGGATGAGAATAAATCAGCATGCTTTAAGCTCGCATTACCATTAGAACAATACGATCTAATAGAATAGCGCTAAGAATATGCTCAGTTTAGTCGAAGTATACTAGAGAAGAGAAAGGATATTAATGATGATAAGCAGCGAACTCTCAATGCCTTTCATAACAGCCACCTCGGATTTTCTTACGATGGAACTAGGAATACCAGCAACACAGGCACCGGTAACCGAATCCGGCCAGCAAGGGACATCCCAAGAGCTAAATATTCTCGTGGGAATCACCGGCATGATTAATGGTCAAGTAATCTATAGCATGTCGGCCGGCACCGCAAAAAACATAGCAGCGGTAATGCTGGGCCGATCGGTTCAACCTCTTGATCGGAATGCGCAAAGCGCGCTCTGCGAGCTTGGAAACATGATCACAGGAATGGCAACCTCGAGGTTTGACGTGAGATACACGGAAGTGGCTTTAACGCCTCCAAGCCTCATCGCGGGTAATAACATCTTCATTTCGGTTCTTAAAATGGGGTATATCTACACATCGTTCGCAACCGAAATCGGTAATATTGACGTTACTATCGCAACTCGTGAGAACACGATGCTAAAGCAAGCTGATGCCGTCTAAGTTCTTAGATAAACGATGGGCCGATTAACGGCAATGATTCTACGTGACTCCAATGACCGCCTCAAGTGAAGTCTTCCCTTGTAAGACCTTTGCGACGCCGGCTTCGCGCATAGTTCTAAATCCATCCTTAGTCGCCGCTTCTCTTATTCTTGATGCCGTGGATCGCGCGACAATAAGGTCGCGAACGTCGTCGTTCACTTCAAGGATCTCGAAGAGCGCCTCTCGTCCCTTATATCCGACACCACGGCAATCAGTACAACCCCGAGCCCGGTAAAACACGATATCCTTATCGGTTGATAGGCCTAGGTCTACTACTAATTCAGGTACAGGAGTATAAGGTTCTTTGCATGCCGGGCACAGCAACCGCACTAGTCTCTGCGATATTACGCCTACAATCGCTGTCCCCGCGAGAAATGGCTGTATCCCCATCTCAATAAAGCGCGCAGGCGTAGAACAAGCATCGTTCGTATGAATCGTCGAAAGTACCAGGTGTCCGGAGAGAGCCGAGTGAATCGAGATTTCAGCAGTTTCTTCATCACGAATCTCGCCTACCATGATTATATCGGGGTCTTGCCTAAGTATCGACCTTAAGCCGTATGCAAAAGTGACGCCGGCTTTTGGATTGACGTGTATCTGGTTGATAGTGTCGAACGTATACTCAACCGGGTCTTCTATCGTGACGATATTCTTCTCTACGGTCGCCAGGGTGTTCATGGCCGCGTATAGTGTGGTAGTCTTACCGCTTCCGGTGGGTCCCGCTACAAGTATCATACCATAAGGGTTATTTATCAATCTCCTGAACTTCTGCGCATCTTCAAGATCAAAGCCGATTTTGTTTTCGTCAACAAGAATTGCTTTCTTCTCAAGCAGCCTTAACACGACTTTTTCGCCGAAAACAGTCGGTATAACCGATATTCTGAAGTCCACCTTATGGTCGCCAATAGATGCGGAGAATCTTCCGTCTTGCGGCGCTCGTTTTTCGGCAATATCCAGTTCGGCCAAGATTTTTAATCTTGATACAACCGTGGGATGAAGCGATCTGGGTGCGGTCGTTATCTCATGTAGTATTCCATCAACCCTGATCCTCACCCTCAGCTCGTGCTCACCTATCTCGATGTGGATGTCGCTTGCTTTGTCGATTACGGCCTGTTTAAGTAGCATTTCGATGAAGCGAACAGCGTCACCGTCGCCTGAATTCGCGTCACCTATGGTAATACTGGCGCCTTGCCTTATGCCTGCAAACTCTTCGTCGTTGTCGCTCTTCTTGTCCTGCATCCAGTAGAGCTTATCGATGGCTTTCTTAATGCTTCTTCCTGTTGTGATAACTGGGATGACCTGACAGCCGGTAATATTTGCAGTATCATCCATCGCATATAAATCAAGCGGATCTGCCATAGCCAACGTCAAGAGGTCTTCAATCCTTGCGATAGCTACGATCTTATATCTTCTCGCTATCGCCTCCGGTATTAACTTGACCACGTCCTCATCGACAATCGTATTGTCGAGGTCGATAGTAGGAATATTAAGCTGCTTCCCGATAAATTCGACGAGCGTCTCCTCGCCCACTAACCCTAACCCGCATAAAAGTTCGCCTAGGCGACCACCGGTCTTCTTTTGAGTAAAAAGCGCTTGTTCAAGCTGGGATTGCGTAATAATCCCATTGCTGACCAGTAATTCTCCAAGCCTGATCTTTCTTGATGCGCTGCTCGCAGATGGTATCATATGTTGCACCTCATCGAATATCGAATCGTAAGCATTAGTCTAGTATCGACGATTGGGCTGGAATTTTAATACCTCTTATCACTTTATGACAAGAAAAGAACTCGGGGCCTAATCTAACCCGCCATCGCGAGGATGTTGCGGACGTAGTTTTTGGTCTCTTTGTACGGGGGAATGCCGCCGTAGCGCAGAACGGCGCCGGGGCCGGCATTGTATGCTGCGAGTGCGAGGTCCCACCTATCGAAGGTCTTGAATTGCTGGCTCAAGTATCTAGCCCCGGCTTCGAGCTGGTCGGCCGGAGATTCCTTAAAACTTTCGATATCGTAGCCCATGGCGATGACATTAAACGGCATCACCTGGGTCAACCCGAGCGCGCCGGAACGCGATACGGCGCGGTAATTCCACCCCGACTCCTGGGTGATGAGCGCAAAGAAGAGCTTCTCCGGGATATCGTATTTCTCCGCTGTCGCTGCCGCAAGCGGCCTTAAATCCTTCGGTATATTTGCCGCATTGGACGTGCTGGACGCAACTCCCCCAAGCGCGCGAATCTGCGCGGCTATCTTTACCGAGCTCGACCTGAGGTTGTCCTCGGCCTGCGCGAGCTGCTGCTGTTCTTCTTCGATCTGAGCATAGAGCTGCTGCTGTTTGCCTACCTCTGTTTCGAGCCGCTCCTGCTGCGCGATAACGCTCGCCATCTTCTCATCCATCTGCTTCTTATCCGTGACAAGGCGCCGGTGTTGCTCATCGATGACCTGCTTGATAGTCTGGATTTGCGCGACCTCGCCCGTAATATCGGAGGTGAGCTCTTTGAGGTCGAAGACAAGCTTGCCGTCGTGCTCGGCTATCATGCGCAGGAACGCCACGCGCGACATGAAATCGCCGAAATCCTCAGATTTAAGAAGGATGGTGAGCGTGCTCTCCATGCCGCGTTTATAGGTGTTTACCAGACGCTTGTCGAAGACCCCGCGCCGCAGAGTAAGCCTTGCGCGCGCATCGAAAAGCCTGGACTGTGCTTCGCCGAGTTGTTTTTTTGTATCGTCGAGCTTGGCCTCGGTCGTCTTCTTGCGCTCGATTATCTCGTTGAACTCTGTCTGCAGCGTATTGAGCCGCGTCTGCATCTGGACCAATTTTTGGCCGCTCTCTTCTATCTGCCGACGGATGTCTGCTTGCCGCCGCTCGGCAGCCGCTTGCTTTCTCTTATTCGTCATGATTTGAGAGTCGACGTTTTTAAGCTCTGCGCGCTTAGAATCGAGCGGAGACGCGTAAGCCGCTGGTGAGAGTAGTATTAATGCTATGACGAGCAATGCTGCGATTTTTGTTCGATGAAGCGTGCGAAAGAGTCTCATACAAGGTTTAAATCTACCAGTATTGGCGGGATGGGTCAACTTCTCGGGGCGGTCATGCTTAGCCGCGGCTCACCCAACCAATCGCCGATACGTTTCCAGATGCCGCGGTATTTAGCGGGTTTTTTCTCCTTCAGATAAAATGGATACCACTGGTAGATTGGTGAGATGATTACAAAGAACGCGAGCATGGCCGCTATGCGGGGTAAGAATCCCTCCGCAAACGCTGCGACGAAGTTGAATATAGCCAGCCCCGTAAACATATTCAGAAGCCACACCGCGCTATATCTATTGCCGAAGAAACCGCCAATCGCAGCCCAAATACCCCTGTAACGCCCGGGCTTCTTGTCGCGCAGGTGTAACGCGTACAGAAAAACAATGGCGAGCAAAAATATTGTTGCAAAGTTTATCGCTGATAATATCAGATGGAATTTCAAGTCAAACGCATCGATGCCGCGCGCATCCTTGTCGTTGTCCACACCTGAGCCGAGCGCGCCGGCAGCGCCCTCTGAAGAAGGTGCAATCCTCTGCGAATCACCCTGAGATATTGTGCCGCCCGCACCGCCGCTATCAGCCGCAATACACACTGACGAGAAGAGTGCGACGCACACCAACGGCAAACAGCTAATTACGATCAAGCGTTTAATCAAAGTCTTCCCCCTCGTATCCATTTAGGAATAGAACTCGTACAATTCAAGCGCCGACCCACCCAAAAGCTCTGTCGCCTAGAGCATTGGCGTACTACGGACTGCTCGCTTTCAACTCGTCCAGAAACTCCTGCTCGGTCATTTCTCTGAAATGCACTGACGCAATCTCTTCACTTGAATCGACCGTGACCTTTCCGCCCGATATTTTGAACTTGTACGGCTCTGCGCCAAACCTGTACTTATCGGAGACTTTGATAAGAAACAAGATGTAGGTTGTGCCGATGTGTATAGGGGTGCGGGCATCCATAAGCTGTGTTTTGCCGTCTAATTCGCCGCCCTCTTGCGTCATGATGATTTTCCGATTGCCTGCGCCCTTAAGATACCGGTCGACGCCGACCTCATAATCGGTGCCCAGGACGACAAACTCGGTATTCTCTTTACTCGGGTCTTGCAAGTCGCGCGACAAGTTGTATGTCTGGAGCTGCGCCCGCACGGTACCGATGACGATAACCTCAGCATTATCGCTTAGCTCCTTGAGTGAGGAATAGTACTGGCGGTCACCATATACATTCTCCACTGCCGAAGCCGGTTTGCTTTTAGTAGTTGTCACACCGCGCGCAGCGGTTTTATCGCCGCTCTGTGAGACGACTGCGATAACCGCGAGCCCTATAATCACAATACCGGCGGCAACAGCTATGATGGCTAATACCTTTTTCATAATCAAACGCCCTCGACAGCATTCTTAACCTACAACACATGTTTAACAAACCTCGTCAGCCGCTTGATGACGCCTTCCTGTTTGTGCCCGGCAGAAGCTGCGGCAAGACCAGGCCCTCCCAGCAAACCTTGCGGGTTGCCGTTTTTGATGAGTTCTTGAAATTCCTTGTGCCGGTAAACCAGGATTTTCATGATTTCATCTTCCGATACGACAGTCTTTTCTTTCAAATCTGGCTCATACGGATAATAAGGTGCGTAGCCGACCACTTTGTCATCCCTTGTGGCGACTATAAGCATCGCTCCGGCAAAATGGAGTACTCGGCTATTAGACAAGCCCTGCTCGTCGGCCATCTGCGAAACAGTCTTGTTCAAGCCTCCGCCAACATCGATGACCTCCCACTCCCCGTTTGCTTGCACGCCGACTGTAAAACCTATCGAGGCACTATCGTCTAACATAACCGGGAACGTGTAGAACAGGTTTTGTTTCGACTGCTCATCAATGCCCTTATCCGGGTCGAAACTGTCAAAATCGATTTCGTAATGCTCAAGGGGTTCGCCCAGAGATACGTTCTCGTACTGGTCTTTGTCCGGGAAGCCAACACCTTCGTTATTTGGCTCTATTACGTCCTTCAGCAACTTGGGGAATTCTTCTTCGGCGATGATTTGTGCTTGCTCATTCGGTGAGATGGCATATGAGATGCCGGCTATCATCAACAGCAGCACCATAGCTAAGAGCACCAGCATTACTATTTTACTGTTCATATACAGAAACTCTTCCTCTCACACCACAGCGGACGCTCGTTATCGACCGGGTCGATATTTGCCGCTATCCAGCCCTAAACCTATCGATGCCTTTATCATCGTCGAGATACATTGTGTAGTTCTGCGGCATACGCTAAGTATAGTAACTAGGCTTACGCGAAACAACTCTTTGGCAATAATTATCACCCTGTATTTTCTGGCAGTGCTTGCGTCTCACTATGGGTTACAGCACGCAAAGACCCCCTTGTCGCTTGAGAACATGGGCGCTGAAAATATCAAACGCCGGCATCAGCTTAATGGTAAGCGCCAACAAATAATACGCTAATTATTCAAGCTTTCTGTATAATAGGCGTTAAGATTCTGTCGTTGCGGGAATAAAAATTGTGTAGTGTAAACCTTTGCGTGAAAGGTGCAGTTATGTTCCGACATCAGAAAAGCCGTCTCATCACACTGCTGG
>MELI01000009.1:927-1069 GCA_001767575.1 Candidatus Aquicultor primus | reverse complement strand
GGTTATCCTTCTGACCGCGCAACCCGCGAGTGCGATTTTGCCTATAACATCGGATAGCGTCAATATCCCGACCAACCGCACCATCAATGACGATGTGTACATCGGCGGGGGTACTGTGACGATAAACGGCACGATAAACGGT
>MELI01000009.1:178-862 GCA_001767575.1 Candidatus Aquicultor primus | reverse complement strand
AGGCGGTAACATAATCCTCAACGGCGATGTCGGCCAGACTATAAGAAGCGGTGGCGGCAGTATTATGATAAGCGGCAAAGTCGGGGAGGACCTCGTAATCGGCGCGGGCACCGTCACGACAAGTGAGGGCACAACCATCGGCCGCGACGTCATGTTAGGTGCGGGTACGGCGACTTTGAGCGGCGAGATAAAGCGCAACCTGACCGCCGGCGCCGGCGAGTTGACCATCGATGGGATAGTAGGTAAGAATGCGCGCATCTATCTCGATGACGGGAATCTGACCCTTACCGACCGCGCGCGAATCGGCGGCAACCTGACCTATACTAGTGCAAACAAGGCGAATATAGATTCCGGGGCTGAGGTCCAAGGAGAGATATCGCGCAAAGAGCCGCCTCCTGCCATGCAGCGCCCCACCGCCGAACAGAAGGCCACCGGACGAATCATCTATTTTATCATCTCGTATCTGGCCACATTCCTGCTCGCGATGGCTCTATTACTCCTGATCCCCAAACGTACCGGCGAGATAAGCACGACTATCAGCTCATCGCCTTGGATTAGCCTGCTTATCGGTCTGGCTTTGCTGATACTCGTTCCCATCACCATCGTCATCTTGATGTTCCTGGTCATCACCATACCCATCGCGCTTATTATGCTTTTCCTCTACACCTTGGGCATCTATCTCTC
>MELI01000009.1:0-140 GCA_001767575.1 Candidatus Aquicultor primus | reverse complement strand
CGCGATTTGTCAATCTTGGCAAGGGCAATATCTTGCCTCTCGCCATCGGCCTCCTTGTCATAATGCTCATCGGCATCATCCCAATCATAGGCCCGGTTACCAGGTTCATTTATTACCTCTTCGGCCTCGGCGCCGCCGGG
>MELI01000008.1:11192-11319 GCA_001767575.1 Candidatus Aquicultor primus | reverse complement strand
CCGTGCCCGGGATAGACCTTTACTTGGTCGGGATAGGTAAATATCCGCTCCCTCACAGATTTTAACAGTCCTTCATGCGAACCGCCAGGAAAGTCCGTCCTGCCGATTGAGCGCTGAAACAAGAGGT
>MELI01000008.1:2465-11092 GCA_001767575.1 Candidatus Aquicultor primus | reverse complement strand
CCGGCCATCCTCGAGTTCCATCACGGTCGCCGGGTCGACATTTACGACGTCGCCGAACATGTACGCGAGGCTGAGTTTCGGGTCGGCGAGCGCGTCCCGGTCGAGCTTGTGTATTCCTATCTCCGCGCCGGTCTTCTGGGCTAATTCCGCTGCCGCTGCAAAGTGGTCCCAGTGGGCATGGGTGAGCATGATATATTTAACGGTCAGATTTTGCGCGGCAATCGTATCTAGAATCATCTGGGCGTTGCCGCCGGGGTCAATGACTATGGTCTCGCCTCCCGCTTCCGCCGCCACGATATAGCAATTTGCGTCGATATCGCCTACAACAAGTGTCTCAAGATACATTTTGTCTCCCTTACCTGTGTTCTGAAGCGCGGCTAGCTCTTCACGCCGCCCTCGTCGCCCGACTTCGCGACGATTTTCTGGTGGCGCGGCTTGTTCGGCTCTACGCGGTAGACCTCATAGACCGCCGGCACCTTTCGCACATTGCCGATTATCGTTTGGAGATGGCTTATGTCGCCTATCTCAAAGATAAACCTCAGGACTGCGATGTGTTCCCTGGTAGTCGTAACCGCTGCCGACAGAATATTGACGCCCGCGTCGCCCAAGACCGTGCTGACGTCGCGCAAAAGTTTCGGCCTGTCGAGCGCCTCTATTTCTACCTCCACCTGGAAAGCGGATGGCCGGCGCTCATCCCAGGATACCTCTATCAGGCGGTTCGGCGCAGTGAGTTTGAGCTGCTTGGCGTTGGAACAGTCGCTTCTGTGGACCGAGACACCCCTGCCCCTGGTCACAAAGCCCATGATGTCGTCGCCGGGCACCGGGTTACAGCAGTGCGCGACCCGCACAAGCACATCGTCTAGGCCTTTGACAATAATACCCGACCTGCTTATCCGGCGCGGTTTGCGTTTCTGGGTGATTTCAAGTTGAAGCTCTTCTATCCCGTAATCGGCCTCCGCTTTTTCGCCGTCTTTGCTCTTAGCGATTGCGTCGGCAATCCGGCCTACGACTTGCTTGGCCGAGGTCTTGCCCGCCCCTATGCTCGCGTAGACATCTTCTATCCTCGTGAAGTTGAGCTCTTTGACGACCGCTTCGAGCACCTTCACGGTCATCGGCGATTTCATTCCTATCTCGATCTTGCGCAGCTCTTTATGGAGCATATCGCGACCCGCCTCTTCGCTCTCCTCGCGGTTCTCTTTGGTGAACCATTGGCGAATTTTGTTTCTGGCGCGCGAGCTTTTTACTATCTTGAGCCAATCTTTACTCGGACCCGAGGTCGTCTTGGAGGTTAAGATTTCGACGAAGTCGCCTGTTTTCAACTTGGATTCGAGCGTAACTATCTGGTTGTTTACCTTAGCCCCGATGCATCTATGCCCAACGTCGGTGTGGATCGTGTATGCAAAATCAAGCGGGGTCGAGCCTGCCGGCAGGTTAATGACATCACCCTTCGGCGTAAAGACATAGACCTCATCCTGGAAGAGGTCTATCTTGAGCGACTCCATAAAATCTCTTGGATCGTTCAACTCGCTTTGCCATTCGAGCATCTGACGCAACCAGGTCAAGCGCTCGTCGAACTTGCCCTCTTTGCCGCCTTCTTTATAATGCCAGTGCGCCGCGATTCCGTATTCGGCGGTGCGGTGCATCTGGTAGGTGCGAATCTGTATTTCGAGGGGCTTTCCCATCGGGCCGACGACAGTGGTGTGGAGCGACTGGTACATGTTGAACTTGGGCATCGCCACAAAATCTTTAAAACGCCCCGGGACCGGCTTCCACATCGCGTGTATGATACCGAGCGCGCCGTAGCAGTCCTTTATCGAATCTACGAGTACGCGAACGGCCGAGAGGTCATAGATCTCGCTGAAATCTCGCCCCTTCTTGACCATCTTCTCGTAGATGCTGTAGAAATGCTTGGGCCGCCCGCTTATTTCAGCCTTAATATGCACTGCTTTGAGCTCGTTGTCGAGTGACTTTATCACGTTCTTGAGGTATTCCTCGCGCTCGGAACGGCGCTCGGCGACCATGTTCTGGATTTTGTCGTACATTTTTGTCTCAAGCACCTGAAACGACAGGTCTTCGAGTTCCCATTTGAGGGACATCATGCCGAGCCGATGCGCGAGCGGCGCGTATATTTCAAGGGTCTCCCTCGCCTTTAGCTGCTGTTTCGGAAGGTCGAGGTGGCGGATAGTGCGCATGTTATGGAGCCGGTCGGCAAGCTTGATGATGATTACCCTTATGTCTTTGGCCATGGCGATGAACATTTTCCGTAGGTTCTCCGCCTGTTCCTCCTCGCGGCTCCTGAATTCGATTTTGCCGAGCTTGGTGACGCCGTCGATGAGGGCGACAACGTCATCACTTACCTCGTCTCGCAGGTCGTCCAGGGAGATGCTGGTATCCTCTACGACATCGTGGAGGAGCGCCGCCAAAATGGTCGTCGTGTCCATGCCCAAATCGGCGAGAATATCGGCGACCTCGACCGGGTGCGAAACAAAGTCCTCACCCGACTTCCGGTACTGGTCGACATGGAGTTTACGGGCGAGATTGTATGCCTTGCGTATCGCATCGATATCAGCGCCCGGATTATATCGTTTTACTTTGTTTATCAGACTTCGGATTCTTGCCAAAATATTGTCCCCCGATATACAAGATTTTAGCAGATAACCGGGGCTCTTAATAGATAACGCGCATGATGTTATGGGGGCTTACTCGCTATGTCGGGACTTATCTTATTCATGCGATGCCCACGAAAAACATGAACATTTAAGGCCCGCGATGTTCTCGCGGGCCTTGTATTTTAGATAACATGCCTTATTAGATAGCGCATCTTATGCTTGCGCTTCCAGGGCTTTTAAACTTATGATGTCGAGGCCCGCGCTATCGCCTCTTTGCCGTATTTGTTCTTCAGGTTGCGGTAGTATGGCTCCGCCTCTTTCCAGACAACGAAGAGCGGCGACGCGAAGAATATCGACGAGTAAGTACCTGCGATTGTCCCTACCATCAGCGCGAACGCGAAGTCTTTCAAGGTCTCGCCGCCGAAAAGCAGAATCGCTATAATCGGCAGAAGTGTCGTCAGCGAGGTGTTTATCGACCTCATTAAGACTTGGTTAATCGACTTGTTCGCCATTGCTGAGTAAGTAGTGCGAACTATGTTAGGGGAGTTCTCCTTGATTCTATGGAAAACGACAATCGTATCATAGAGCGAGTATCCCAGGATTGTAATGAGCGCCGCAATCATGTTCGGGTTTACCTCGCGCCCGACAAGAACATATACTCCGGCCGTTATGATTATGTCGTGGAAGAGCGCGAGTATCGCCGCAACCGACATCTTGAACTCATAACGCACCGTGATAAAGATTAAGAGCAGAACCAAGGCGGCGACAAATGCGTATATCGCGCGCTCCGTGATGAGCGCTCCCCAACTCGCATCGACCGTCATCGTTTGCCGGTCGGAAATGCCAAATTTCGTATCGAGCGCTTTGAACACCGCTGTCTCTTGATCGGTCGAGAGTTCTGTCGTGCGCAAGAGCATCATCGTACCCTTAGTCGTAGAGGAAAGCGCCCCCACATCCGTGCCGAGGATGTTCTCAATGGGCTGAATCTTGCTATCGCCCAATCCTTGTTCCTTAAGAACGGAGCGGACATCCTCGACTGAAACGGCCTTTTTAAACCTGACCTCCGACGAGCTTCCGCCTTTAAAATCGATGCTATAGTTGAACCCTATTACCAGCATTCCTACGAGACTCAACACAATTATGGCTGCGGAGATACCAAACCATATGTTCTTCTTGCCTATAAAATCAAACTTAAGCATTTTGCCTCACCTTCCCGACCCTGACGAGGAGTTTCGGGCTCTTTATCGGCCATATCTGGGCCAGCAAGCCGAGCGATGACCTTGTGAACAAAAGCATGATGACGATATCGAGGGTAAGGCCGACTATAAGCGCGAGCGCAAAGCCGCGAATCTGGCTCACACCCACGAAGAAGAGCACAAACATTACTAACATCGTGACCAAGTCGGCGTCGAGACTCGTCCTGAACCCGTGCCAGAACCCGCTGTCCACCGCTGTCCTGAAGGTCTTTCCTTCACGCATCTCTTCTTTGACGCGTTCGAAAATGATTATTTTAGAGTCGGCCGCTATGCCGATGCTTATAATAAGGCCGGCGATGCCGGGTAGGGTCAACGTCCAACCGTAGAACTGACCCATCGCAGCGACTACTCCCCAGACCAATATCGCATAGGCTGAAATACCCAACCACGTGATAAGACCGAGTCCCTGATAGTAGAAGAGCAGATATATCGCGACAAGCATGAAGCCCACGATGCCGGCGATTACGCCCTCCCGCAGCGCTTCGGAACCGAGCGTGGCACCGACCCTGCGATACTCTAAAATATCCAGTTCAACAGGAATAGAACCGCTGTTCAAGACGATGGCAATCTCTTTCGCCTCATCAATCGAGTCGATTCCCTCTATAATCGCCTTTCCGTCGGGGATGGCTCCTTCGATATTGGGAGCCGTGATTATCTTGTCATCGAGAACAATGGCCAGTCGCTTATTGACGTTGTTCGCCGTAATCTGGCCGAACCTCACGGCGCCCTCGTCATTGAAGGTCATGTTGACTATTGGTTGGGCACCGATTTGCCCGCCAAAAGTAGCCTCCGCACTGTTGATTTTATCGCCGGTCAATTCCACCGGACCCAGAACCGGCTTGCCTTCGCTTTTCTGCTTGTTCAACACAGCCATGTCGTTGATTGCGGCATAAGCATCCTGAACAATCGCGAATTGGAGTACGGCAGGCTTTCCGAGAAGCCTTTTCGCCCCCTCCGGGTCTTTTACTCCCGGGAGCTGTACAACGATGTTGCGCGCGCCTTCCCGTTGAATCTCGGGTTCGGCGACACCAAGCGCGTTGACGCGCTGGTTGAGTACGAATTCCGCCTGCTGCATCCGTTCTTCTGTTACCTTGACTTCCGGCGAGTCCTTCGCCTCGTAAGTAACTTGCAGGCCGCCCCTCAGGTCAAGGCCGAGTTTAGCCGATTTTTCGATCGGAAATATCATTACGATAGAAAGCCCAATCATGATCAGCACTAGACCGAGGGATAACAGGTGCTTTTGTTTGTCTGTCAATTCCTTCCCTCCTACAGAAGTTTTACTCCGTTTATAACCAGACCGAACTCGCATCCTAGGAATTCGGCCGCCCTACGGCATATTACCATACGCGATAGAAATATCTCAAAATATTCCATCACCTGGCTAATAGTGGTGTCAATATCTATTTCAAGCTCGATTAGCTTGCGTTCGTTATCGACCCGCAAAAACGAACGCTGCGCGGCGAGGTTGACCCGGTCGTGGATGTCGCGCGTCAACGGGTCCGGTGTGCGAACCCTGCTGCGGTGCACATCGGTCTTATCACCCAAGATGATCGCCGCGCTTATCGTACTCGTCGCCATTCCATAGTCTTCCTCGTGGTTGCCGATGGCGTTCATGACAACCATCATCTCCTCGGGAGACATGCCGAGGCGTATCAGTACCGACTGTGCCAGCATCGCGGCCGAGACCGCATGGAAGCTTCGCCCTATCGCGTTCCCGATATCATGCAAATAACCGGCCATCCCGGCCAGTTCGGCTTCACGATCCGGGAAATGCAGCCTGCGCAGGACATTCATGGAGATGTTGGAGACAAGTTCGGCGTGACGAAATCCGTGTTCTGTGAAGCCGATGGCTTCCATGTGTTTGTCCGCTTGTGTGATGTATGCTTTTACATAAGAGTCGTCTTTGATTTCAGCTAGAGTTACGGGCATCCCCTGCAGCCACCTTCTTTAATTCTGTTGTAATATTCATCGCTACGCGCGTTAACACTGATTCTACATCATTGCGACATAACATCGCCATTATACTATTTAACAAGGCCATTGTCAGTGAATTCGTACTTATATTAGTTATAATCCTGAGCTCGGCAAACAAGCAAGCCATTTATGCTGAGCTCAGCCGCATGCGACGGCGATACAATTGAAGGGATTTTTGTGTTCGAGGGGCTGAGCGGTTGTGCCGGACGAAAACTATTTAATACGCAGATAGCAACCGTCGATATCGCGTCTGATAAACCCGGATATCTCGAGCGTTAACAACAGAACCGAGGCCGTGGCGTTATCGACCGGGATATTGCGCGTGACTTCGTCGATGCGCAGGGGCTCCCAACCCAGCTGGATGAGAAAGTTTTTCTCGGGGCCGGAGAGTCTTTCGAGGGGCTCTCCCCGGTCCATCGTAATACCCGTTAAACTCAGCACATCAATCACATCCTGCGCGGACTCTATCAGGTGCGCCCCTTGCTTGATTAGCGCGTTGGCCCCCTTGCTCATCGGGCTCTTGCTATAGCCGGGCGCCGCAAAGACGTCTCGCCCATAATCCAGGGCAAAGTCGGCAGTAATAAGGGCGCCGCTTTTAAGGGCGGCCTCGACCACAACAACGCCATTGCACATGCCGGCGACGATGCGGTTTCTAGCGGGAAAATTGCGCGGAAACGGCTGCGTTCCCAGCGGGTATTCCGAGATGAGAGCCGCGCGCTCCTCAATTTGCGCAAAGAGGTTGCGGTTCTCCGGCGGGTAGACGAGGTCGAGCCCGCACCCGAGCACCGCCGCCGTAAGCCCGCCCGCCTCGAGCGCGCCGGTATGCGCGGCAGTATCGATGCCGCGCGCCCCGCCGGAGACTACCAGCACGCCGGCGGCGGCGAGCGCTGAGGCCAACTCCATGGCGAAGGCTTTTCCCTGAAGGGTCGCATGTCTGGAGCCGACGATCGCTATAGAGGCATCGCAGGCCGGCAGCGTGCCTTTCATGAAGAACGCCTTCGGATGCCAAGGCGCATCGAGAAGAAGTTGCGGAAAACCCTCGTCTTCGTCGGTCATGATGGAGATGCCCCAAACGCTAAGTTTTTCAACTTCTTCATTGAGGTCAATGGACGCGCGCAGAACGACCGCCTCTGAGACTTCCTTATCGGTGAGTCCAAGCTCTCTTAGTGCTATATTATCGGCTTCCCAGAGTGCCCGGGGGCCGCCGGCCTTTTCAGCTAAGATATATTGGCGGTTGCGAAAAGCCGGCACCAGCTTTATGCCCAGCCAATATTTTTTGTCGCCTCCGTCGGGCACACCGTCATACATCACTAATCGCATAAATCGGCCCCCTTGCCCGCCGGCAACGCTACCTCACGCCGGTAATGCGCATTAAACACCATCATATATATTTCCTGTCCAGCGCACGGTACTGGACCGCTTCAGCGACATGCTCGATTTCAATGCGCTCGCTCCCAGAAAGGTCGGCTATCGTGCGCGAGACCTTCAAAACTCGCTCGAACGCCCTTCCGCTCAAACCCAACTTATCGACCGATGCTTCCAGAAACGAGGTCGCTTCGGGCGTCAAGACGCAAAACCGCTTGACCTCTCTAGCCTTCATGTGCGAATTATTGACGAGCAACCGTCCGTTGCCGTTGCTGTTTATGGTCTTGAAGCGCTCGCCTTGTACGGCGCGAGCCAAATCGATACGGCGTTTTATGTGCGAGGAAGTCTCTCCGTCGGACGAGTGCATGAGTTCGTCCTTGCTGAGACGCGGAACCTCGATGTGTATGTCTATTCTGTCGAGGAGCGGCCCTGAGATGCGCCCCCGGTACTGCTGGACCCTGTGCGGCCCGCATATGCACTGCTTCGCCCTGTCGCCTAAATGGCCACAGGGACACGGGTTCATCGCGGCCACCAGCGTAAATTGCGCCGGATAGGTGAGCGATCCCGACGCCCGCGAAATGGTGACCTTTCCCTCCTCCAGCGGTTGGCGCAACACCTGGAGGACACCTTTGGAAAACTCCGGAAATTCGTCGAGGAACAGGACACCGTTGTGCGATAGCGAGACCTCACCCGGCCTGGGATAACTGCCGCCGCCGATGAGGCCGGCATGGCTTATCGTGTGATGCGGTTCCCGAAACGGCCGCGTCGTTATCAGCGACTGCTCGGGGCTGAGCATGCCTGCTACCGAATATACTTTGGTCACCTCAATTGCCTCATCGAGACTGAGGGATGGCAATATGGAGGGCAGGCGTGAAGCGAGCATCGTCTTGCCGGAGCCGGGAGGGCCGATTAGAAGGATATTGTGCCCGCCCGCCGCAGCGACCTCCAGCGCTCTCTTTATGTGCTCCTGCCCTTTAACGTCTGCAAAGTCCGGCTCGAATTCACCTGCGTCTGACGCCTCAACCCGATATCTCACCGGCTCTATGACGGCCTTACCGGCAAAGAAGTCGACGACCTCGTTGAGGTTGGCTACCGGGAGAACATCTATCCCGTCGACGATGGCAGCTTCGCGAGCACTTTCCGCCGGCAACACCACGCCCCGTTTTCCCTGCGCCTTAGCGCAAATAGCCAATAGCAACACGCCGTTTATTCGCCTTATCTCGCCGGTAAGCGACAACTCGCCGGCGAGCAAATAATCCCCAAAGCGCTCAGCCGGCACCTGTCCGGTAACGGCAAGTACTCCTAACGCTATCGGAAGGTCGAAGACCGGGCCCTCTTTTCGAATATCCGCAGGGGCCATATTGACGACGATGCGTTTCAAGGGAAACTCATACTCGGAGTTTTCGATTCCGCTACGAACCCG
>MELI01000008.1:0-2421 GCA_001767575.1 Candidatus Aquicultor primus | reverse complement strand
TTACCCTCGGCAGCCCGAGTGAAGCGTCTACCTCTACCTCCACGGGCACGGCACTCATACCCACGACCGTTGCTGAAAGTACCTTCGCCGGCATGAGCCCCTCCATGTGTTTAGCAATCGACAACTAGTAGTGCATTTGTGCTAATACGTATAATAGCGTTTGCTCTAGCCCAATGCAATGGCTCTCGACATAAATTCAAGCGCCTCTTGGGATAATGAAGGAAGTCTGTGCTATATCCGGTATCCGGGCAACACTTGTCGCAATTTGGGGATGGCGGGTGATCCTACGCGGTTTACGGGAGCTTTGGCTAGCCGTCCTTCCGCTTGCAGAGAATCTTCTTAAGACCTTCGACCAGACGCTCGCGGTCGTCCTCGATGTAGCGGGACGGCCCTTTTGTCCTTCCGCCCGCTCTCCTCACTTTTTGCTTTACATGTCGAATAAAAAGCTCTTGTTCGATGGTGGCGTTATTGTAAAAACTGCCGCGCGGCGAGATTGCGTGCGCGCCTTTGGCCAAAACCATCGCCGCCAAGCCGATGTCGTTAGTGATGACTACTTCGTCCGCGCGAACACTTAGCATTATTGCGAAATCCGCCGCGTCGCGCGCACTCGCCACCTCCTCGATGGTCACGTTCTTTACATCTTTGAATCGGCGAAGGTTCTGAGTCTCGTTTCCGACAAGCAGCACCTGGGCGCCGCAAGCACGAGCGACTTTGATTATATTTGAGATAGCCGGGCAAGCGTCGGCATCGACTATTACTCTCATGGGCAGACTGTCTTGGACTGTTCGCGATGAATGCCGTCACAACTTCTGTTCATAAGCCTATCTTTGCTTCTCTACGTGGATATTAATTGCCGCGACGACTATTTCGGCATTGCGACGACCTTCAAACGCTTGGTCTTGGACTCGTAGTTTTCACAGGTCAACAGCGTTAATCGTTCATCGTCGGTAAGCTCATATAGTTCCGGGTCATCCTCTCCAAGGGTCTCCTTGGTTTTTACTACATATGTGTACGCGCGGCCGCGATATGCGACGAGCACCTCGTCGCCGTCTTCCAACTCGCTGAGAAGGCCAAACGTGGTCTGAGGCACCCAGTTTGCGGGGTCATAATTGTGCCCGACGATAATGACGTTCTTCCCTTCGCCGGGAAAACCACTCTCCGGCACATGCGCTACGCCCCGCCTTAAGGAATCCGCCGTGACTGTGGGCAGCACCGGGGAGTCCACCCTGATTTTCGGTATGACTACCCAGAAATGCCCCTGTTCGAGGATGATCTTGTTTATCGCGGGCGCGGGGCTGACTGCGGCGTATATTTTTGGATAAGCTAAGGTCACCAATAACGCTAAGCCGCAAACCAGCAGAATCGCGCCGAGCGCGATCCTAACCCCGCCCTTCTTGGTGTTACCTAAGTCTCTTTTTTTGCTGCCTTTAGCACCGGCCCTTTCGGCCTTTTTACCCATGCGCATCCTTTTATTGGCGCCGGTTCCCTCGCATTACGTCTGCCCTCTTGCGACGTCGTTCATTGAACCGATTGCGGCGCGCCGAAAACTCGCCCGAATCGCTCCGTAAACATATTATACATCGCTTAGGGCGTGCTTTTACAGAACAAATTACTCTGTCTAGTCGCGGCCCACAGCTATCGCACAACGATAATCATCACCTTTAACCACGACGTTCGCGGTCGTTGCTCAAGCACGATATACCTTAAGCCGCAAACTTGGCTAGCCGATACATTTGAAGAGTACTGATGCCGCTCAATTCGGCAAGGAGTTTTAATTGGAGCTCGAAACTCTTCTCCAACCCGGCCAACCAGTCAGACTAAAAGTCAACGACTCGACTGCACCGTACGTCGTCAAAATGTGTCAAAATAGCAAGCTCATAGTGTGCAAAGCAGTCAAACAACCTATTCCGGTAGCTCCGGTTGCCGGCCACTGCTCCGTATCCGCGTAGTAACTGCTGGTTGCTGTTTTGAGATTATTATAAAAAGACACTACTGCCGACTGCCGGCCTTTATTGATCTGCTTAAATATCTGGGGGGCAAGAACTGAAGACAAAACCCCAATGATAGCGATAACTACCATTAACTCGATTAAGGTAAAACCTTTTTTCCTCATATTTCCTCCTCTTGGCAAGAATATATTTCTGGCCTTCTCTGTGCCTCTAAATCAAAGTATACCATACTTTACCTATGTTTTCAAGCTACTACTCCCCTGCCTCCAGGGTGATGCGAATCACCTCCTCAGCTGTGGTAAAACCCAAAACTAACTTTTCAATGGCCGCCTTTCTTAAGGTAACCATACCTTCCTTAATTGCCTGGGAGCGGATTTCATCCGCCGCGGCCTTTTTCAATATCAAATCCTGGATGGCCGGGCTCATCTTCAAGAATTCATAGACGCCTATCCTTCCCCTATATCCGCTTTTA
>MELI01000007.1:6441-8537 GCA_001767575.1 Candidatus Aquicultor primus | reverse complement strand
ATCGTCCGATAGATAACTAAGGTCACTAGCCTCCCGCTCGATATGAGCAGCAATCCCTTCCTGTGCCTCTAGCCTGTTGACCTGCTGATTAGTAATCATCAACGAGGCTGCCGCTATGATTAGGATAAGCCCGAACAAAGTCATATTGATCATGAACATCGTTCTAATTCTCATAATTGTTGCCTTTAACGGATGATATTCACCGCATCGGGGTTTACCGCCTTAAGCCCGTCTTCATAAATGTAATCATTGAAATCGGGCATTGCCGTTTCAGTGGTTACCTTGTTGTTCATCATCCAGCGCGCTTCATCTTCCATGGCTAGAACGAGCGATTGGTCAAGCGAGAGAGAAAACTTGTTTTGTGACCATACGGTTTCCATATATTCGGTATCCAGGTTGAGCTGCTTCTGCACGATTGCTTTTGCTTTGGCAGGATTACGGGTAGCATACTCTTCAGCCTGTGCTAAGGCTGTAAGAAATCTGCTAGTCTGTTCAGGATGCTTTGTAATCCATTCGTTAGTGGAAATTATCAGCGAATACAGGTGCTGGTTACTTTGAACCGGCCAAAAAACGGCGTTAGCGCCCAGGCGCTCTTTGACTGAATTAGCATTCGGTTGAGCAGATACAATGGCATCGACATCTCCGTTTGCAATAGCATTCCCGTATTCCGTCGGCGCTTTAATATTAACGAAAACGATATCTTGCATATCCATGCTATTGAGGTCAAGAAACCTTCCGAGATAAAATTCTGCAATTGTTCCAGCGGTGGTTCCTATCCTTTTGCCTTTGAGGTCGGAGACTTTCTCAATACCCAGGTCTTTGCGCCCGATGAGATATATGAACTCGGTCTTACCGATACTCCCGATTGTGCTGATTGTTTCTTTCTTGAACGCCTTGTTGACAAGCGGGAATTCGGCAGCCCCCACTGAAACATCCGCTTTACCGTTCAGCACTTCATCAAGCGCACCTGCTCCGGTATGATGCTTATGTGAAATCACGTTGAGTCCGTTCTGCCTGAAATACTGCTGGTCGATAGCTATGCAAAAAAGCGCTGTTGGCTCAAACTGCGCATGTGCTACTGTAATCGATTCCAAATTACCAGAATAGTTTCTTCGTGAACTATCTGAATTTGTCGAGCAACCTGCGCCGAGCGCAAGGATTACCGTGATTGCGACAAGCGCCATCGTTAACCGTTTAGAAGACTGCCTATTGTTCGATTTCACTTCATCCCCCTGCCGTTGAACACTGAGCGACATTGTGCAGCCATGATTAGTTAAATACTAAAGATTTTACTATAATAATCATAGCGTTGCAGCAAACCATGACATCTGCTTTCAAAGCTGAATTAGATTATTGGGCCTAATTCAGCTCCTCATACCATGGAGAAGCAGGGAAAATGACCAGTTTACAGAGGCATTATTGTCATTGCAAATTTTCATCCCCGGATCGGGCAATTTTAGAACATTTGCGTCATAATGCTTTTAAGCGCGCTTATGAAAAAACCAACCAGATGCTATTTGCCGGCAGTTTCGGGTGCCTCAAAGCGTTCTATTAGCAGCAGGCTAGCTATGACAAGACCGAGAACCGAACCGATCTATTTATAGTTGCTATTTTTCCTTGGTACCCTATGCGTTCGGGTGCTACGCCGCAGCGGCTCTGTATCCGGCGGTTACTTCATCCTTATGTGCCATGAAAGCGCCGAGGACCTCGTTCTTTTCCTCATCGGGCACCCCGAAATGGTCGAGACTTCTCTTGAGTTCTCCCGCGACTGCGTCGAATTCCTCAGGTGAGATGCGGAAGTTCCGATGGGCATTCTCCAGGCCCATTGGAGTCTGCCCAGGCCTAGTGGCTACATATTTTTGAGGTCCGCCTGCTGCCGCGCATACCCACAGAGTCCGCATGAATTTAAGACCCGGCAACCTGTCTAGCTGATTATTGGACCAATCTCTCAGGACGGGGTTTGGTGACTCTTTTCCGGCCGTTGGGTTTTCCAAAATGTTGTCGCTGAAATGGTTAACCACCGCAGCAATGGCGAAGACACCACCGAGTCGATCGTATAAAGTTTTTTCTGTCCCTTCCATTGTTCTGTCCCTTCT
>MELI01000007.1:2706-6394 GCA_001767575.1 Candidatus Aquicultor primus | reverse complement strand
TCAAACAAAAACATCTATCGCGGTATAGTTCTTATCGCGCGAGCTGCTACGCGCCGGGCGCTCGGTACCGGACTTGCCCGGCCTTGCGCAGGGCATCCATCGTTTCGTCGACGGTCAGGAGAACTGTCGTTTCGAACGAGCTAAGTGCGCCCCCGGCACTAATCGCCAGCGCAACCGCGGCCATGGACACGTTGTCGGGAGCCTCCCACAGGTTGTAGCCGTCGTGCGTGCCAAAGGCGTACCAGAACCCGTGGAGCTTCCCACCGATCGACTCGATGTACGATTGAGCGGCCTTTTGGCGATCCTCTGGGTTGCCGATCAGCCTGGCCCAAGTCTCAGGCGTGTAGCTGAACTTCGATAGATAGAGCGGCATCGTCTCTCTCCTTCGCGTTAGTGACTGTTTCAGATTTACGTTTAGTTTATTCCCCATTTCCTACAAGATGTAATTCGGTTTCGTGCTAATCACGTCAGTATTTGGCTTAATCTATTACACTATTCGCCACCGCTAACTAGATAAGCCGTGTTATTGGGCACCCTAAAAGTTCATCCCCGGATCGGACTATTTTCGAACTATTGGTATATTTGTGCTTCTGTGATTACAATCAGCCAAGCTCTTAGTCGCCGTTTAAAGGTATTCGTATTCAGGAACAAACTTATTGAAACTCTTTACGCTCGATGCCTTATCAGAGCGGAAATCAAGAATGGAGGCGAATAGCGTGTCAAAAAACAAAACGGCGATAATAGCGGAACCAGGAAAACAAGAACTCTTTATTATCCGCGAATTCGACGCGCCACGTGAACTTGTATTTAAAGCGTATACTGATCCTGAGCTCTATAAGCAGTGGCTTGGACCGAGAAACCTCATCATGAGGCTTGAGAGATTCGAACCGAAAAATGGCGGCTCGTATCGATACGTCCATATCGATAAAGACGGAAATGAGTATGCGTTTCATGGTGTCTATCACGAGGTGCGCTCACCTGATCTGATTATTGATACGTTTGAATTTGAGGGACTTCCCGAGCCGGGACATGTCGCTCTCGAAACGCTGAAGCTCGAAGAGCTCCCGGGAGGTAGAACTAAAACCATTGGCCAGTCTGTGTTTCAATCAGTAGGAGATCGTGATGGCATGATGGGGACTGACATGGAAAGCGGTGTCAATGAGGGATATGAGCGCCTTGACGAGCTCTTAGAAAAGATGCAAAAGTCTGCTGCATGATAAACGGGGTCGAGAAAGCCCCGCTTATCATCTAGATCATGGCCTAGTAAGGCCATGATCTTTTACAAATCATTCTATAATCAATCGCATAGTCTCAGATGCCTGACAAAAACCAAAATCTCATAAATAGGTATGCCGGCTTCACCAGCATTAAGAATCATCCGTGTGATTTTATTGTCTTTGCAATACTGAATAGCTTTGTTGATTATGAGATTTGCCAACCCATTGCTTCTATTTTCTCTTTCTGTGCAGAACATCCATCGGACGCCAAATTTGTCATTGAGTGCTCCATAGATGCCGAAGGGCTGTTCTTGCAAAGGATCAGTAACGTCTGCTCCTTCCGAAAGCTTGTTGAAAAATGCGTCTAACTCTTGATATGTTCCGCCGCTCAAGCAAAGACTAATCATGTTGCCCCGTACTGGAGTTTCATTAGGTGCTAGCCAATCTGATGCCGAAATATCGACATTCTTGCTTTTAAGCCGTTTGTTGTATTTGTATCAAGTTACCACAGGCGTCGTCGAAGACGGCTATGATCACATGCTCCATTACTTTTGTTGGCTCCATTGTGAACTGCACACCGAGCTCCTTCAATCGTTCATGCTCTGCGTGAACATCAGAAACACCGAAACTTGTCGCGGGAATACCCTGCTCAAAAATTGCTTTCTGGTAAGTTTTTGCTGCCGGATTATCGTTCGGTTCAAGTATAAGCTCGGTGCCGTTTTGATCGTCAGGCGAGACAACGGTGAGCCACCTGTATTGCTCCGCGGTGATGTCGCGTTTCTTCACAAAGCCCAGGGTTTCAGTATAAAACTTCAAGGCTTTACCTTGATCGCTAACGAATACGCTGGTGTGTATGATTTTCATAGTCTTTCACTTCCTTATAGTTAATTGATGCTCACAGGCATTATACCCAGATGGTTTATGAAAACATCTGGCACTTTTGACAAAGACTCATTACTGTACCCCATAACTATAGGCAGAAACAAAATAATGCCTGGTTAAAGGCATTATTATGGGTTGGTTGATACCTCTAAAAACACTGGCTCCCCGAATCGGATTCGAACCGCCGCCCATACCACAAACACCACCCCAAACCCCTCCTAAAAAATGCTCTTCCAAATCCGGTCTAGGTAGAAGCGGGCTATTTTGGTGAAGCTGGGTTTTGCGATTGAGCGGTCGGCGATGAGGTCGGCGGATGCGACTTCGCGTCCGGCTTGGTTGACCCGGATTTTGCCGAGGACTTGGCCTTTTTTGATGGGATAATCGATGTCGCTTTCGAGCGATGTGGTGGTGGATGTCTCTAGCGAGCGCCTGACGTTTGCTTCGACATCGTCTTTTGCGATGAGGTCTAGCTCGTCTCCGTATTTTAGCGCCACCATCCTGTGTTTGTGCCCTTCGGTGATGAGCAGCTTCTTCTCATATAGGCTGAAACCATAGTCGAGCACTTGTTGCGACTCATTGAAGAGCCTCTTATATGAGCTCGCCCCTAAGACAACGGCGATTACCGAGACGGTGTCGGTCTCTGCCGAAGAAACCAGGCAGTAGCCGGCTTCGCTTATGTATCCCGTCTTGATGCCGGTCGCGAGCGGATATAGGCCAAGCAATTGGTTTCTATTCTCGACGACTGCGAGTTTTTTGGGGTCGGAGCGGTTCAGCTTCCATTGTGTGGTGGAGACTATGGTTTTGAAGTCTTCGTTGTTGAGCCCATACCGTGCTATCTTAGCTAAATCGCGCGCAGTCGTATATTGCGTCTTGTCGAAGAGCCCGTGCGGGTTTGCATAGTGTGTGTTGAAAGCGCCGATACGCGTGGCCTTGGTGTTCATGAGGTCGATAAACTTGCCGACGTCGCCGCCGATATGGTCGGCGATGACCAGCGCGGAATCATTTGCCGAGTTGAGCATAAGGGCGTAGAGAAGGTCTTTGAGGACCAGTTGCTCGCCGACCGATAGTTTTATCCCATATGGGCCGGCAGTCTCGACCTCTTCGCCGACGGTTATAGTGTCGTCCATATCCTCACGCTCCAGCGCGAGAAGAGCAGTCATCATCTTGGTAGTGCTGGCGGCGGCGCGCCTTTCGTCGGCATTTTTTTCCCAGAGAACTTCGCCGGTCTTTTCGTCGACGAGTATCGCCGACGGCGCTTTTATCTTAAGGGATGAGGCGGTCGGATCGGTCGCGGCAAACGCCCCACTTTGAAACGGGGCGGCGACCACTAGGATTATGGCTAGAATGAGTGTTTTGACTGCTGTTCGATTCATACTTCGCATCCTGTAAAAGCTATTTCTTCTAGGATAGCACGAGTTTAACGACGAGAATGATTTGTTCTAGCGGCTCTACGATTTATCTGCTTTATTTGAGGTCTTTGTCGGCGCGCTGGACGAATTCGCTGTAGGCTTCGTAACCGAAGGGCACGAAGACGACTTTCTCAAGCGTCTTATCTCCGCCCGCTACATGCTCCTTCAATACCCTTAGCA
>MELI01000007.1:1270-2546 GCA_001767575.1 Candidatus Aquicultor primus | reverse complement strand
CGCGTGAATCACGTATTTCGCTTTTAATGCTCCAGCTGAAGTCTCGATGGCAGAGCCGACATCTATCGGGCCTTTTTCTACCGCTTCTTTCTCGATAGAGATGCCGCCCTTTCGCTTTATCGCGCCGGCTACGCCCGAGCCCATATAGAGCTCGCTGTTGGCGGCATTGACTACCGCATCGACATCGATTTCGGTAATATCGCCCTGCTCTATGATGATTTCAACGTCGCCAAACCTGTAATCCATTGCGACCTCCGTTCAGCTCTCGCTAATTCGCCAACCATGCCGCCGTAAACGTTATATCTTAAATCTCATATATACAACACATATTGCGCTTAAAGCAAGTCCTACCCTCGCTAGCAACGTTACCGCATGCCGGAGAGCGCTCGTTTATTGTTTAACGGATGTTGATGCGGGGGTATAACAAGCTCAATGTATACCCGTTTGATCGACATGTATCCATTCAGGCCAATATCGAGCCGACCAAGCAATCGGAGAAACCTTGTGCAAACATCAGACAATTTCAGCTGCCAAGTCATCAGGCTCGATTCCGAGCTTCTCGTCAGTCTCCACGGCGACCTCGACATGTACTCGATATCGGAAGTACAGAAACAGATATGGGGATGGCTCGAGCCCGAAATCACCAAAGTGACTTTTGACTGTGACTGGGTCCAGTATGTCGATAGCGCTTTCCTTCAGTTCTTATCGCGGATAGCCGGCCAGGTCGAAACCGTCCAAATAATCAACGCCAGTAGAACGGTAAGAAAAAGCCTGGAAATGACCGGGCTTAATCGTTTATTGAAACTCGATTGAATTGAGAGGGTCAGCCCTGCTAAAGAGCGCTGAGCTCTGCCTCGCTCAATATCTTCAGGTTCGCTTTCCGCATGACCTCGATTGCTTTATCGGAATCCTCCACTCGCATGATATCTATCGCCGCGTTTCGGTTTTTGTCGACGAAGCAGTAGAGATATTCGACGTTCATGCCGTTGTCGTCGAGAACCGAGAGGATTCTCGATAGCGAACCCGGCTCATCCGGGACTTCAACTGCGACTACCTCGTTTACTTTGACCGTGAAGTTGTTCGCTTTAAGGACATCCAGCGCTTTTTGGGCGTCGTTTACTATCATGCGCAATATTCCGAAATCCGACGAGTCCGCAATGAAGAGAGTGCGGATGTTTATCCCGTTCTCACCCAACACCTTCGTTACGTCGGCTAACCGTCCTTTTTTGTTCTCCAGAAACACTGAAAGTTGTGTCGCTTTCACCCCTGTACCTCC
>MELI01000007.1:698-1233 GCA_001767575.1 Candidatus Aquicultor primus | reverse complement strand
ATTCCAGATGAGATTCCGCATGGTCCTTACCTGTCCCGGGCCGTCATCGTTTATCGGTTCCAAAGCTCGACTGCTTAACGGTAACGCTAGAGCTGCCGGTTGTCTATGACCCGTACGGCTTTGCCTTCGCTCCGCTGAATCGTCTTCGGCTCAACGAGCTTTACCGCAACCGATACATTGAGCAAGCTCTCCATCTCGCGTTTTATTTTCTTTTCGAACGCTTCCAGGTGCCTCACCTCATCCGAGAAGAACTTCTCGTCTACTTCGACCTGGACTTCCATGATGTCGAGCTGCCCGACGCGGTTGACGATTATCTGATAGTGCGGCTGGGTGCCTTCGATGTCCATGAGAACGCTCTCGATTTGCGACGGGAAGACGTTGACACCCCTGATGATGAGCATATCGTCGGTCCTGCCGGTCACCCTGTCCATCCGCACCAGGGTACGGCCGCACGCGCATTGCTCGTAATTTATCGCCGATATATCGCGAGTGCGGTACCTGATAATCGGTATCGCCTCTTTGGTTATGGTCGTAA
>MELI01000007.1:0-687 GCA_001767575.1 Candidatus Aquicultor primus | reverse complement strand
CCTTGCTCTCCCTCAGGCATGCGCTTGCCGGTATCCGGGTCGATTACCTCTACTATGAAGTGGTCCTCGCCGATATGCAGGCCGTTTTTCTCGGGGCACTCATACGCGACACCGGGGCCCATGACTTCACTGAGGCCGTAGATGTCTATTGCAAGAATATTAAGCCTCGCCTCCAGGTCTTGTCGCATACTGTTCGACCAGGGCTCGGCTCCGAAGACGCCGGCTTTTAACTTAAGGTTTTTCTTGGCGCCCATCTCCTCGGCGACTTCCGCGAGAAAGAGAGCGTAGGAGGGTGTACAGGCGAGTATCGTGCAGCCGAAATCCTCCATTATGGTAATCTGGCGCTTGGTGTTGCCGCCCGATATCGGAACTATGGAAGCGCCCACGCGCTCCGTGCCGTAATGGATACCGAGGCCGCCGGTGAAGAGGCCGTAACCGTAGGCGTTGTGGACGACATCGTCCGCGGTGGTGCCGGCGGATGACAGTGTCCTCGCCATCAGGTCCGCCCAGGTATTGATGTCGGTGGCGGTGTAGCCTACGACTGTAGACTTCCCGGTTGTTCCCGAAGATGCGTGCAGCCTGACTATGTCTTTCCTGGGCACCGCGAACATACCGAACGGGTAGTTATCCCTGAGGTCGGTCTTTAAAGTAAATGGAAACTTCTCGAGGTCGTCCAGGGTTTTCAAT
>MELI01000006.1:8407-8876 GCA_001767575.1 Candidatus Aquicultor primus | reverse complement strand
GTATCCATCGTGAATCCAGCTGCAACAACAATGATCTTCGCGATTTCGGCGCGAGATATGTTGTTGTTCGGACGGAATGTACCGTTTGGATATCCGGCGATGTAACCTGCGGTCTTGACAGCCTCGATGTAACCGGCTGCCCAGTGGCCTGAGGTATCGCTGAATGATGAGCCGCTTGCCGGGCTAAGGCCCTTAGCAACGGCTACGATCTTCGCGAACTCTGCGCGAGTAATGGTGTTGTTCGGTTTGAAGGTACCATCGGTGTAACCAGCGATGATGCCCTTAGCAAGAAGGTTCTCGATGTAACTTACTGCCCAGTGTGTACCCGGGACATCCGGGAACACTGCCGGCTTCGCGCCGATAAAGGCATTAGTTACGGCACCTAATCTTGTACCGTTATCGGTTACGACAACCTGAACTGCTCCGACTATTGCCTTCGAGTTGATGTCGTATTTGATGCCGGATACCT
>MELI01000006.1:7708-8380 GCA_001767575.1 Candidatus Aquicultor primus | reverse complement strand
TAAGGTTAATCTGAAGCTTCGAATAATCAGTACCTACCGGCATAACGGTCGAAGTCACTTCGAGATCGCCCGTTGTAACTGAAACGGTCGGTGTCTGGCCGAAGAGTACTTCGTTGTCGCTGCTGTTACCAAAGATCGAAAGTACGAGCGGTCCAGTGATGGCGCCCGCTTTTGTCTCGGTGATGATGATATCGCCACCGGCTTGGTTGGCAACATTGATCGACAGTGCAGGTGAGCTGGTTGCGCTCAACTGAACGGTCTGGGAGGTGCTGACGTTGGCAATCGTGAGTTGCTTTGCGTTAGCAACAAGCGGTAAACCAACTACGCCACCGTAAACCTTGACTTTAACGGCGCCATCGCTGAGGCCGTTGGCGTTAACCGCAAGACCGGTAATGCTGATCTTGCCCGCTACGCTCGACTGATCGGCTACCGACCATGTCGCGCTCTTGAAGTCAACGCTTAACTTGCCTGCGACACCGGTTGTTACCGCATCGCCTGCATCGTTTTTAAGTGTAAGACCGGTGCCCGACGGAGTCGCGACCGGGCTGCTTGCAAAGGTACCGCTAGCAAGCTCGATGGTGAGCGTGTTGTCGCCAGTGGCGAGTGCTGCGGCTTTTGTCTCGGTAATCGTGACGTTTGCCGCTACTTGGTTCGAGGTATTGCTAATGGTCG
>MELI01000006.1:7029-7644 GCA_001767575.1 Candidatus Aquicultor primus | reverse complement strand
AGGCGCAACGGTGTAGTCACTGCTGCTTGTAACACCGGTGAAGTTGATGTCAGTATCAGCTTCGAAGCTCGCCGCAACGTTGACAATCGAGTCGACTGTCATGGTTTTGCCTGAAGCGGTTGAGGCGGTTTCTATCTGCCATTTTGCCTCGGTGCGGGCCTCATTGAGCGTTGCGACCGTGTTGTACGGTTCGGGCCCGGACGCTTCGGTCGTTATGACCGGCGGCTGATAGAAGGTAACGCCGGCAGGTGCCGTGATGGTGATGAAATCGTTTACCTCTACCGTTCCCGTCGCCGACTCGGTAAGGTCGAATGGAGCAACTGCCTGGTTTATCGTGTCGGTCTTCAGGACGTTGATTACGCCCGGTTCCGAGAAGATAAGGCCGTTTTGCACCTTAGCGATTGCCGGGCTGAGTGGATCAACCGGTAAACCCTCAACAGTTGCAACAAGATTGCCTGTTGCAACTACGCCAAGGTCCAGCTTGATACCACTAATTACAATCTCATCACGCTTGTCATTATCACCGGTTACTGAGAATGTAATGGTAGTCCTGGCCGCTGGTAATGAAACCGAACCTGCGGCTATCTGGGTACCGTTAAACGTAACGGTCGGCTT
>MELI01000006.1:6236-6531 GCA_001767575.1 Candidatus Aquicultor primus | reverse complement strand
ATACCTGAGGAACGCGGTATGCCGGTCTTACTCCTTGGGTGCGTTGTCATCCTTGATCTCGACGATGATCAGCGCTCGCGCTTCGCTCCGGTTCATATTCCCGGCTTTGTCCCGCACCACGACAATCCACGTCCATGTGCCGGGCTTTAAGTCCCTATCCAAGAGATAGAAGCCATCGGTGATGCCGGCGATTTCCCGCGTCGAACCATTGACGTTAAGGTACAGGTCGCTTGATTCCATATCTTGGCCGGCCTCCCAAACAAACCTTGGCCGCAAGACAGCTGTCTCGATACCG
>MELI01000006.1:4821-6201 GCA_001767575.1 Candidatus Aquicultor primus | reverse complement strand
GGTGTCGACAATAACTTTAGCTTTTTTATTTGCCGCCTGCCCACCGCTGCCCGAGACCCTCACGAAGTATTCGCCATCGGCGACTATATTGCCGTAGATATCTTTGCCGTCCCAGACGAACTCCAGATTTCGACCAGAGGTCTGCTCCGCGATTGTAGCAACCGGCACCACGCCCCTGTACAACTCGACCGTGAACTTATCGGCCGCCGCTCCGGTTACGGTCACGGTTATCGAGTCCTTTACGCCGTCGGCGTTCGGGCTGATGTATTTATCCGAAATGTCGATGCCTTCTATAAGGAAGGGGATTAGTGACGCCGACGCTTTGCTGCTCGACGAGCCCGCCGTCGCTTTCTCGGCCAACCTCTTGACGCTCGCCGTCATCATCGGCGTCTCGGCACTTGCGGTGTTCTCATCAACGCCGGCGCTGTTCTTTGTATGTCCGGCCGCCTTAGTCTCAGGTCTCGTCTCGCTAATGCCATCGGCGTCTGCGGCATCCGCAAGCTTCTGCGCGACCCGCTCTCTGGCGGCGCTATCTATAGAGTCTATCTCGCCGGTAAGCTTGTCTTTCTCTACCGGCGGTACAACCTTTGCTACCTTACCCGCCTCTTCGAGGCTCTTCTTAGCCTCTTGCGAGATACCGGCTACTTCGGAGTCTTTACCCGATTTCGCCATGCTCTTAGCTTCGTCAATTCTCTTTTGCGCCAAGGCGTAGTGGAGTTTGGCCTTGCTCTCCTCGTTGAAAGTCATAGCCAGCTTCGCCTTTTCAGTGGCGCGCTTTACACCATAAAGCGGTGAGCCCGGCATACTGTCGCCGGAAGCATAAACCAAACCGCCGGCGGCGATGACGATTGCCGCTGCGGCAGAGGCGGAGCTGAGAACGGCCTTGCGGTAGAAGCTATTTAACACAAAGAGGTTAGATTTAGTGGTCTGCGCCTCGCGCACCTTCGGTCTCGGTGTTGCGGGTACGCCGTTCTCGATTGCGGAGAGAAACTCGGCGCGCGCGGTTTTTACATATAGCTTCGAAGGGCGCAGTTCAGGATAACCAGGATACGCGGACTTGAGCGTGGCTGCCGCCTCCAGCAGCTCTTTAAGCTCGCGCCGCTGGTTGGGATAGAGCTTCAGGCAATCTTCTATCGAAGCGCCCGAGTTCAACAGCTTTATGCTGTAATCCAGCGCGTTCTCCATTTTTTTGTTATTTGCGTTTGCCTTATCCACTCTGTATCCCTTGTTCTTATAATCATATCCTCGTAGCTCAGCCCTTTAGGGCTGACCGTCAGGGCTAAAGCCCTGAGCTACGTTTATCAGTAACACCTAGCCTTAAGCTTTCTTGACCGGCTCGGTCTTGCCGATATTTACCGCAGGTTCGACCCGCTCTTCGAG
>MELI01000006.1:2134-4769 GCA_001767575.1 Candidatus Aquicultor primus | reverse complement strand
AGCGACTTTATCGACCCTTCGGTCTTATCGAGTACCTGCGCGACATGAGCATTTGAGAGGCCCATCGTAAACTTGAGTAGCAGCACCTGCTGCTGTTCTTCGGTAAGCTTGCCGACGGCTTTCTTGACCTCTTCGGCATCGAGAGTAGCGATGACCGTATGCTCAAGATCGGATTTATTGCGACTGTCAAAGAGAAGCTCCTCGATTTCTTCATCGAGTGATATGTGCGACTGTTTCGACTTCGACCTCAAGTAGTCGAAGGTCGTGTTCTTGGCGATTCGCAACAACCAGGGGTAGAACGAATCTCCCCCTTCCCTGAAATCAGGGACGGCCGTAAGCATCTTCAAGAACGTCTCGGATGTTAAATCCTCGGCGACAGCCCGGTTGTTTACCTGATAATAGACATACCGGAACACATGTGGAAGGAAGTTGTCATAAAGCGTAGTGAGAGCGTCCCCGTCCAACTGTTTGGCGTTCATCACCAGCACATCGAGGTTTTTAAGGTTACTCATAACCTCTCCTATACCCGATGCTCGCTGCTGGAAAACTTACCCTTCCAAAACGAATAGACGAAGAAGCAGCGGAAAAGATACTGCTTTTTATGAAAAAAGATAACAAATTTTCCTTGGGTGTCACGAAAGCCCCTCCGTGTCGTAGAACTTGCTGCTGATAATCGCTTGACGATTTCTGGTATGAATGATTCTTCCGCCCACCTGTCGTAGCGTGGAGTATGACGGCTTTCTGAACTATTTACAGTTACTTTCTTTGACTTTAATCGACTTTGATTGCTCAAAATCCTATGCCCTTGCGAGCGTATGTCGCATAAGGCACATAGCTTATTATTTTACATCAAAAGCGTCTTTTTAAAAAGCGATTTCGCACAAATTCAACCTTGCGATTATATTAGAATAGCGTATTTCTACAGCGATAGTAAAGGGGTCACTGATAAAACAACATCCCACATATAAAGAGCGGTATCTTCTGGGCGAACAGCGCGGGTTCGGTTAAGCCCCTGGGCAGCTTAACCGGCCTTCCCTTTTAACCCCTTGATATCCGCGTCCTGCTTATCCTGCCGGTCGACGACTGCGTCGAGCTTTTGATTTACGCGCGCAAATTCATCGCTATGGTCTTCAAGTATGTTTTCGATACGGCCTAAACGGTGGCTGTGGTTTTCCTGCCGGACTTCGATTTTGGCAAGCCTGTTGCCGTGGTCTTGCAGCGTATCCTTTATTACTGCGACGTCCTCACGTATTGCGTCGATACCCTCTTGGACGCGGGCGAAATAAGGCAGGATGACTGCTTCAAAACCCTGGTTGACGATGTTGATGATTTCTTTTCTGTCGTCTGAATTCATCGGCTCACTCCAATACCCAAATCTATGTCTAAGCCGGCTTGTCTTTGAGTGCACTGATTTCGACGCTCTGCCTGTCCTGCTCATCGACTACCGCATCGAGTTTACCCTCGATTCGACCTAAGCGATGGCTGTGGTTTTCCTGCCGGACTTCGATTTTAGTAAGCCTGTCACCATGATCATCGAGCTTTTCTTCTATGCGATCAAGGCGTATGTCGATGCCGTCCAGACGTGCATTAATACTTACGATTTGGGGCAGAATAATCTTTTCGAAGCCCTCATTGAATATTTGTATAAACTCTTTTTTGTCTTCCGGGTTCATGCGGCTCTCCTTCTTTAATCGATGTTAAAATTATGCCGCAACCCAAGTTGTTCCGCAATACCTTAATCATATATACTTTTGTGCTTTTATGTTTATTTAGTGGCGCCGTCTATCCTGGCCCGCAACCTACTGCACAAACCCGAACATGCGGTAGACGATGGCTGAAACCTCCGAGCGTTTGGCGCTCGCGTTGGGCTTGAAGCTACCGTCGGTATAGCCGTTGACGATGCTGTTGGAGGCGATAAGCTGGATGTTCGGCGCCGCCCAGTGGTCGGCGATATCGGGAAATGTGGTCTGCGCCGGCCCCTGCGTGAGATCGAGCGCTCGCGCGATGATAGCGCATATCTCGGCGCGGCTTATCTGGGCCTCAGGCTTAAAGGTGCCGTCAGGATAACCGCCGACTACGCCGCGCAAGGCAAGCGCCTGAATATAGCCTTCCGCCCAATGTCCTTGCGAATCGGTAAATTCGCTCGTGCCCGCGCTCGATATGCCTAGCGCCAGACAGAGCATCTTGGCAAACTGCGACCTGGTCACCGGCAACTCCGGCTGGAACAAGCCGTCGGGATAGCCGCTGATAACGCCGCGCTCAACGAGATTTGTGATTTGCGCGGCCGCCCAGTAGTCGAGCGCTACATCCGGGAAGACGCCGCCCATCTGATATATCCAGGTGCTTTTTAGGCCGAGCTTGGAGCGAAAGGTGCTCCCCGCCATCGTCGTCTTCGAGCCGTCCGATTTTATTATCTCCAGCTGCGCGATACGCGGTGACGCGCCTGTCTTAGTCACTTTTACACTCGAAAATCCAGTCACCCCGAGCTTCGACTCGAGGTCGGCTTTACTGAACGAGGCCGACCATGAGAAGCTCGAGTTGCCGCTCTGCTGGCAGTAAGCCTTCCCCGACGAGTCCTTATCGCTTACACCCTTGAGGTAAGGTTGAGAGCTGGAGCTAAGCCAAGCGAGTTCCA
>MELI01000006.1:711-2101 GCA_001767575.1 Candidatus Aquicultor primus | reverse complement strand
AATATGCCGTAATCGGCGCTCCGTTATAGGTGGCGACCTGCTTCGCCGTATCGTCGATAGCCTTTTGCCACCTCGCTCCCCAGTGGGTCCCGTTCGAGGTCTCATTTATCTTGTCTACACCGACATACATCTGGCTCGAAACCGAATCGTAGAGGTCGAAGGTGGCCTGCGGTTTCATGCCCTTGATGGCGTAGGAGCGCGCCGCGATTGCCTGGGCATAGAGCGCATCATACGGCCAGCTCGAAGGCACCTCACCGAGACCATACAGGTAGAACGGCTCGAATTGAACATAGTTCACGATGTATAGAGCAGCCGCGCCGGTCGAGTAGATGTACATGCTTCCTTTATAGGAATGGAATCGCTTGGCGCTCGCATTGTACACGATGATGTTGTCGGCGGCGTTAGTGGCGATGATGGGACTCGCCAGGTTCTCGGCACCTACCGTACCGTCCGGTCCGACGACACTTAAAAGCCCCTGCTCGTTGGAGATTACCGACCACTTGCCGACCGCGCCTTGATAGGCATAGGTTCCGTCGGTTTTGACGAAATCGACGGGCGACGCATTCTCGCCCTCGAAAAACGCCTTCGTAAGATTCGCTTTATCGAAAAGGCGGACGCGAACCGTCGCCGGCACGGCATAGTCTTTTGTGACCTGGGTTCCCTGATAGTAATGGGTGAGGATTTGCTCATAGGTCTGTCCCGCGCTCGCCCTCCCCTTCGCTCCCCACTGGCACATGCCGATTCCATGGCCATAGCCGTATCCCTTAAAGGTATAATCAGAAGCCGCCAGAATAGGCGTTGCGTAGAGAAAGACCAAGCTTACTAAGATTATTAAGACAGATAACTTTTTGCGCATAGCTGAACTCCTAATATTGCTGCATAAATGATTATTGACGGACTGTATCGGGCATCGAGGGCGACGCTCCAGCCTACTTTATCTTCGTATCGTCCCGGGCAAGAGGTCGGCTTACATCCGAGTGACCGGCGATAGTCTCGACGGTCTTACCGTCGATGAGTATTTGGACTTTTTGGATATCGTCGAATTCGGTCAGCGTATTGACGATAGACGTTATCGTCATAAGCTCGCCGGAGCTGCCTCCCCAGTGCTTATCGATGAGTTCTTTCGAAAAGCTGACATAGGCGATACGGTCGTTAATCTCGACGCCGAGGATAGAGGTCTCCGAAGGGACGGTGGCATAATGGTCGCTCTCCGCCGGACCTTTGATAAGCTCTTCCATGGCCGCCACTGCAAGATTTTCAGTGTCGGCTATGTGGCGTATCTCAGGCACAAGGTATTCGGACTGGTCATCGCTGAAATAGACAGTGATGTCGACAGCCTTGGCGCTTTTAGCGCCGGCTATTCCTTTGCTTGCGTCGGAGCCACTCTTAA
>MELI01000006.1:0-691 GCA_001767575.1 Candidatus Aquicultor primus | reverse complement strand
TCGGTCGCGACATTATAATTTTGCGCCTCGCTGACCGAAGCCTTCTTATTTGTCTCGTCTTCGCAGCCGGTCGCAAGTGTCGTTAGTAGAGAAACCAAGGCAACGATTAGCAGTAATGTAATGGCCCTCTTCACTGGAGTTCCTTTCACTTAAGCTTTACTGTTGCGCTTCAATTATAATACATAATGCGCCGGTTGGCATCTGTGGTGCTTTCACCTTGCGCCTGTCTGTACCATCACAGGCCTTGACACAAGTGCTTTATCAGGGCTAAAGCCCTGAGCTACATTTAGGGAAGTATCACTCGGCCTGGCCTTAAATCGATACACCGAGATACTTGGCGATGCCCCTGAATATCCCATCGGCCTCTTTTTGGCGAAACTCATCGGTCGCCAGGAGCGCCGCTTCGTCCGCGTTGCTTAAGAATGCCGACTCACATAGAACCGCTGGCATAAGGGTCTCTCGCAAAACTTTGAAGTCCGCAGTCTTGATTCCGTCATCTTTTCCGTTGACTCCCGCCCAACCGAACGCTTTGACAAGCTCGGCTTGGATTATTTTAGCAAGGCGCGCGCCCTCTTGGGAGCTGGGGTGACTGTAGACGGCCGTACCTTCTAACGTGTTATTAACGCTTGAATTGTGGTGGATGCTTACAAAAATATCAGCTTTCGCGTTGTTTGCTATGGTGGCGCGCTGG
>MELI01000005.1:8064-8684 GCA_001767575.1 Candidatus Aquicultor primus | reverse complement strand
GAGTTATTACCGCTATAGTCAGCATATTCCAGACCCATACTCGTAAGCTCCTCGCGCGTATAAATAGCCCGGGCTTGTACGATTTGGCGAACTCGGTCCATGCCCTGTTTCGTAATTTCTTTAAGAGAGGCGTGGAGCGAAACAAATACATGCACTGCAGGCGTATTAGGAGTTTGCGCACGGTCATCCATAAACAGAAAATGTTTATGAAGATCTAAATAGTGCCCCCGGGTTGACTTGGAGTCCAGTTGTTTAAGCACACTGCTTTTCACAACCAATATGCCAACGCCGGGCATGGCAGATAATGCTTTTCCCGACGCACCGACCAAAACATCGATGCCCCATTGCTTGGTAGCGATGACTTCTGCGCCGATGCTACTAATCGCATCCACCGAAATCAGTGCGCCATAAAGGTGGGCAAGCCGTGCTATTTCCGCAACGGGATTGAGCATGCCGCTACTTGTCTCATGGTGTACAACGGCAACCAAATGGTACCGCTTCCGCTTAAGTGCTTCTTCCACTTTCTCCAAATCTATTTGTTCTTGCCATTCGAATTTTACTTGATCGACATCTTTGTTGTGCAGTTTTGCCACATCAAAAAGCCGCTCTCCAAATTCGCC
>MELI01000005.1:0-8026 GCA_001767575.1 Candidatus Aquicultor primus | reverse complement strand
TCGAAAGAACTGTTTCGTTTGCCGCTGTTCCCGATCCGGTAATGAACGCGATCTTGTACGAACTATCATTGCTGTCAATGCCTACCACCGGCTTTAGCATACCAATGCTTTCTAACAACAGGGTGGAAAATTCTACTTCACGGTGGCCGATGCTTGTGTTTATAACGGCGCGCATGACCTGCTTGGAAAGCTGCACGGGTCCGGGACAAAGCAATATGGGTCTAGGCTTTCTTGGAAAGCCTTTAAAAAAATATGACATATAAAATTCCTCTCGGCGTGATGACTAAAAAGGGATTAAGAAAATAACAAGTTCGCAAGAAGTGAGATCTCTTAAAAGAATCTAGTGGGCTTATCTTAGCAGAAACACTCTAATTTACCTAATCAGAGAGTATGTTTAATGGTTGAAGTTAAATTTTTCCATCAAGATGGCTGGTTCTTGCCGCCCTGCCTACATGAAAGCGCAATCACAACAAACCGGTACATTACCAACAGTTTTTACAAGAATCCGTAGAAAAGAAAGAGGAGATCGAAGAAGTCGTTCGTGCCGACCTTTTCGATCTCCTCTTCTGGTTGAGTTCGGTTAAGAACTCGCTGGTAGCGGGGACAGGATTTGAACCTGTGACCTTCGGGTTATGAGCCCGACGAGCTACCGGACTGCTCCACCCCGCGCCGTTATCGCCTTGCGGCATTAATGATGATAGCATATCGGTTTCGCGATTGCAAAAGCGACGGAGCCATACTATACTTGGTTGATGTAATGATTTTATGGATTACTGGTAATCGCACGCTTGATGTGCTAAAATACCATATAGTAAGTTCTTTAGGAGGAATCATTGTATCGCCATAAGGCTGTATATTTAACTCTCGCAGTCTTGATGCTGTTTATCCAAATAGGACCGGTACTTGCAGTACCGGAGCCAGTACAAGAACCCACACCACAAACTACCATCCCTGCAACAGAGACATCGAATCAGATAAGCAGCGATACGACAGCCACCGCCGAGCTGGAGCGCGCGCTCGCTGAAGCGGAAATAGTCGTCAGACAGACGCAAGCAGAGAGAATAACTCAAGAGCTCGACCTCTTAGGTGACGAGTTAGAAGGCCTAAACACCGACTACTTCGCGGAAAGCGCTAAGCTAGCCGCTATTCAGACCAGCTTGAACGACGCCAATGAAAGGCTCCGCTGGTATGAAGCCGAGCTAGAGGCGCAACGCAAAATCCTCAATGAGCGTATCGTAGAGATTTACCGTCACGGCAACATAGAGCCGATTGACGCCCTCGTCAATAAAGCCAGCTTTAAAGATCTGTTAACGCGCCTTAGTTTCCTGCTTAGAATCAGCGAACAAGATGCCGAGCTACTTCGCGGCATCGAAGAGCAGCACGCCAAGGTCGAGGAGACCAAGGGCTCACTAGACGATTTGTTCGCACAGCAAAAAGAGATAACCGTCCAGCTGGAGCAGAGAAAGACGGCTATTGAAGTTAAAATCGAAGAAGAAGCGAAGCTGCTGGCAAGCATAGACGCGCAGACCAGGCAAATAATCGAGAGCAAAGAAGCCGAGCGCCAACGCGAACAAGTAAACGTCGTTAACAAGCTTGTCTCGAAACGGGCTACCGACAAGATGTCGCTTGAGCCGGGTACGGTCGCATACGAAGCGCTCCAATACCTTGGCATACCTTATGTATGGGGCGGCGAGACACCGAGTATAGGTCTTGACTGCTCAGGTCTAGCCCTCGTCGTCTACCGGAAATTCGGGGTCGAGCTCCCCCACTATAGCCGCGCGCAAGCGAAACTCGGCGTAGGGGTAAGCTATGACGACCTCCAATCGGGAGACTTGGTCTTCTTCGGACGACCCATCCATCACGTCGGTATATACCTCGGCGAAGGCTACTATATCCACGCACCGAAACGCAACGATTTCGTCAAAGTCAGCAAGATGAACGACCGCCGCGATCATGCAGGTGCGCGCCGCATCTTGAGCAGCATTCCCGTTACCGGCGAAACACCTTAAACCATCGAAGCGCCTTAAACAAATCTTAAAATTGTGTTATTATCTATTCCTGAGAAACGCTAGCAAGTCTGGCGTTCTCTTATTTTGCTTGAGCAATTGCTGCGATGAAGAACAAAGGGGCTTAAGAGAAAGCCTTTTGGGGAATTCATATATCATCAACTAGGAGGATAAATGAAGGAGTTGGCTCTTCTCGCCCTCGATGTCGCCAAAACACATGGTGCGACATATGCGGATATTCGGATTATCGAGCGACAGAACGAAGCGATTATCATCAAAAACGGACGGGTCGAAGAACTCGGGACGTCTACCAACTACGGTTTCGGCATCCGGGTCATCGCCGACGGAGCCTGGGGATTCGCGGGCAGCTTCTTGGTCGAGCGCGCCGAGATAGAGCGAATCGCCCGCCTCGCGGTGGATACGGCAAAGGCTAGCGCTCTCGTCAAGCATAAGAACGTAACCCTTGCCCCCGCCCCCATCATCACCGACTCGTTTACATCACCTGTTCAGAAAGACCCGTTTAACGTCGCGATCCAAGACAAACTGGCACTACTTAGTGAGGCTGAGGAGATTATCCGGAAAACCCCGGGGGTCTCTATCGCCAGCGCGTCAATGGAGATGGCGAGGCAAAAGAAGATCTTTGCGAGCCTCGAAGGAAGCTACATCGAACAAGAGACGACCGAGTGCGGCGCCGGGATTCATGCCATGGCGATTTCGGGAAACGATATCCAGGAGCGTTCTTATCCAAATTCGCACGGCGGGGATTCGGCGACCGCGGGCTATGAGTTCATCGAAAGTCTCGACCTCGGTAAGCACGCCGCGCAAATCGCGGAAGAAGCGGTCCAATTGCTCACAGCGAAAGAATGTCCGAGCGGCGAAATGACCATCATACTCGATGGGAGCCAGCTCGCGCTCCAGGTCCATGAGTCGTGCGGGCATCCGGTCGAGCTCGACCGGGTTCTCGGGATGGAAGCGAGCTTTGCGGGCACGAGCTTTCTCACCCTCGAGAAGCTCGACAAACTAAGATACGGCTCACCCATCGTAAATATCAACGCCGACGCGACGATACCCGGAGCACTCGGCACCTTCGCCTACGATGACGAAGGTATCCCGGCTCAGCACTTCGACATCGTAAAAGACGGGATGTTCAAAGGCTACCTGACGTCGCGCGAGACCGCGCCTATCCTGGAACAGACCAGCAACGGCTGCATGCGTGCGGACGGCTGGGGCAGGCTGCCTCTTATAAGGATGACCAATATAAACTTGCTCCCGGGCGACTCATCGCTTGCGGAGATGATAGACGATGTAAAAGACGGGATGTACCTTTCGACAAACCGCAGCTGGAGCATTGATGACAAACGCCTTAATTTTCAATTCGCCACCGAGATAGGCTGGGAGATAAAGAACGGCAAGCTTGGAGCGGTGATTAAAAACCCCAACTATACCGGGCTCACGCCCGAGTTCTGGAACTCGTGCGATGCGATTGCCGGTCAAGACGAATGGCGGGTCTGGGGTCTCGCCAATTGCGGCAAGGGAGAGCCCATGCAGGTATCTCACGTCGCCCACGGGGCCGCTCCCGCAAGATTTCGCAACGTGAAGGTGGGTGTGGGTCGATGATAGACGTAAAACGAATCGAAGAGGTGATGCGTGTCGCTGTGGAACACTCGAGCGCGGACCAGCTCGAGGTCTTGGCTAGCGCAAAGGAGACGGCTCTCACCCGTTTCTCCAACAACCACATACACCAGAACGTCTCCGAGACGAATATGGGATTGTCGATACGGGCGGCGGTGGGACAACGCCTCGGGTACGCGTCGACCAACCGTCTCGACGCCGATTCGGTCAAGGCGATGGTCGACAGAGCCACCGAGATGGCCGCACACCGGCCGCCGGACGACCGGTTTATCTCTCTCCCCTCCCCTAAAGCTACGCTCAAGAGAGACCTCGTCGCGTCGTCGACAGTAGATTGCTCGCCCGAGAGACGGGCCAGACAGGTCGAAAAGCTGATTCGCGTCGCTGAAGCCGGCGATTTGACGGCCGCAGGGGCGTTTTCGACCGGTTATGACATCATCGGAATCGCTAATACGCTAGGGGTGATGGAAACAACAGTCGTGAGCGACGCATCGCTGAAGACGGTTATGATGGCCGAGACGAGTTCCGGCTACAGCAGCGCCATAGCCGTCGATGTCGACGACATCGACGTTGACCGAGTCGCCTCAGAAGCGGCTGAAAAGGCGCGTATGAGTATTGACCCCATAGATATCAAGCCAGGACCCTACACGGTCATACTCGAGCCTGACGCGGTAGCTGACATGATCTCGTTCATGGCCTTTGCGGGTTTTGGCGCCCTTTCGTTACAGGAAGGCCGAAGTTTTATGAAAGAGCGTCTCGGACAAGAGATAGTCAGCCCCCTGATTTCGATTTGGGACGACGCCTTCGATGACCACACGATAGGCCTGCCCTTCGACTTTGAAGGTGTCCCCAGGCAAAAGGTATCCTTCATCGAAAATGGTATCGCTAAGGGCGTCTGCTATGATACGTATACGGCGGCAAAAGACGGTGTGGAGTCGACCGGGCATGGCCTGCCGGCCCCGAATATCCACGGCCCGCTGCCGCTAAACCTGATTGTCGGCGCCGGGGACGTATCCCTGGGTGAGATGGTCAAAAGCTCGGAGCGCGCCATACTCGTGACCCGCTTTCACTACACCAACCTTGAGGACCCGATTAAAACGACGCTTACCGGCATGACTAGAGATGGGACGTTCCTGATAGAAAACGGTGTAATAAAGACGGGCATAAAGAACTTACGCTTTACGCAGAGCATCCTCGAAGCCCTCTCTTGTGTGGAGCAAATATCAAGCGAGCGACAAATGAAAGACGCATTTTTGGGGACGATTTATGTGCCGGCGCTAAAAATACGGGATTTCAATTTCACAGGGGCTACACAATTCTAAGAAACCTGCTACTGGGAACCGGATGAACCGTGTGGACAGGAAAAGGGTTAGCCGCTTGCCGCCCTCGACTTCTGGCATGAATCGCTGTTGGAGCCGTTGAACCTCTTTAAAAGAATGACTTCAGTCCCTTTGCCGGGAACGGATTTGATGGATAAGTCGTCTGTGAGGTAGTGCATAAACGGTATGCCCCGTCCACCCAAATCCTCCACGCGCGGGAACTCGCGGATATCGGGGCAGATATCGAAGCCCTGGCCATCATCTATGACGCGCACCACCATCGAGTCACTACTCCGGCAGACCTCAACTACGACACACGTCGCGTTGGCGTGCCGAATCGAGTTGGTCACCGCTTCGACCGTCGCAAGGACTATATCGTCGACGGCATCTTCGCCGATAGCCGCAGTTCGCGCAAGATTGAGGATGAACTCGCGCGCACGTGATATATGCTCATATTTTGCAGCTATCGTCAGGCTGACTTGACACTCTGCTTTTCGTTTGGGAATCACCATCTCGACCCTACCCCCTCGAGCTTTTCCAATAGTATCGGCAGGCGCATGGATATGATTAGAAATCTAACCTTAAACGGCGGTGGTTTTGTTAGAGAACTTAGGGTTTGGGGGTAAAAAAGAACCCGGATGAGCAACTGGAGGGGCGCCATTGCACATCCGGGACCTATGTTATCTCCAGAATAACAAAATCATCACCAAAAATCAAGGGGTCTTTGATAAATGTGGGTAAGTATGTTCACATACTGCCTGTATAACTTAGTTAATTATATAGCATACGGGGTATCCCTAATGCGTATATGCGAAGTTCGTAGCTCGCTTCGACTAAGAAGGTCTATGCGAACCGGTCTCCTGTCCCCCGCAGCTTTCCACCCGCAAGATATTCCCCGTATAAGAGCAATGGTAACCGGCTTGCGCTTATAATTCTTGCAACTTTTTATTGGCCGAGGGCGAACTGTCTTACCTGCGATTACTCTAGCCGCACTAAGTAGCCAGACGCGTATTTCCAGTTTTTGGCATGGACAATAGCGAGTTCTTGAGGGACAATGAAAAACTTAGGCAGCAACAAGAAGGAGTGGTACACAAGATTTTCTTTGAAATTAAAACCAAACGCTTATTGGCCTAGCGACGAAATACATCTTTATAGATGATTTCGGACACGCAGCTACTTAATCCCTGTATTAAACACAACACAAGCTCTCGCACTGCGTTTTAGCATTGAAGATTTCCTTTATCCCAAGAATCCTGATCTAAACCGCTATTAGACATCGAGCACGAGTGCTCGGCTGTTTCATGGTGCGTCAAGTCTTAACATGCGTGTCTTTTGCAGCCTTTAACCGTTGTTGCTTGGAAGGAAGTGCTTTGTTTGGGCGGTAAAAAAACGGTGTTGATCTTGCCGATACTAGTAGTCGTGCTGGTGCTGTTGGGCATTCCAATGGCCGCTGGTGCAGCAGCGTTGGACAAGCAAGAGGATATAGGGCAAATACAAGAAGAGCTAGCAAACAACCAGGTCTCCCTTGACAAGGCCACCTTGTTTTATCAGCAATCGCTGGCTGAGGTCATGTTAATCGATGACAAGATTCGAAAGAACGAAGCTGAACTCGACAAGACGAAAGCCAAAATCGAGACCCTAAAAAAGAACCTCGACAAGCGCGCAATCCATATGTATAAGGCGGGACCCTCCAGCTTCCTATCTGTTCTCGTATTCTCGGATGATTTTACGGATTTCCTCTCCAGGGCTAGATTATTGTCCTACGTTCTTTACTGCGATTACGATATGATTAGCAAGTCTAAAGAGCTCCGGGCCAGTCTCGATAAGCAGGGCCGGGAACTCGCGGTTTCGAGAACAAAATATGCGCGGCAGCTGGCGACGGCGGAGTCGCTTAGAAAAGAGCTTTACCAGCAATACTCTATTAAGAACACCAAGCTGGCGCAGCTAAACAACGGTGCCGCCGGAAGCGGTGACGGTCGTTTTGCAATGGCTAGTACTGATGACGCTTCTCGAACATATGTATCACGCGGTCAATCGCGAACGGGTTTCGTCTTCCCGGTCGCCGGCGCAAACTCCTATGTCGATAGCTGGGGCGCGGGGCGCTCCGGAGGCCGGAGGCACAAAGGCACCGACATCATGTCATCAAGGGGCACGCCGGTCGTCGCATGTGTCTCGGGAACCATCAATAAATCGACACCTTATGACAGGGGTCTCGGCGGGATCACAATATACCTCGATGGCGATAACGGCGATACCTACTATTATGCGCACCTTAACGGCATAAGCTCGGGAATCAGCTCGGGAACGAGGGTCGAAGCGGGCCAGGTCATCGGTTCGGTCGGGAGCTCCGGCAACGCCAGCGCAAGCGCCCCCCACCTGCATTTCGAAATCCACAGAGGCGGAGGCTCCGCTGTGAATCCGTATGCGACGCTGCGAAGCGCGGAGTCATAGGAACCATAAACGGGTGATTACTTTTAGCGGGAATCCTAGCGGCTAGAGGGCTTCTTCTATAGTGCCGCCACCGACTACGATATCCCCATCGTAGAAGACGACGGCTTGACCGGGTGTGATAGCCGATTGCGGCTCGTCGAATTCGACTCTGACCCGGGTGTCGCCGAGTGGAAAAAGCATTGCGGGGACTTCGGGGGATTTATACCGGATTTTTGCCGCAACCCGCACCGGCGCTACCAATGCCGCAACTGAGATGTAATTGACAGAGCTTGCCACAAGCGCCTTCCGGTTAAGGTCTCCCTTCGTGCCGACGATTATCGCCCCTTCCGCTTCGTTAATAGAGATGACGTAGAGCGGCTCCGGCCAAGATATCCCCAATCCTCTGCGCTGTCCGATGGTATAATGGATGATCCCTTTATGGGCACCCAGAACGGTCCCATCCTTATGGTAAATCGGTCCCGGTTTCTCGACCCCCGGCACATACTCGCCGACAAAACGCGCGTAGTCGTTGTCGGGTACAAAGCAGATTTCCTGGCTCTCTTCTTTCTGGGCGACAGCGAGCCCAAGCGAATCGGCTTTTTCACGGGTCTCCTCTTTCGTCAGCGTACCCAAGGGGAAAAG
>MELI01000004.1:7269-8841 GCA_001767575.1 Candidatus Aquicultor primus | reverse complement strand
CATCAGATGAAAAAGAAGTGTTTCGCCCGATGAGAGGTGGAGCATGATGATTTTAGCGCGCCTGCCGGCGCCGGTTATGGTGGTGCCTTCGACGCGGCGGGCAAACTCGGCTGCGTCCATGCGCAGAACCCGCTCGATAGGGACGTCGACCCCCGTGATTCGCAGGCCGACTACCGTATCTTCTAGTTCACGTTTGATGGTTTCAGTCTCTGGCAGCTCCGGCAAGATATCCCTTCTTGGTTCGGTTAAGGTTATGCATTACAGTATATCTATTGGATGCGCGCAATATCCAGACTATCGAGTATATTCCCTATAAGAAGCGCGTTCCGGCGGGCGAAAACAGATAAGCGCTCGGATGGCTTTCGTGTTAAGCTCTTTATGCTTGGGGAATAGACTCGTATGCAAAGTTAAACCGATTCGGAGGCAGCATGTTATTACCCATCCGCGACGAAAACCCTACGCGGCGGTTTCCCTATTTGACAATTGCCCTGCTCCTTATCAACGTGGCGGTCTTCGTCGTCATGCTGGGGTTGCCCAACGAGGCGGCAGTAAACACCTTTTTCGCCCAGTATGCGATGTACCCACATGCGGTCGTGACCGGAATACCGGTGACCGCAAACTCCATCGAGCCGGTCTATCTTACCATCTTCACCTCTATGTTTCTGCACGGGGGTTTCCTGCACATCATCTTTAATATGTTGTTCTTGTGGATTTTCGGGAACAACATCGAGGATGCGCTGGGGCGCGTCAAGTTTCTCGTATTCTATTTCGCGACCGGGGCCGCGGGCGCAATCGCCCATATCCTGACCGACCCCAGCTCGGTAATCCCGACCGTCGGGGCGAGCGGGGCAATATCGGGAGTGCTCGGCGCATACCTTATCCTCTACCCCAATGCACGCGTGCTTACAGTGATTCCAATATTCTTTTTCATACAGATAATACGACTGCCCGCTATCGTGCTCATCGGGTTTTGGTTTTTACTCCAGCTCCTTTCGGGCATCTTCGAACTCGGGCTCGGGACGGATGGGGGCGGAGTCGCATACTTCGCCCATATCGGAGGCTTTGTTGCGGGAATCATTCTCGTGCTCTTGATGACAAAACGCCGCCACCGATACTCGTACCGGTCATAGTATCAAGACACGGATTTTATAAAAATTTTTGCGTAACGGCACGTGTCTAAGCTATTCTATTATCTAGCGCGATAAACTTGCACAAACTTGCACAAATATAGATGCAGAAGCGTTCAAACTTTCATGTTATCTCAGCAGTATTCTAGGCCCACTCACCACTAGGTGGTTCAATAGTATGCGACAACTCTCAAAGTATGAGAGCCTAAGGGGAGGAGATAGTATTGAAGAAGTATGCAACGGCAAACATTCGAAACATAGGCCTCGTCGGCCACGGCGGATGTGGGAAGACCACTCTGACCGAGGCCCTGCTCTTTACCAGCGGCGCTATTAGCCGGTTTGGGAAAATCGACGAGGGCAATACCACATCCGACTACGATCCCGAAGAAATCAGGCGTCAATTCTCAATCAACGCCTCCCTTGCGCCTTGCGAGTGGAAAAAGCA
>MELI01000004.1:4997-7226 GCA_001767575.1 Candidatus Aquicultor primus | reverse complement strand
GGTGAGGTCTACGGTGCCCTGCGCGCGGTCGACATCGCCGGCATCGTCGTCGACGCCGTCTCGGGTCTCGAAGTCCAGACCGAGCGCGTCTGGGCAATCGCCGACGATTACGGCCTGGCCAAGTTCGTCATCATCAACCGGCTCGACAAGGAGAACGCTAACTTCGACGAGGTAATGAAGGTTCTGCAAGAGGTCTATACCGACAAGGTCACGCCCCTGCAGCTCCCAATCGGAAACGAAGCTAATTTTAAGGGCGTCGTCGATGTCTTGGACCAAAAAGCGTACACGACCGCTGGAGACAAGACGACCGCCGGTGACGTCCCCGGCGACATGGCCGACGACGTCGCGAGCGCGCGCGAAGCGCTGATCGAGCGCATCGCCGAGCGCGACGACGCGCTAATGGAGAAATACCTCGAAGAGGGCGAACTATCCCCCGCCGAGATAAAGTCGGGCCTCAAAGCCGCCATCGCCTCAGGACAAGTCATCCCGGTGACCTGCACGGCAGCCGTTACATCCGTCGGAGTCGAGGCCTTGCTCAACGCCATCCTCGACTATCTGCCCTCACCGGAAGAGGCCGGGGCCATTAAGGGCATCGGCGTAAAAAGCGGGGATGAACTCGAAAGAAAACCGTCCGAGTCCGAGCCGCTTACAGCGCTCGTCTTTAAGACCGTTGCCGACCCGTACGTTGGAAAGCTCAACTACTTCAGGGTCTTCTCGGGAAGCCTTAAAGCTAACTCGACCGTACACAACTCCGAAAAAGCATCGAAAGAGCGCGTCGGACACGTCTTTGCCGTGCGCGGCAAGACGCAAGAAGACGTCGAGGCGGTACCGGCCGGTGATATCGGCGCGGTCGCAAAACTCGCCGACACTATGACAAGCGACACCCTCTGCGACGAGGGCAGAGCGATAAAACTTCCGCCGATCACATTCCCCGACCCGGTCATATCGGTGGCGGCCGCCGCCAAGACCAAGGGCGATGAGGAAAAACTCGGCACCGCCCTCAACAGGGTCGCCGAAGAAGACCCGACGCTCACCGTAAGAAGAGACACCGAGACGCACCAGACCGTTCTCTCCGGCATGGGCGATATGCACCTCGACATCATAACCGAGCGCGTCAAGAGAAAATTCGGCGTCGAGGCCGTGCTTTCCGCGCCGCGCATCCCCTTTAAAGAGACGATCAAAGGTGATGCGGCCGTTCAAGGGCGCCATAAGAAGCAGTCCGGCGGGCGCGGCCAATTCGGAGACGTTTGGGTCAAAGTCGAGCCAACCCAGCGTGGCGAGGGTTTCGAGTTTGTCGATAAAATCGTCGGCGGCGTCGTGCCCCAGCAGTACCGCCCAGCGGTCGAGAAAGGCATCCGGGAGGTCATGGAGCATGGCATCATCGCCGGTTATCCGGTCGTCGATATCAGGGTGACACTCTATGACGGCTCGTACCACGCAGTCGACTCATCGGAGATGGCCTTTAAAATCGCCGGCTCGCTCGCGATTAAAAAAGGTTTCATGGATGCCAAACCGATTCTCCTTGAGCCCATCATGAAGGTCGAGGTCGTCGTCCCGGAGCAGTATATGGGCGATGTCATCGGCGACCTCTCCAGCCGCCGGGGTAAGCCGCTCGGCTCTGAGTCTCGCGGGCGAAACATCGCGGTAAACGCGCTCGTTCCCCTCGCCGAGATGGCGACATATGCGAGCACGCTGCGCTCGATATCGTCGGGCCGCGGCGCCTATCACATGGAGTTCGACCACTACGAAGAGGTCCCGGGCGAAACCGCCAAGAAAATCATCGAGGTCTACGAGAAAGAGAGAGCTGCGGGGTCGTAGAGCGCTACGTCGACAAAATAAAATGCTAAGGCATATAATATTTAGAAATCGAGGAGGTGGCCCCAGGTGTCACCTCCTTTTGCGTGCCGGCAAACAGGTAAGCGCGAACCCCCCCCACTAATTACAGATTATCCTCCCCAGTCTAATCGAGAATCCTATTGCTTGTTCCCTTGTGAAGCATAAGGCTTCTAGCGCTTACATAGTTCTCGCTTTGGATATAATTAACCTGATATCATAAAGCAGTCATGAACACTTTGCCCTTAAGACCCGTCTTAGCCGGAGTGGCTACATCTGCGTAGCGATAATGCTCGCGCTTATTGTCGGCGCGATATAGATTCTAATGGGAATCTTTAAGTTGGGCTACTTGATGCGATTCGTATCCCATCCCGTGATTGTCGGGTTCACCAATGC
>MELI01000004.1:4573-4773 GCA_001767575.1 Candidatus Aquicultor primus | reverse complement strand
AGAATAGATGCCCCTATCAAGTGTTCGAGGAATGCGCGGCCGTAAAATAGTTTTCGAAAGTCGAACACATTCGGCTAGATGAAATAGTCGTGCTCATACTACTTCATAAGAAGAATTTGACTTGATACCCCCGGACGCTCTATATTACCCCCCAGGGGTATTTTTATTTGGGTTTTTATTTCAGGTTCTAAACTTCCTAC
>MELI01000004.1:815-4458 GCA_001767575.1 Candidatus Aquicultor primus | reverse complement strand
GGTTCAAAAGCCTGGTCTTGCCGGCGACCTTTCTTATGATCTATCCGATGATGGTAAACTTCAAGCCGCAGGCGGCGCTCTCGATGAAAGACAGTAAGCCGGTGGCCGCATCGCTCGTGCAGAACTTCGCTATTATCCCGCTCATCGCATTCGGGCTGGGCAGCCTCTTCTTCTCCGACAGGCCGGAGCTATTTATCGGTCTTATCCTGGCCTCCCTCTTCCCGACCAGCGGCATGACGATTTCATGGACTGGTTTTGCAAAGGGCAACGTCGAGGCGGCGGCCAAGATGACCGTTGTCGGCCTGTTAGTCGGTTCGCTCGTCGCCCCATTTTACCTGCAAGCTTTCGCCGGCAAGCTGATACCGGTAAACATCGCCGAGGTTTCGCGGCAGATCTTGCTCATCGTGTTCCTGCCGATGATTCTTGGCTGGGTTACGCGCAAGGGCATCGTAAGAACTGCGGGCAAAGAAGCGTTCCAGAAGAAGTGGGCGCCGATATTTCCCGGCGTCAGCACAATAGGTGTGCTCGTTATTGTCTTTATCGCCATCGCACTCAAGGCCAAGGGTCTGGTCGCCTCGCCCGACGTGCTCCTGACAATACTCGCCCCGCTAACGATATTTTACGCCATTAACTTCTTGCTCAGCACTGTTGTAGGTAAGATGTTCTTCGATAGGGATAACGCTATCGCGCTCGTCTACGGCACGGTTATGCGCAACCTCTCAATCGCGCTCGGTATCGCGGTCACCGCATTCGGGCCGCAGGCGGCGCTGGTGCTCGCTGTCGGATACATAATCCAGGTCCAGGCGGCCGCATGGTATGTGAAGTTCACGCCGTCGGTTTTCGGGCCCAAGTTAGAAGATGTTCGCTCGGCTTCACCGGCCGCATAGCTCCCGAGTCTTATGCATTATTAGAAAAGCAGAAAGGCGCCCGCTGAGGCGCCTTTCTGCTGTGTTGAGTCTATTATGCTTGGCGTAACCCCAATGGGATGTTTATTATTTATTTACATCCCTGGCCATTATAGCTGTCACCATTATACATGTCGCTTTGAGCTGGTTGTTTACTTATCTGTTACATATGTTCTTGTTTCTATAACATGTGCTATTCTAGCAGCGCTGTATATTATTTATAAACACTACAACAAGGGTTTTCAGCACGCGCTGACCAAACTACCATCTACCACTGGCACCCCCGCCGCCGGAGCCGCCGCCTCCAAAACCACCAAAACCACCGCCGCCGCCGCCAGGACCCCAGCCTCCGCCGGCCCACCAGGGAACGTGGTCGCTCTTGCGGCTCTTCTTCTTGTCGTGCTCGTGCTTCTTAAATTCTTGATACGCGTGCGAGACGAAAAAGTCGAGAATCAGGCCAAGCGGCGTCAAGACGATAATCGCTATGATACCTATAGCTACTGAGAATAATGCGATGAGTAGGCCGATTAGAAAGCCTAGCAAGCCCCCGAGCCACCAGCTCTTCGTGCGCGCCAGGACCGCTCCGACCCACTGCAAGCCGCCAAAGACGACAAAGCCTAAGATGTAAAGGAACCAGGCGAGATCCCCGCCGGGCTCACGGCGCGAATCGGTCTCAAGCGCCGGAACTGCTTCGCCCGCGATGGTAGCGACAATGGCGTCGACGCCATCGCTCACGCCCTTATCGAAATCGCCCGCCTTAAACGCGGGCGTGATGACATTAGTGATTATCTGGTGTGACTCGGCGTCGGTCAAATCGGGCTCCAGCCCGTAGCCGACTTCGATGCGCATCTCACGCTCATCCTCGGCGACGACGAGCAGAACCCCGTTATCCTTGCCTTTCTTGCCGATTTGCCACTTCTCGAAGAGGCGCACCGCGAAATCCTCGACAGTCGTACCCTGAAGATTCTCGACGGTGACGACGGCTATCTCGTTGCCGGTCTCTTTCTCATATTGCGTCAGCTTGGCCTCGAATTCATCGACCGTCTGACTCGAAAGCATCCCCGCGAAATCATTGACGTAACCGCCCGGCTCGGGAAGTTTCAGCGCAGCTCCCGCCGTGCCGGCGGCAATCATCGCTACGGCAATCGCAAACAGCGCAGCAACGATGAAACCTCTTCTCAGCTTATTCATTCTCTAAATCCACCTTGGGCGTCTGCTCAGCCCCCTCCTGGCTCTCGAAGTAGGGCTTCTCACTGAAGCCGAATATGCCCGCGAAGAGAGCTCCGGGAACACGCTTGACGCTGGTGTTGTAGTCGCGAACGATGTCGTTATACCGGCGCCTCTCGACTGAGATGCGGTTTTCCGTGCCCTCTAGCTGCGCCATGAGCTGCTGGACGGTATTGTTGGAGAGAAGCTGCGGATAATTCTCCATGACCACCAAGAGACGTCCCAAGGCAGACTCCATCTGGTTGGCCGCCTCCACCTGCTCGCCCGGCGTCTGCGCACCTGAATAGCGGGTGCGCGCCTCGGCGATAGCCCCGAACACCTCGCGCTCCTGTTTCATTGTGCCCCGTGTCGCGGAGACGAGGTTGGGTATGAGATCAAACCTGCGCTGGTATTGCGTTTCTACCTGCGCCCACTGGTTATCGACACCCTGGCTCTTTGTGATAAACGAATTATAGTAGCCGGCTAGTATGGCCCCGATGCCCACCAGGACCACGACTATTGCTACAACTGCGATAAGGCCCTTTTTCATTATACCTTCCCCTTTATGGCTAGTATTATATGGCGGGAATTGTAAGCGCCTTTTTCCACCATTACACATATTGATTGAAGGCGCGCCCACGAAAAGCGCCGATCCCCCGTAAGGTGACAATCGGCTCGTTCAGCTATTTGTAAATTGCATAAGCAAACTTGGCAAGTAAAATAGAGCCTTTTACTGTCTTGCTCAGGACCGAGCCGTTTTAAGTCGTGCTCAGGACTACAATCCTTTGCCTTCGCAACAATGCGCCACCGGACGCAACATGTATTTCTTCAAGTTGACACCTCCTGCCTTTAGTACATTCTACGTAAGCTCAACTCTTCTTCTCCTGCGTATCTGTCAAACCGTGAAATAGGTCGGCACAACATGAAAACCTGCTGAAGTAGCCCGCAAGGTGGCTTCGCAGATTGCGCGTATTCAGCGAGTATAATACTTGCTGCCCTTCCCGACGACCATGAACCAACCCTGCGTTTCTCAGAATCGTGAGGTGTTTCGAGACGGTCGGCTGCGACGCCCGTGTATAACGTGCAATATCATTGACGCACATCTGCTCTTGCTTCTCTAGTAATGCTAATATCTTTTGTCTGGTCGGGTCAGACATCGCTTGAAAAAACATGACCCTTGACCTTACCGTTCGCACTTATTCCCCAGCCTTCCTATTGTGTTATGCCTATATTGGCATACTAACATAACCAAAGGATGTCGGCAAACGTTAATTTTTCGTAAAACATTTGACGGCACAAAAATGGGGCGCCTGTGCGCCCCGTGGTGATAGTATCGATATAATGTTACGGTAAGCCTTTGATAATCAGCTCGGTTGCATATTGAGGGTTCCATGTGTAGGGGTTATGACAATCCAAACAGGTGGAATCCACGTCATGCGCCGGAGATAGCAAGCCGGTCGCGGTCACCGCGTTAAAATACGCCAATGTCCATTCAAACTCAGAGGTTTGGTCTTCTACCTCGTCCGGGACGC
>MELI01000004.1:0-763 GCA_001767575.1 Candidatus Aquicultor primus | reverse complement strand
GAAATCCAAGCCAAACATATCGTTCTTTAGCATCTTCCACGAGAGAGTACGATGCGGCCAATTAAAGCCATCGTTTGAACAGACACTCGCAACACTAATATCTGAACGCGTCCGCCAGTCGTCATAGTACTTCACAGTTCTTTCATTCCTGAACGGCTTGCCGTTGTTGGTCAGGCTGTCCTCGTTATAGAGGCTCTTATATCCCGGTCCGCCCCATCCGACCGGTGTTGATGCAACTGCCTCCACGACACTCGTCGTGAACGCTTCACGCGGCCACTTAACCGTATCAGCCGCAGGCATACCGGCCGCGCTATGGCAAATATCGCAATCCGCAGTCGCTTTGTGGCAATTCCGGCAATTAGGCCCGTAATCCTGACCATCCTCGGAATCAAATACCATCTGGCGCCCGCACTGCCTCGAGTTAGAGTCGTGACCATAACCTATGTCGTAAGAGTCGGTGCCTAGCTGATCTCTAAGCGCCCTGTCTTCGGAGAAGAGCGCTACCTGTATTGTGTGTGAGCCCGCATTACCATCATGGCAATCGGTGCAAAACTCCGCTATGTGGAACGACGTGCCGGACTGCGTAGATTCATAATTGTTGAGTCCTATAGGTGTGTTCCAATTGATGGCTATCTTGTTGACCGGCAAGTCTACTGTGCCTTCAGCTCGAGCAAACTGGAACGTAAACGAGGTATTGAGATCGGATATCTCGTTTCCTGTGCTCGAATCCGTTTCATTGTCGGGGTTTTTCAGCAAGAGCCAA
>MELI01000003.1:27582-31780 GCA_001767575.1 Candidatus Aquicultor primus | reverse complement strand
GGGCCGATGTGTTTGCCGCTGCTCAAACAGAAAGCGAGGTGATAGAGCTTATCAACAGAGCGCTCTCGTACTATAATGAAAAGCGCCGGCACTCAAGCATCGATTATCTTGCGCCGGATGACTTCATCAAACGCGAGCTTGCAGTAGTGACGGTGTAATACCGCCATTCACCTTAGGAATCTTTCCTAATGGTTCAACTTTTGGGGCGCAGCTCACTAACTTCATAATGCGCCTAATGAATTTATTGGCCACCATTTACTTAGATCGCTAACTCACCTTCTTATTTCATCGATTCAGCTATTCGTTCAAGTTCGCCGACCTTAGCGCCTTTGAGACTATAGATTGCCAAATCAAGCCCATTTTCAAACCAACTGATCTGACCACCTGCTCTAACGTCTCCTACGCCTAATCCCTTCATTTGCCCTGGATCGCCAGCGATAGCTTTATGTCCTCTGACCGTTGTTTCATATACATCCGGTCGTTTAGTGAGAACTTCATTCATGTCTGGCTCTGGTCCTCCTAGCTGATGATAAACAATGTAGATGTCATTCTTATATCGTAAGTACAAGACCTCTTTGTCTTCAACGTAGATTCCGATTAAATCGTGCCCATTTGCATCGGTTGGTACTGGGAAATCATAGCTTAGCAGTTCCTTTGCATCCTCGATACTTGAAAGTTTAACAGAATTGGCTTCAATATCCTCTTGTGTGCTCCCTCTGCTAAGAGAGCCTGATGAATTGGCTTTCGATACAGAAGATTTCTGATTCAAAGCCAAGTCCTTGTCTGTCTGAGCTCTTAGTTGCTGGATACATACTAACCCTGCAAGTATGACACCAAGCGCTATAATGAGCACAATTTGCTTTTTGTTTTGTGTCAAAACATGTGTCATTTAAGTTCCCACCTTTCTAGCTTATTATATATGTTCGCAGAAATGTTCAGTAGCTGAAGGATTGCGCCAATAGTAATAACTATCACCAGGCGCGAAGGTAGCTTCTTTGGGCGCAACCCAATTTGTCCAAGGTTGGCTAGGTTGGTTTATGATATCTTGACATGACCAGAAATGCGCATAATTACTATCGGCAAGAGACGCGCGCTCGCTACCTATAACAGACTTGCCATAAGTCATGTTCGTAAAAGTCCAGGTCTTTTTTACGTAATTATTATATTTCGCATCAAACGTATAACTATTATAGCCACGATTTTCGGCTTTAAAACCGTAACTAGTACCAGGTGTAGGATAGCCCGGTAGTGGTTCAGTTCCATAGAAGAAACGCCCATTAGGGTAACTTGAATTAATGACGTATTTACCATGCGAAGTCCATTCTGTGCAGTAGTTAGAAGACCCATCTTGAATATGAACAAACCAATCAGGGTCATTAAAACCACCCGTATAGCCCCCGTAAACATTATTAGGTCCCCACCAAGACCAGCCTACCTCCATAATATTAAACGCGTCTTTTCTAACATAAACTGAGTTGATATGCATTGCACTTGGCTGTGTGACCATTACATAATTCATAGCGTAGGTTCCACGAACTGTAGCCTCTCCATCTTGGAGACCAATACCATAGTTTAGAGCAAAAGCCTGCGGTGGAAATAATATGACCCCGATCACTGCTAAAATAATGCTGCTGACTATTCTTCTTCTCACATCTACCTTCCTTTCCTATGTCTGCTATAGACTACGGCGTACATATCATATTCTTTAACAATCACCTCCGATTCAACTGAAGCGCACTTCCCTATTGTCCAAAACTCATACGTCACACATGCAAAACTGCTGCTGGTGGTAATAACCCAAAACCAATTCTTGATGACCATTGCGACTTAATAGTGCTTCAGTTTTAGTGCCCTTAATCGTAAAGTCTATTTCTTATTCTACCACTAGTTGATAGTATGTATATATAGTGCTAACCTATGGTTTTAGATAACATGCAATAGTCAAGCTGGATCGTGGGCGACAAAGCAATAGAAGAATTAAGAATAACAACCGCTGTATCAAAGCAGAAATGAATAACTGAACGGAACCTTTGGAAAAGCGGTGAAAAGTCGGCCGTTGTTCAACAATCGCAAGGATTCTCAAGCTAAGGTTCATCAATCCATAACTGTAGGCACAAACGCGAAAAACCGCTCTATAAGGCGGTTTTCACAAGGGATTTTATACGCCCAAAAAGTGCTCCCCGGATTCGCACTTATTCCAACTTCATACAGAAATTGCCAGTTTGATCGCTTAGGTCTTAGACGGGTGTTAGGCGAGAGGTTAGCTTATATGTAAACCAATCGGCACAAGAAACTCCGCATCCTATCTAGTGCTTAAAGTGCAGGTAATACAAACGGCGTCTACCATGGTAGACGCCGTTTGTATATCAGACTACTGTAGAGGCTCTAGAAACTTATCTGGCCAGCTGCCGGGGCCAGTCTTCACAGACAAAACTTCAGCAGTCGTGGCGTCATAGACATACATAATCCATTTCGTAGGCGGGATATCCAAACCGGATGGGTTGCTTCTCCATGTCGATTCAAATTCCCCACCAACAATTGCGACCCAGACTTCCTTTGAATCGTCTACGTCGAGCCGCTCGGCGACTTCGCCGGTAAGCTTTGTAAAGCGCTGATTGGTTTCACCTTGCTTCATTAGGACTGCCTCAGCACGGCCAGAGAGCTTACTGCCCGGGCCAAAGGCCTTCGCATCCTTAGCTTTTGCCAGAATTTCCTCTTTTGACTTAAAAGGACCTCCGGTCGCCTTCTTGATGTTCTCTGGTAACTTTGAATTCGCAACGACTTCAGCCGGATTGAGATTTTCCGGACCTGCCGCCGGTGGGCTACTAATCGCTTTCTTAGGATGTTGCAGATTGTATCCGCCGATTGAGGCAACGCCAATCAAGGCAACCACAAGAATTCCTAACGAGATTGTCTTTATTCTCCTCATAGCACGCCCCCTGAATTAATAGTAATTATCATTAAAATCTCTACCCTCATAATAATGACCGTTTTGGTAGAGATAATTGTACGGCGCATCTTTCTTTATCGCACCATAATTCCAGTAAACCCAAGAATTATTTGTTTTATACTGCAACCACTTAGGATACACGTTAGGGAGCGGTGCGTCAGGCAATGTGGTCTCGAGACCACATTGTGCTTTTACCGAAGGCCACCCTTGCTGCTTCTGGAATATCTGAACGCCATCGATGTATCCTCGATAGCCCTCATATCCGTTGACGTTCTCCAGTTGAATGGTAAAGCTATGATTAGTTCCGTTGACCCCCGGCAAGACGGCAGTCGTATAATTGGTCTCATAGTATCCGGTAGTAGTTTGTCGTGCCCAGTAAAATGCATTCACATCCTCGAGATTATAATTCCAGCCGTGCCAATAACCAATCTCCATAAAAGCGTTTGAGCTTAAGCTTGCGCCCGTCGTTCCGTTAGTCCACAGCCACAAAGTGTGGTTATTATGGTGAGGCGAGCTTCCAGGCTCTGGATACCATAGTTGCTTCCATTCAGCATAAACACCTCCGAAGCTACTACTTGCATTTATGTATGTAGCAGCATGCCTGTGAGCGGCAAGACTAATACTTGCTTGCAATAAGATTATGCTAAGCACGATAAAGCATAAGGCGAAAACCCGTTTCATAAACACCCCTTTTGTCTTTATGGTGGCAGTAAGCAGGGCTGGAAATAACCAGAGTGCCAAACCCCAAAGAGGACTGCTCGAATCCTAATTCTTCTTGAATACCCAGCCGAAACGATCCTACGTGCAATTCAGTGTATGAGAAACAGCGCCGCTATATAATTATACTTTACTATCGTATATGCTTAACAGCAAGCCAGTTATTGTTGAATTATTAACCAATCAATGCCATTAATAGCGAGTGACCTGTATTTTACAGAGCATATATCTGTTTGTAGAAATCTCGAAATCTTGCTTTTTCCTCAATTGTTTGCTTTATTAAATGCATTTACTAGTTAACACTGATTCATCTAGACGAAGAAGTGGTCTAAGGAGTTGATGTTTCATGCAAGGCAGAGTCTTTGAGAGCGCTTTCATTTACAACTATGCCTAAAAAGCAGAAAAACCGCTTATCAAAGCGAATCATTCAAGTTCGAATCCAACCTGCTCCCCGGATCGGATTCGAACTGCGCCAAGCCTCTGCGACGGCGCACAATCCAAACCCACACTCTAACGCCTGACAACATAAAC
>MELI01000003.1:27014-27549 GCA_001767575.1 Candidatus Aquicultor primus | reverse complement strand
AATCTATATTTATGCTAAATCAGCCGAAGTTAAATTCTACTCCACCGTCACACTCTTAGCCAAATTCCGGGGTTGGTCGACGTTACAGCCTCTTAGTTTTGCGATGTGGTAGGAGAGGAGCTGTAGAGGCACTACCGCCGGTATGGCTGAGAGAAACTCGCTCGTCTCGGGCACAAAGAAAACGTAGTCGGCGTGCTGTTTTATCTCCTCGTCGCCGGCGGTGGCGACAGCGATGACGTAGGAATCGCGCGCGCGCACCTCCTGGATGTTGCTTATCACCTTCTCGTAGGTATGGCCTTTTGTGGCGATTACTACGACCGGAACGCTGCGCTCCAGCAGGGCGATGGGGCCGTGCTTCATCTCGCCGGCGGCATAACCCTCGGCGTGGATGTAGGATATCTCTTTTAGCTTGAGCGCGCCTTCCATGGCGACCGGCACGCCGATTCCGCGCCCCAAGAAGAGGAAACTCCGGCAATCGACGAACTTCTGCGCGCATATCTTAATATCATCGACATCGGCAAGGAGCGTCTCTATT
>MELI01000003.1:25345-26964 GCA_001767575.1 Candidatus Aquicultor primus | reverse complement strand
GGTTAGCGTACCGCGCACCTGCGCCAGATAGAGCGCGAGCACGTATATGGCCGACATCTGCGAAACCAAGGTCTTGGTAGCCGCGACACCTATCTCGGGGCCGGCGTGCGTGTAAATGGTGCCGTCCGCCTCGCGCGCGATACTGCTCCCGACCACATTGCTTATCGCCATTATCTTGGCGCCGCGCTGTTTTGCCTCGCGCATACTGGCTAAGGTGTCGGCGGTTTCGCCCGATTGCGATATCGGGACTACCAGTGTTTTCTCATCGATTATCGGGTTGCGGTATCTAAATTCCGAGGCGATGTCGACCTCGACCGGAATTCTAGCCCAGTTCTCGATAACGGTCTTTCCGACGAGGCCCGCGTGGTAGGATGTGCCGCACGCGACGACAAAAATCTTGTTTATCGATTTGACGGCATCTTCGGTCAGATGGGCCGAATTCTCGACGACGACTTTGCTCCCTTGGAAACTGCTGCGAATAGTCTCACGGACAGCCACCGGCTGCTCGTAAATCTCTTTGAGCATGAAATCCTCGTAGCCGCACTTCTCCGCGGCCTCATCATCCCAATGGACCTCGAATATCTCGCGCTCGACGAGCGCGCCGTGGCGGTCGAATATCTTGACGTACTCGGTTGTGACCTCGGCCATCTCATCGTTTTCGAGAAGGAGAATGTCCCGTGTGCAGCCGAGAATCGCGGGGATGTCCGAGGCGATGAAATTCTCGCCCTCGCCCAAACCCAGGATGAGCGGGCTGTCTTTGCGGGCAGCGATGATTTTATCCTGCTCGTGCTTACAGAGAACGGCTATCGCGAACGAGCCCCTGACCTCGGCAATCGCGGCCCGCACGGCTTCAAAGAGGTTGCCGTCGTATTTGTCTTCGACAAGATGGGCGATGACCTCGGTGTCGGTCTCCGACTTAAAGACGTGCCCTCTAGCCTGCAGCTCTTCTTTGAGGGAGAGGTAATTCTCGATTATCCCGTTGTGGACGACCGCGATATCGCCCGAACAATCCGCGTGCGGATGGGCATTCTCCTCGGACGGCCTGCCGTGTGTGGCCCAGCGCGTGTGACCGATGCCGATGGTGGCGGTCGGCGCGTCGCAGCCGAGCGCTATCTCAAGCTCGGCCAGCTTCCCGAGGCGCCTCACTATACTTATGTCCCCGTTTAAGGTCGCGATTCCCGCTGAATCATAGCCCCGGTATTCCAAACGTTTTAGACCGTTTACGAGTATGGGCACCGTGTCCTGTTGGCCGATATACCCGACGATTCCGCACATAAGTTCTCCCTTCGTTATCGCATCACAACGATATTGGAAATAAATCAATTGAAGTCGCTTAGGGGATTACTGAATTACTGAATGGTTCTGATTAGCAGCCCCGGTGTGGTGTCGATATATGGACATACCGGTTCTACCGCCACGCTGGCATCCATTTGTCCCGGAGGTCGCCCGCCGGTTTTGTGGATTCCATAACGACTATGGCCTGCCGAGAGGCACCCGCCGAATGCTTCAGGACTGTCCCAAAGACTTCTCGATTAACCTCTTCCTCGTCAACTGGCCCTATCGCATGAGTAGTGCATACATAGTGTTGCTTTGCTTTAGGCCAGTTCTGGCGCTTTCTA
>MELI01000003.1:20118-25322 GCA_001767575.1 Candidatus Aquicultor primus | reverse complement strand
GCACCGTCATTCCGGCTCTAGCTGCAGGTGATTTTTATTTAATGCTATTATACCTATTTTTTACAGCGCTCGCTAGGTTCTGCCAAGCTTGTCAATGCGCTGCCTCATGCTCTCTTACTGCCTTGCAAGGCTGAGCTGCGACCGCCGAAGCCTGGGTTCGGCTCCCACTTTATACCCAACCACCCGACTATCTTACCCTAATTCTTTGCGTATTATGTCGGCCACGCTCGACGCTATAAAGCTCGCGTTCTCGCCGCTGTCGCTCTCGACCATCACCCGGATCAAAGGCTCTGTCCCGGACGGCCGCACTAAAATGCGTCCACGATTGCCCAGCTCGTCCTCGGCCTTCTTGATTCGCTCCCTTATGGATGATACCTCTTGCCAGCCGTTCGTCTGCTTCACTGTGACATTTATCAAGACTTGCGGTAGTTTCGCCATGATTTTTCTCAGCTCCGACAAGGGCTTGCCGCTCTGTTTGATAACCGAGGCAATCTGCAGAGCGGTTATGACGCCATCGCCGGTCGTCGCATGGTCGAGAAAGATGATGTGTCCCGACTGCTCGCCGCCGATTCTAATGTCTCTCTTGAGCATCTCTTCGAGAACATAGCGGTCGCCGACCTTAGTCTTGACCAGCTCGATGCCGTGGTCTTTCATCGCCAAATCAAAGCCTAGATTCGCCATGACCGTTGTAACCAAAGCATTTTCGGGCAACTTCCCCTGCTCTTTCATGTGGGCGGCGCATATCGCCAGCATAAAATCGCCGTCGACGACATCGCCGTTCTCATCGATGGCGATGACGCGGTCGGCGTCGCCGTCGTGCGCGAACCCGACATCGACGTTGTGCGAACCGATTATCTCCTGAAGATATTCGATATAGGTCGAACCGCAGCCCAGATTGATGTTGGTGCCGTTGGGGTTGGTGTTTACCGCTAACACGTCGGCACCGAGCTGCTTGAAGACTGCCGGTGAGACTTTATAGGCCGCGCCGTTGCCGCAGTCTATCGCCACCCGCAAGCCGTCCAGCCCCCCGGTTATGCTCGCTACTGCGTGGTCGATATATAAATCATCCGCCCCTGAATGCGACTTGATGGTGCCGATGCTTGAGCCGGTGGGAAGGTCTTTCTGTTTCCCCATGGCATTCTCTATTTCATCCTCCACGCTGTCGGCCAGCTTGAATCCGTCCGCACCGAAGAACTTTATCCCATTATATTCGGCGGGGTTATGCGAAGCGGATATGACGATACCACCGTCTACCCTGAGTGCTTTCGTTAAATAGGCGATTGCGGGTGTAGGTAAGACACCGGCTTTTATGACATTAGAGCCGACCGAGCAAATGCCGGCGGCGAGCGCCGCTTCGAGCATGTCTCCCGATACGCGCGTATCTTTTCCGATGACAAAAATGCCCCCGCGCCCCTTACTGAGAACACTCGCTCCAGCCTGTCCTAATTTAAAGGCCATATTGACCGTGAGGTCGGCATTGGCGATGCCGCGAACCCCATCGGTACCAAATATCCTCGTCAAACTCCACCTCCAGGTTTATGAAAACACGCCCGGCTTCCAGGCGCCGCATCGATGTCTTTTTGGCGCGGCAGCTTCTATGCCACAATCGGCTAAGTATACCACGTTCTCAATAAGCCTACAAAAATACTACACCCTTAGGTTGCTCTACAAATCCCGCCCCTACGAAGACCGCGTAAACGATTTTTCAACAAAGGGTGCTGTCATTGCCGCAAGCAGCGCTTCGTAGCCCGGTATGAAAATGGCGGTGTCGCCGGTTTCGTACGTTCTATCAGACGCCGAAGTATCGACGACCAGATGGTCGCTGCTCCTTCGCGAGACACGAATGCCCGCATCGAGCGCCTTGAGCCGGCCCTGACAGATGTCCTGTGAGCCTAGAGCTAAAATACCCCGCTTCGCCCCGGAACCGCCGCCCGCTGCCGGCTCAATCGGTTTGTCCCGCACCTCGATGAACTCGGCCTCAATGGTGATGGCGTCTTGAAAAAGGCCGGAGATGGGGTCGTAATCGACTGTCTCCTGCCCTAGTAAGATAGCTTCGCCGAGGCGTACCTGGTTCACCTGCGGCGGGACGAGCCCCGCTTCTAGCAGCTTCCAGACGCTGGAGTTCCCGCCGGAGATTACGGGCAGGGCCAAGTGCCGGCCGGCGCGCAAAGACTCGGCACCTGCCACGAGGCGCTCTAGCATAGCCGGCGTGGGAGGCACGCCTTGCAGGCATGCTACGTTAGTGCCGATACCCGCGATTTCAATAGAGCCATGGCGCTGGGCTTCTCCGACAAAACGCTCGAGTTCCTCGGGGAGCACCCCTTCGCGAAGGTCCCCGGTCTCGACCATGATTATGACTTTATATCGCTTCCCTTGCGCGCGCGCCGCGTGAGCGACCCACTCCATGGCGCGCAGCTCGGAGACGAGCGAGACATCGGTTATCGACACGACCTCTTCGACCTCGGAGCGCATCGGCTGTCGCAACATCATCAACGGCGCGCCCACGCCTGCCAGACGCCTTAGGTTGGCGAGTCGTGAGTCCCCGATAATCGTAGCACCTCCGTTAATCATCGCCCGGGCGACCTCGGGACTTCCGAGGACCGCCTTGACCACGCCGGCCAGCTCGATGCCGAACCCGCCGAGAGTCGACATTAAAACCCGCGTATTCTGCTCTATTTTGGCTAAATCGATGACTATTCTCGGCAGCGACAAATCACACCTCTTAGGCCGGAACGATAAGTAGCACGCGAATCCATTTCTTAATTAAAAAAGAGGTTAAAGAAGCGAACTTCTCTAACCTCTGTCGGTGCGATAAAATTACCTCTTTGAAAATTGAGGACGCTTACGTGCTTTCTTCAAGCCGTACTTCCTGCGCTCTTTCATTCTCGGGTCGCGGGTCAAAAGTCCCGCTTTCTTAAGCTCGGCGCGAAAACCATCGTCGGCTTCGAGCAACGCGCGAGCGATACCATGACGCAACGCTCCGGCGTGACCGCTGATGCCTCCGCCTTCGATTTTGGCGATAACATCAAACCTAGCCAGTGTGCCGGTTACGTTAAACGGCTGCTGGACTAGTGCCTGCAGCGTCTTGCGTCCAAAATATTGCTCGAGTGTTTTGCCACCGATACTAAAGGTTCCTGTGCCGGGCATCAAGCGAACTCGAGCGACGGCATCTTTTCTGCGTCCGGTTCCTATATACACGACTTTATCTGCCATCACTACTCTCCTTCCGCCATGATATCAAGAATTTTTGGTTGCTGGGCGCTGTGTGGATGCTCCGTCCCGGCATAGACCTTCAATTTCCTAAACATTGCCCTACCGAGGCTGTTATGAGGAAGCATACCCTTTATGGCAAGCTCTAGAATGCGCTCGGGATGTTTCGCCTGCAACTTCTCGAATGTCATCTCTTTCAGGCCACCGATGTAGCCGGAGTGACGGTAGTACATCTTGGTTTGGGCTTTGCGACCGGTCATGGCGATTTTCTCGGCATTGATGATGACTATGTGGTCACCAACGTCCATGCTCGGCGTGTACATCGTTTTGTGTTTGCCTCTCAATATATGCGCGACTCTTGTCGCAAGACGACCCAGGGGAATGCCGGCTGCGTCGACGACAAACCACTCGCGCTCAATATCTTTCGGCCTTGCAGAATATGTCTTCATCTCTCCTCCAACCTTACATACAAAAGTAAACTATAATCGAAAATCGTTAATATTGCAACCATAATATACTATCAAAACCGCAGGAAAAGTCAACTGTCGGCAAGACCGGTCGGGTTGAAGCCCATCACACAAACCTGGAAAAGACTTCATTTCCCAGCAGAATACCTTTTGGAGTCAGGCGCAGATTCGTGTTACGAACCAGAAGTCCTACTCCTACCAGGTCTTCTATCGCCTCGCCGAAGACGCTATCGATGGCTTGGTCGAAGCGCGCGTGGAATTCTTCCGGGTTTACGCCGTCCATCTTGCGCAACCCGAGAAACATCGCTTCACTCATCTCGTCCGCGACCGACTGCTCAACCGATTCGGCGATACGCGCGTCGCTCCCCGCACTCTCTATGTATTTCGCCGGCTCCGCGACATTGCTATACCTGGCGCGGCCGGCCTTCGAGTGCGCTCCGGCTCCGAACCCCAGGTAGTCGCCACCGTCCCAATAAGTAAGGTTGTGCTTGCACGCAAAGCCCGGTTTCGCGTAATTGGATATCTCGTAATGCTCGTAACCCGACTCGTAAAGCGAGTCCATCGTGTAAAGGAGCATGTCCGCCTGGAGGTCCTCATCAGGTCTTGAGACCGCCGATTCGTCGATTGCCCGCTCCAGCGCTGTCCCCGACTCGATGGTCAAGCCATAGCACGAGAGATGCTCGGGGTCGAGCGCGATGGCCTGCTCCAGCGTGAGCGCCCAATTTGCGAGCGACTGGCCCGGTATCCCGAAGATGAGGTCGATGCTGATGTTCTCAAAACCGGCACCGCGCGCCACCCTGAAAGCGTCGACCGCCTGCGCGGCCGTATGCTTGCGCCCTAAAAGCTCCAACAATTCGTCATCGAGCGACTGGAAACCCATGCTCAACCTATTTATCCCGGCATCACGCAAGGCCGCGAGCTTTTCGTGGGTTATGGTTTCGGGATTGGCTTCTATCGATATCTCGGCGTCGGAAACGACGGTGAAGTTCTCCTTTATCACATTGAGAACGCGCCCTATCTGTTCCGGCGCAAGCAATGTCGGCGTGCCGCCGCCTATATAGATAGTGTTGGTTGAGGCGCGGTTAAAGCGTGCGGCTTCTGCGCTTATCTCCGAAACAAGCGCATCGATATATGCCCCGTGGGCGGCATCGAGCCCGGGATACGAATTGAAATCGCAGTAAGCGCACTTCTGCTTGCAGAAAGGAATGTGAACGTAGATCGCGGGCATGAAAGCAAAACCTCTATCTTTATGTTTGCGAGGATTATCTCAGATTTGCGCCGACGTATCCAGTAATAGCCGAATCATGCTCGCGCTACGCCTATCGCTGCCCCTTAGCCTTTCGGTGTGCCGTAAAACCGACGCCAACCGCTGTTTTGACTTTCCCGCTTGTCGACTTGAAGCTAGACTTTTTATCCTTCATCTTCTGGCCGATAAAGGCCGGCGCTGCTTGAATCCTCATACGCAGAGCAGAACCTTTATCATCTTTTGATCCGTCCGACCCTTGGGAATTAGATATCGTAATCATG
>MELI01000003.1:19831-19978 GCA_001767575.1 Candidatus Aquicultor primus | reverse complement strand
TTTTTTTGTTTATGCCCTAAACCACGCGCTCCTAAACAAACAGAGCGAGCGACCTCTACCCTTCGAGCAAGAACCTCTGGGGGAAACAGCTAGGCAGGCGCCTGATTCTAGTCTTGCACTCGATCTACCATGGCGCGAAAGTCGTCA
>MELI01000003.1:15353-19765 GCA_001767575.1 Candidatus Aquicultor primus | reverse complement strand
GGAGAAGTAAGGGTGGCGCCTTGGTGGGGTCTTCGTGGAGAGTGATCGCGTCTTCGGGGCATTCGCTGACGCATACGCCGCAGCCCATGCACTTGCCGGCATCGATTTCGACTGCGTCCGTCACATTCAACGCGCCGAAGTGGCAGGCGTCTTGGCACTCCTCGCAGAGAATGCATTCCGCGTCGTCTACCTGCGCGACATAGCCGGACGAAGCGACGACATCAAAGCCGTACGAGAGCGCGTGGAGGCCCAGGCAGCAGCACGAACAGCAGTTGCAGATAGAGTAAAGCCGGTCCCCGGCGACATCTTTAAACCAGGCCGTGTGGACACGTCCGCGCTCATGCTCGCGCTCTAGGATGGCGAATGCTTCATCCGAATCGATCCTTCTCGCGCCGTCCTTTTGATGCTCGACGACAAAACTTACAAACGGCTCCCCAAGGACGAGACAGACATCGAGCGGGCCGCACGGGTCATCGGCGATTTTGCGGCAGGCGCACTCGGTAACCGCAATGCTTCCCGGGTTCTCAAGGATGATATCGCGCGCCTTCTCGAAGGGGAGCACCTGCTCGGAGTTGCTCATGCGAACCGGCTCTTCTATACTGACCAGTCGCCTGGCGGTGCCGGTGCTCAAGACCTTTGAATGATGTGTCTGCATGAGCCTTCTGCCCGCGCTCATGTAGATGCGCTCGGGAAATCTCTCGGGGTGCTCAAGAACATATTTAACGGGCTTGAGATAGGTTGCTTGCCATTTGAAATAGAAATAGCTATGGAGAAGGTCGTGTAATCGTGAACCATGAAACCTGGCCAGCGCTTTCGTGCTGTCTTTGCGTTTCAGCCAAAGCGCGCCCGCAAGAAACGCCAGCCCCAGCCCTACGGCACCCCGAATCCGGCCCGTCATTCGTTTAGCATTCTTCATAATAGAAATAGTATACCAGCTCGAACGCGAACATTCCTGATTATGCTGTTACCACCGGCTATAAAAGCCTATTGATGTGAAAAGTCCTAAACCGGGCTCTCTTTTCTGTCGAAAATACAGATTATACGGCGCTTTTCAGGAGGTTAACCGGTTTATGGGATTTCTAATACTAGCCAACGCATTTCTCGGCCTCGCAATCGCCCTTCTCTATTATCCCGAATCACCCCTGTACCTCTTTGCCGGCATCAAGCTCGAAGAGCTGTGGCTCTGGTCCAAGTACCAGGCATTCATCGCCTCGCTCCTCTTCATCTTTGCCCTGCTCTCGGTAGATACCAACATCAAAGGCAAGGAGTTGGCGCGAAGCCTCTCCGCGTTTACGGCTACACTCCAGGGGCTGCTAAATGTATTCCCGGCGGCTATGTATCTGTTCTTCCTGCACGGCGCGACATCCGCGCAACTCACGCTCCGTGGCAGCACCATAAGCATCACCTCGCGTGAGCTTGTCTTCCACTTGCTCATCATGATTATCTCCTGGTCAAGCGCAACATGGCTGGTCTTTAGTGCAAAAAATAAGAGTCTCGCTATGAGAGTACAGAGCGTCGACACAAAATCCTTTATCGGCGAAGGAATATAGGCGCGATTTCGAGCGCGTCACATACCCATAAATATCGACAACTCTCATCTTCTACGTCCTCATGCTCTAAATCCTCTTGTTCCGGCACCCCGCATTTTGGGTATCTACAGAACAGTTAAAAAAAGCGATTGCATCCGGGGAGAATACTTTGAAAATACTTGTGACCGGCGCGGCCGGAGACATAGGCTCGCACCTTGTTCCAGCGCTTCTTATGCAAGGACACACCGTTAGAGCGCTCGTAAAAGACCTAAGCGAAGCCGACCGCGCGCGCAGAAACGGGGTTGAGATATTTATTGGTGACATCACCGACCCGCGAACACTCAACGGGGCCGCTTATAGCGTGGATGCCGCGTATCACCTCGCTGCGGCCTTCTTCGTCGTAAACGCCGGGGAGACGCTGCGCATAATCAACTACGAAGGGACCATCAATGTCGCCAACGAGTGCATGGATAAGGGCGTCAAGCGTTTTATCTTCCCGAGCTTTCCCTTGGTCTTAGGGCCGCATGTGACCCCCTCTCCCCCGATGGATATCGAGTCGGCTAGAGTGGCGACTACCAGCTTTCACGCCCTCTATAAGAGGCTTTGCGAGCAACACCTGCACGTTCTAAACGAACAAGGTAAGCTTTCGGCCACTATACTGCGGCTCGGGACGGTGTACGGCCCCGGCATTCGACTGATTACAACGCTCAAAAAGTTTATGCAAGCCGGGCTTTACCGCATCCCGGGGTCAGGCAATAACCTCGCCCACTTCGCGCACGTCGAAGATGTCGTTCAAGGAATGCTCCTGGCACTCTCAAATGAACGCGCCTCAGGCCAGACGTATAACGTTGCGGACGACAAACCCGTGCGCTTCAAGGATTTCGTCTATGAGCTGGCCGACCTCCTGGGAACACCGCGACCGGGCACCGCTCCGGTTTGGCTATTCAAGGTCTTCGCATCGCTTGCGACAGCATGGGCCGCGATAAACAAGACGACTCCGATCATCAACCGCGACGTCTTGAATTTCAGCCTCTCCAGCTTTGCGGCGGATACTGCTAAAACACGCGACGAGCTGGGCTTTAGGCCAAAGTATCCTACTATATATGCCGGACTGCCGACCTGTGTCGACGCACATCCCGAGGACGAGCGTTCAAAGGCCGGCTAGAATGGTTATAAATAAGGGATGCCAAAATAGGCTGCGGTGTGCAGAAAGACCGGCAGATTATTATTTAAAGAAAGGGTCGAATTTTATGAGTTCTCCAAAGCCTGAACCCGGGAGCATGACGCCGGAATTTCGCTTCTCGCCCAATCCGAATAAAGCCCACACCATCGACTGGTTGAGCTGGGGGCCGGAGGTGTTCGAGCGCGCCGCGAGCGAGAAGAAGCCCATCCTGCTGTCGCTGTCGGCGGTCTGGTGCCACTGGTGTCACGTGATGGATGAGACCTCCTATTCTGACGAGCAGATTATATCGATAATCAATGAGCGCTACATCCCGGTCAGAGTCGACGCCGACAAACGACCCGATATTCAGGAGCGCTACATTATGGGGGGCTGGCCGACTACCGCGATTTTGACAACCAACGGCGAGACGATGAGCGGGGGAACATATGTCCCGCCGCATGAGCTCATATCGCTGCTCAAAAAAGTCGCCGACTACTACGCTGAACACCGCGACCGCCTGGAAGAGGCGGCCGAAGAACAGCGCAAGCAGATTCTGCAGGCCGCGTCGATGAAGGAGGCCGCGCATTTTAACCTCGATGAGAGCCTGGTAAGCGACGTTCTGGATATGTTGCAGCGCACCTTCGATGCGAAACATGGCGGCTTCTCCGATAAGCCCAAGTTCCCGAACTCACCCGTAACAGAGCTGCTGCTTCGACGCGCTTACCTTGAAAACAATACCGATTTGCTGGAGATGGCGTCGCGGACATTGATCGGGATGGCCGATGGCGGCCTCTTCGACCGGGAGTGGGGCGGTTTCTTCAGGTACTCGACCGAGAGTGATTGGAGCGAGCCGCACTACGAGAAGATGCTCGGAGACAACGCGGTGCTCATCCTCGACTACCTGCGCGGATATCAAGTATCCGGCAACATCAAGTACCGCGATGTCGCCGAAAAGACGCTCGCTTTCATCGATTCGTACTTCGCCGACAAGAAAAACGGCGGCTTCGCGGGCAGCCAGGACGCCGACGAGGCGTTCTATAAGCTTGACGCGGATGAACGCCTCAAGCATAAACTCCCATTCATCGACCGAATCATCTACGTCGATACGAATGCGGCAATGGTCTCGGCTTATCTGGAGGCTTATCAAGTCCTCGGCGACGAAGCCTATCGCGATTTCGCGTTGCGCTCCGTGAACTTCCTGATGGAGACCTGCTATTCGGCCGAGGCCGGCATGGCCCATTACTTCGATGGCGAAGCTCACCTTTTCGGCCGCATATCGAGCCAAGCCGGCACTATCGGGGCGCTGCTCGATGCTTACAGTGTTACAGGTACGCATAAGTACCTGGACAGCGCTATGGCACTCGCCGGTATCTGTGAGAAAAGGCTCTTAAACGACGACGGCACTTTCGCCGACAGCTCTGATATCAGCGGCGAACCGCACCTCGGAGCGCTGGCCGTCAAAACCACTCCCGTGCAGGAAAACGCGTTGCTCGCCCGACAACTCTATCGATTATCCTACCTCGGCGGGGCCTCCAAGTACGAAGAGATGGTCGGCAGAACCCTCGCGAGTCTTGAGCTGGGCTCATCTACTCCGATTACCGCGCTCGCTCTATTTGTGCTGGCAGTCGACGAGTTCTTGACCCAACCAGTGGTCTTGACGGCTGTCATGACAGGTACGGAGCCGGGCGCCAAAGAACTGTTGCGCGAAGCGTTTCGAACCT
>MELI01000003.1:15242-15347 GCA_001767575.1 Candidatus Aquicultor primus | reverse complement strand
CGGGTAAAGCCATAAATATCCTCGACCCTATCAGCGATTACGAGGTCGTCGAAGCTCTGGGGTATCCGGCGGAGAAGCACCCGGTAATCTACCCATGCATCGGCA
>MELI01000003.1:7198-15229 GCA_001767575.1 Candidatus Aquicultor primus | reverse complement strand
GGTCGCCGCAAATAGAGCAAAGCACTCACCCGCCTTGATAGGGGGCAGCTCAGGTGGTAGCCTCTCTATAAAGCATGCGCTAAAACCTTATCCAATAGCGCACCGAACTACACGTCGGGCGAACCAGGCTACAGCGAAGGGTGATGATACGATGAAGGATGTAATTACGATAGGTAGCGCGAGCAGAGATATATTTTTTTTGACGAGTCGCGGCAAAATCATACCCGATGATTCTATCTTCGAGGGACAGCTCCTCGCTTTTCCCGTCGGGGCAAAGGTATCAATAGAGCAAGCACACTTTACCGACGGTGGCGGCGCCTGCAACACAGCGACCTCTCTGGCGCGCCTCGGACTTAAGGTAGCGCCGTATCTCAATGTCGGACGCGACGAGATGGGCGAGCAAATCATCGTCGAACTGGCCGACGAGGGGGCTGACACCCACCTGGTCAACATAGACGAATCGCTCCGAACAGGCACTTCCGTCATCCTGCTGCCGGAGGGCGTGGGCGACCGGACCGTCCTTTTCTATTCGGGGGCGAATCGCAACCTGAAAATCGAAGACTGGACTAAACTCAAAAACACATCGTGGCTGTATGTTAGTCCGATTTCCAGACAAGCGCCCGAGCTTCTCTCCGGCCTTGTCGACTTCGCCAAAGAGAATTCCATCAAGGTCGCGAACAACCCCGGCCTCGGCCAACTCGAGCAGGGGTTCGAGTATATGGCACCCATCCTTGAGAAACTGGATGTCCTGATTATCAACCACTCCGAGGCGTTCCAGCTATTAAGAACGAGAAACCCGGGCTTAGCGCACGATGATAAGCGCACGCTCGTAACAGAGCTCTTGAAGACCGGCCCGCAGATAGTCGTCTTGACCTGCGGCGGCGAAGGAAGCTGTGCGAGCAACGGCGGGTCTATCCATTTCCAGGAAGCCTTAAGCGAAGCGGTCGTCGATCCGACCGGAGCCGGTGACTCGTTCGGCTCGACCTTTGTGGCCGCGATAATCATGGGCCACGATATACGAACCGCTATGCACATGGCCGCCATCAATGCGGCTTCGGTGGTCGGAAGTATTGGGGCGCAAAACGGCCTGCTCGGGCACGACGAGTTGATGCGAAGAATGCGCGAGAGCTCGCTTTAGAACGAGGGCGCCGATCTATCTCCGAGCGGAGCGCGCCGCGTGGTTGTCGAGTGCGTAAATAAACGCCAGGACTTCAGCCACGACCTTGTAGAGCTCTTCGGGGATTTCTTTACCGATATCGACGGCGCTCAATGCTTCGACAAGCGCGGCATCTTCATAGAGTGTGACCCCTTTTTCCTTAGCCAGCTCCATGATGCGGTCGGCAACGAGCCCTGAGCCCCTGGCCAGCACCTTAGGCGCGCCGTCCTTGTCGGCCTCGTAACCCAGCGCAACCGCCTTTTTTCGCTCCTCGCTTTTGCCGCCTTTAGCCATTATGCCCTCACGTCGATTCCCTCTTGCTTGATGCTCTTCTTTTCTTCAACCAGACTCCTAATCGACTCTTCCACAGGCAGCTTTGCCGCCGAAAGTCTACCGACCGTATGGCCCAGAGCCTCCAGCGATATCTTCAGCTCTTGCAGGTGGCTGTCGATGCCGACGAGCGCTTCGATATTTTCAATAAAGATGGAGAAGTTTATATAACTGTCGGCGGTCTCCAACAGCGCCCGTGTCTTGCCGAGCGACGGCATGTCGAGCGAAAACCCGATTGAAAACCGGGATCCGCGCCCTTCGGCTTCGCCCTCTGCAGACCGCTGGTCGATACGGATTTCGGCCGTTCCGAGCCCATCCCCTATCTGAACCGGCAGCGGTATATAGATGACCTCTTTGACCTGTGCCTCAACCGGAAGGTTCAATGCTTTCGTCGAATTAATCAGGTCGAGCATTTTTTGAATTGACGAGCGCAGCCCGGAAAGCAATTCGGCCCGCTCAGCGGCGACGCCGAGTTGGAGCGCCGCTCTTGCTTCGAGCAGATGGGCTTTAAGGTTATCCAAGCCGCCATCATCGCCCTCGAGATATCGTAAAAATTCGGCTTCGCTGTCGATTGCCCGGACAAACGCCTTTATCCTTGACTCGATAGTCTCGCTGCTCCCCGGGCGGGCCACGGCGGTTCGAATCGAGTTAAGTAAACGCTCCATTTCGGTGCCGGCTTCACCCTCGCCTTCGAACCTTGAGATGTTTCGCAGCAAGTCGTCGATGCCTCGCCCGGTGTCGACCTTCTCGCCGACGAGAATTTCGACCGCTCGGGCCAGCTCGCTTCCCTTTAGGCCGGTTTGCCTCAAAAGATGCGTCGCGAGCTCTTCCTTGCTATACTTGACGACGGCGAGCTGTTCTCTTGGGGTATCGAGCTTCCTAAGCACGACCCGGTCCGGTTTCAGCTCCATGACCATGAGCGTCAGCGCCTCGCCGGCACGCATCGCCAACTGTGTGGATATGGGTATTTTCATGCCGCCGATACTTAAGACCGCGCTACCCTGGGAGAACGCCATGACCTTTGCCCGCACGATGTCTCCCTGCTTGAGCGGCATGCTTAAATCGGCATTTCCTGCGAGCGCTTTTACTAATATGGGGGCATTTACGCCGGTAACATTTATCCCGCCGGGCTGCATCTTCGCTCCTGTCGTCTTATTGTCTGCTAGTTCTTGCCGCTTGCCTTAAACGCATTATAACCGATGCCCCGCCTTCGGTGCGAGATAAGCTGAACGTATGACTATCGCAGACAATCGAATACTAAAAGCGCCTGTGTGGGTAGCGTGTCTTGGTATTTTCTGGTAATATATTGCTATGAGCAACTACGATGCCTGGGCAGATGCCCAAAACCAAAAACTAGATAGAATCAAAACCCTGCTCCACGAAATAGTCTACACGCACGAAAAAATGCAATCTCTTCTCAACGATGCAATAGTAAAATGCCAGGCCGACCGCGGCTTGAAGGATATCGAGCGCTATCTGGACCAGAAGCAACCTTAACCGTTTTCGAACCCTCTCTCTGTTCGCCGCTCCTTTAATATCCCTTAGAGTGCATATGCACGAGCGAGCCGCACATGCCTAATGCGAGTCGATAAAAAAGCAGCATGGGCCGAACAAAAAAGGTATAATGACTTATTTAAACCTAATCGTTATAGTTGTGTGCTCAACCGTTAATTTAAATGACAAATAAGGCCAGGAGGAATCGATATGAACCAGAAGAAATGGGACTTAAAAGGATGTCTTCTCCCGATAATCACGCCCTTCACCGAAGATTTTAAGATAGACGAAAAAGGGCTCAGGGACCTTATTGAATATATGCTAAAAGAGCAAGCCGCTGCGGCCATTGTTCCCTGCGGCACGACCGGCGAGTCGCCAACGCTCACGCACGAGGAACACCTCGACGTAATCAAGATTACCGTCGATGCGGTCAACGGCCGGGTTCCGGTAATCGCAGGCACCGGTTCAAACTCGACGGCCGAAGCCGTCTATATGACAAAAGCAGCCGCCGAACTCGGCGTAGACGGGACCTTGCAGGTCGGTCCATACTACAACAAACCCAGCCAGGAAGGAATGCTGAGGCATTTTGAAGAAATTGCAAAGGCTACCGAGCTGCCGATAATCGTTTACAATATACCGGGACGCACCGCGCGAAATATCGAGCCGGACACCGTCATAAAGCTCTCCGAAATCGACACCATCGTCGGATTAAAAGACGCCTCCGGCGATCTCACGCAGACCATGAAGATACTGCAAGCGACCTTGCCGAGCAACTTCCATGTCTACTCGGGCGAAGACGCCTTGACCTTCTCCCTCTTGTGCCTCGGCGGACACGGGGCAGTCGCAGCGGTCGGACACGTGGTAGGTAAAGAGATCGACCAAATGGTGAAGTTTGTCGGCGCCGGCGAGACCGAAAAAGCGCGCAATATCCACTACAAGACGCTCGACGTGGTCAACGCCCTGTTTGTCGAGCCGAATCCGACCCCGGTCAAGCAAGCGCTCACCTGGATGGGCCAACCGGCCGGCCCGGTTCGCTTACCACTCGTACCTATGACCGACAAAGGCCGGGAAGTGCTGAGAAAAGCCCTGGTGGATTTAGGAAAGATTTAACGCGGCAAAGAAAAATCGCGTGATCGCGGACGAATATCCGTGAATATATCGCATTGAATTTCATCCTTAGACGCAACAAAGGTGGGCCATGGCCCACCTTTGTTGCATTGATATCTTCAGATAGCTTGATTATACAGCAACCTGATTGAATGTAAATATCATAAATATGCTGTTTTTTGCGCCCTGCGGGTTACTTCTGTGTTTCATAAGGCCAACTGCTAATGCCGGTAGCAAAGTTATAGACGTTCGTATAGCCGCTCTGTGCCAGCACTTCGGCGGCACTCGCGCTCCTTGAACCGACCGCGCAATAGACCAGAACCGGCTTATTCTTGTCAATTTCGTTCATCCTCGAGGTAAGTTGGTCGATGGGGATGAGCTTTGCGCCGGGTATATAGCCCTCCGCAAACTCATATTCTTCACGAACATCTATTAATTGAAGATTCTTGTCCGAATCTATAAGCTCTTTCGCTTTAGCCGCGTCAACGTTTTGATAAGCAGCCTGCGGTTGTGCCTGCGGCACTGTCTGACTGGGCTGCGACACGCTTGGATTCTGCAATACATCCTGGTCAGGCACCACAGTCTGGCCGGAAGAACAACCAACAACATAGGCTATTGAGACAATGATAGCAGCTACGACCAAATACTTTCTCAAACTGGACAACTCGTCGACCTCCTGGTTCAATCGGTTACTAATATGCCCTACCCGGTATAGGTAGCAAAATATACTGCTTAAAATTATACCACAGCTTCCGGATTTCGCTTCTATTATTTTGCCGCTTGAAAAACTGCTACGTTTTGCTGTAAAGTATCAGTTAGAGAAATGTTAAATTCTCGTGAAAGGAAGTTTTTTGTGGAGATGAAGAGGATTTTGCCCGTAGCCATTATAGTATTAGCCCTTCTGAGCTTGCTAGCGTTTGCGATGTACAAGCCAAACGCGGAAACAGCACTTCCCGGGCCGGTTGGCCAGCTCAACACGACCCAACAAAACCAAGGACAAGCGCAGCAAGCGCAACCGCAAGCCGCGACGCAAGCCGCGCCCGCGCCCATACCTAATGAGGTCGTCAGCTCAAGCGAGCCCGCGACGGTGGTCCCGGACGGCACCGACCTAAAGCAATACTGCGAAAAATATTACTCGGCCTGGAAGGCGGCGGACTGGCAAACAGCTTATGACCTGCAGCCGCTGAGTAAAAAAGAGAAGTCCGACGTGGATGGCACGTCACAGCAGCTACAAGGTTACGGAATGGTCGGCTATACAATAGGGGAGCCGCAAATCGATAAAAATATAGCGGTCATGGGCGTCAACCTAGATTTAGGACAAAACGGCATCTGGAAGACGAGCTGGACCTTCGTCAAGAACGACAAGGGACAATGGACGGTTCAAGACTCAGTCACGGGAATGGTTCAATAACCACTAACCAACGCGCAGAAGTTGAGCCGGGCACAAGTGCCCGGCTTTTTTATGCTTCGAGACTCGAGAATCCATTGTAATCCAGAGCAAGATAGGCAGATGCTGGGGTTATGCTCAAGCTACTTCGAAGCCCTTGCAACCGTTTCTCACGCAATCGCGCCCTTCATCCGAGGCTTTCTTGCACATCTCGACACTACAGGTATCCCTTCTCTGGGGCGCCTGAGGAAGTTCACCGCTCTCGAAGAGGGCGATAAACACATCTGCGACACGTGGGTCGAACTGGCTACCAGACCCCTTCCTTATCTCGACGATAGCCTGTTCGCACGGTAGGGGCTCGCGATATGGCCTTTCCGAGATCATCGCCTGGTATGCGTCGGCCACAGCCAATATTCTGGCTTGAATAAGTATGCCCTCACCGCTTATACCATAAGGGTATCCGGAACCATCATAGCGCTCGTGGTGCTGAAGAACGATGTCGGCGAGGTCTTCGAAAGCGGCGAGCGGTTTTAATATTTGATATCCCTTCAACGAGTGGAGTTTAATCTCGGCATACTCCTCGCAGTTCAAACAGGCCGCCTTATATAGAATCTTGCTCGATATGCCGATTTTGCCTACGTCATGCAGTAAGCCTGCCGCATGTACCTGCTCGGCCCGCGCTTCATCTATGCCCATCGCAAGCGCAATCCCCTTTGAGATTGCTGCGACCTCTTCGGAGTGCCCGCACGTATATTGATCTTTCGCTTCGACCGCCCTTACGAGCGACTCGATGGTTTCCAGATAAGAGCGCTCGAGCTTACTGAACAGGAGCGAATTCTCGATTGCCAGCATGGCTCGGTGGGCCAAAGCTTCGATGAAGACGATATCGTGCGGTTCAAAGGCTATGTAATCATTTTTACCCAATGCGATTATACAAACACGATTCTGCATCAAGGCAATTGGTATCATTGCTATGCTCTTTATTTTCTTATCGATGAAACCATATTCTTTGCCGCTGAACTCAGACTTCTTGACGATTCGCGTCTCTCCTGCCGCCAATATCTCGTTGATTAGGCCGAAGTCCTCTATTATATTACGCCCTTTGAGCATATTGCAGCCGCTCGATGCGTATTCGACTGCAGGATACCCGCTGCGGCTGTTGAGAAGGATTATCGCGCCCCAACTCATTCCGGTAGACTCGATGATTCGTTCTTTGATTTCATCTATCAGGTCATCGATGCTGACGATTTTCAGCCCGGTTTTAGCTATATTCTCGAGGGCGCCTAAGCGCACCCGTGCTTCCCGTTCTTTCTTGTAGAGCTGAGCTTTTACGATGGCGGTTGTGATTTGGTTCGCCATGTAGCCGATGAGCGCGATGTCTTCGGCGGCAATCTTCGACGCATAGGTCTTGCCTACGGTAAGCGCCCCAACGACTTTTCCTTCATATCGAAGGGGGGTCCCGGCGACAGACTTAATCCCGAGCGCGATAACGGCTTGCGATTGCGAGCCGACGGGGTCGTTTTCCAGGTCCTCCAAGTAGACCGACCGGTCTTCTTTGACGACCACGCCTCAGACCTCTTGCCCGAGCTGAAGCGTCGAGAGCTTGCCGGCGAGCGCCTCTGGGATTTCTCCATAAACTGTGGCTATTTCCAACACATTCTTGTCTTGGTTTAAGAGATAGATGAAGCCGACATCGAAGTTTCCTATCTTGATGACCGACTTCAATGCGCTATCGAGTACCTTATCGAGGTCGAGCGACTGGCCTACGGCAAGCGCGACTTCATTGAGTGCCTCCAGCTCTTTCTCCCGCCTGCGTGCCTCTTTCTTGACCTCGCTATAGATAGCCTTAAATATCAGGAAGACCCACAGTATCGATATGGCGACTCGCGCATAGACCTCGAACGAGACATACATGACATTACCGCTAATGTAAAAAAACATGTTAGCCAGTGCGAGTGAAATAAGCGCCAGGCTACCGACCACAACGACAACCTGGACATAGCGCCGCGCCCCGTCTGCACTGCCGGCACGGACCATTGATATGGCGATTATCCCCAATGCGATTATCCCGACGTTAGGAATGACCATTATCATTCTTCATCCCCCACCGTTTGCCGGTAGTTATATGCGGCGAGCGCCAATGAGGCGGCAGCTGCTAATAACGTGATATGTTCGACGGCCTGCATAGATATCGGCTGAAGCGATTTCAAAACGCTGGCGGCCGTAGAGAAGAAGAACATAGAAAGACTTAAGGCAAAGAATTTGTAGTATGGGTTCTCTTTTAGGAACAGAGTACTCAGAATCGCCAATATTGCGATAGCGATGCAAAACACTGCGATTATGTCATCGTTTGGTGCCAATACAATGGTATTGAGCTGCTCAGTTTTCATATCTACATGCACACCCAACATTATTCTCTTAGTATTTTATAAGCCATCGGCTTCACGTGCAGAATCCTTTAACATTTTGGCCTTCGAATGGCGGTTTGGGTGAGAAATAATTCCAGCTCTTTTTCTAAGGATGTGAGGCGATGGGGCCAGAACCGATAAGAACCGTA
>MELI01000003.1:3469-7181 GCA_001767575.1 Candidatus Aquicultor primus | reverse complement strand
GGCTAGCTAATCGTCGCTACAACTCCCGCCTCTTTTTCGTCTCGACTATATAGTCGGCGGTCCGCGCCGCGAGCGCTTCTATCGTAAGAGTCGGATTGACGCCGGCTCCTGTAGTGAAGACGCTTCCGTCGCAGATATAGAGGTTCTTTACATCATGCGTGCGGCACCATTTGTCCACCACGGATGTCTTGGGGTCATCGCCCATCCTGCATGTGCCCAGCAAGTGCGCCGACCCAGGGTATTGAAAAGTCTCGATAGCGCCCGCGGCATCATGTATCTCTTCGCACTTGCGAACAGAGTGCTCGATTATCTTCTTGTCGTTGTCGAGATACGAATATGTCACTTTAGCTCTCGGGGTCCCGAACTCGTCCAATTCGTCCGAGAGCGTTACCGTATTGTTCTCGCTCGGCAGACACTCACCGACAATCCCAAAACTCGCGTAATGATTATAGTCTCGCATTTCATCGACAAGGTGCTGTCCCCACAGGCCTTTACCCCTTATTAGCGCCTTCGAAAACTCGATTGGCTGCAAGGTCTCGGTCTCTAGCGTGTAGGCACGCACAAAGCCATCATCCGGTTTTCGCGAGTACCACTCCTGGGTTAAAGCTAGTCCTTGTGGCCCCCGGTACTGCCTTATCATCGCATTGTACTTGCCTATAACGAAGTCGGCGGAGTGAACCATCAAAAACTTACCTACGGCCCCGGAAGAATTGGCAAGCCCTCCTGGAAAGCTCGCCGATGTCGAGTGCATAAGCAAGCGCACGTTCTCCACAGAATAAGCCGAAAGAATAAAGGTATCGCCCTTCTGCTCGAACTCCCTACCCTTGTGGACATAGGTCACACTCTCGACCCTGCCCGTTTTGCCCAAATTGACTCTCGTTACCATGGCGTTTGCAATAATTGTCGCGCCGTATCTTAAAGCCTCGGGAACATAGGTAACAAGCGTGCTCGATTTAGCCTTCGGCTTGCAGCCGAACTTACAGAAACCCCGGTAAGTGCAAGGTTTGCGGTCGAACGCGCTCCGATACGCTCACAGCCGCGCCGGAACGTATCGTGCATGCAAGACGGATTATGACTTCTCTTAGGGAAAGGTCCCTGGTACGGGCCCCACGGGAAAAAGGTTGGCCCTGACACCTGGTTAAAACGCTCGACTTCGGCATAATACGGCTCCAGGTCTTGGTAACTGATAGGCCAGTCTTCGCCGACGCCATCGACGGTTTTCGTGCGAAAATCGTCCTCATGAAAGCGGAGGGCGTACCCGACGAAGTGAACGGTGCCTCCGCCGACGCCGCGACCCGAATTCGGCCATCCGAGCTCGATGGGATCCTTACCCGAACTAATTCGCTCGTCAAGCCAGAAGAGTTCATAGAGCATCGAGAGCTCATCGCTGGCGAAATCCTCCGAATCCCGGTGCGGACCCGCCTCCAGAGCGACCACCGACAGCCCGGCGCGTGCCAGCTTAGCCGCGAGCACGGCGCCGGCTGCTCCCACACCCACTATGACAACATCCGCATGCCCGGCATTAGTCGCGGACATGGCCAACCTCGCCCGCTTCTTCGGGGTCTTTGCGCCCACACCGCACCCTTACATATATGCCGGGATATTTTGGTCCGCCCCACCCTATCTCGCCCCATGCGCTCGGGTGCGCGTAATAGACGGCCGCGACCGTCGAAACGATGTGCTCAAAGGCCAGGCGAGCGGGTATTTTCTTCCAGAGAAGCGAGCGCGACTCGCCTTTCAGAATTGCGGCGAGCACCATATCCTGGGTCTCCGCTTCCAGCGCGCCAAAGCGCTTTTCATGGCGGACCTGGGCTTCCTCGTCGAGAGTCGCAACAAACAGCCTCCAGAGTTCGCGCATGGGCGGCATATCTTCATATCGCGTACCATCGGTCACGTTTCTTGCCAATTTCTCATCTACAAACGGCACCACCGGAATCGGATTTGGCCGCGACTGAGGCAGCAGACGCGCAACAGCGGCTTCGAGCGCCCGAGCCTCATCGGGTTTGAAAAACAAGAGCTTAGGAACGATGACCACCCTGCGTTCGAGAACAAACCTTGTTTTAGCATCCCATGAATCTTGTTTTACTGTAGGGTCATAGCCAGGATAGCCCTCCATCAATACCTCCATGAGACGCTGGCAACGATGCCCGCGAGACTAATAAGACTGAGACATAGCGGGATGAAAACAGGCGGGCCCACCATGATATTATCGAGATTCCATCCCCCAACGCGCCGCCTGATGCCCCGGATGTGAAGAACGGTGCCGGTTAAGCCGGCGAAAAAAGCCAGCGCGGCCAGCGCGGCAAAGACGTCAAGAGCGATTCCGCGCAACACCAAAGCGACCAGGCCCGCGACTATTATTATCGGTATCAAAACGACCGGTTCCCACATTAAGAACCGGTAGAACGACCCGCGATAATGCAAAACCAATACTTGTCCCCACAGCAATGAGAGCAAGACAATCGTTATTATGAGCACCCACAGCTCGAGTGGCGCAACGATAGACAACTACTCGCACCCCCACAACATTCGATAACTTCACGAAAGCTCTTACATCTATTATGCCCTGCCGCCCGCAGTTCTATCACCAAACGGCAAGACACCGATGAGCCTTCCCAATAGAGCTACTGCCTCCGGCCATCCTGAGCACGCAAAATCCCTGGATTCTGCTTGTGCCATTAGGTATGCTAATCAGATGAGCGGAATACACCTTGGCGACATCGCTGTTCGTTTCATTTTCGGCGGGAGCGCGATTGTCGCATCGACCATATTCGCGCGCAGAGTTGGCGGTACGTACGGGGGCGTCTTCGCCGCATTCCCAGCGGTCTACCTCGCCGCGCTGATATCGGTCGCCCCCAACAATGCCGGCGATGAGCTAATACCATTGTCTATATCCCTCTCGCGCGGAGCCTTAATCGGGATGTCCGCCAATGTAGTGACTGCTATCGTGGCAGCCACTACAACCGAACGTATCGGCTGGAGGGCCGGTCTCGCCGTCGCAGTGGGTGCATGGACCATTCTCGCTGTCACATCGACCCTGTTCATACAGGGCTTATAGGTGCTTAACATGAAAACAGGCTTAAAAGAGCTGAGCGTACGTTTCTTAATAGGAGGACTAGCGGTGACCCTGAGCTATGTTTTGGCGGTCGGCTCCCCATGGAGGCTGCTAGGCGGTGCTTTCGCGGCTTTTCCCGCCGTTATGATATCTGCTATCATCATCACCGGTCTAGATGAGGATTCGGCACAGGTCGGCAAAGTAGCTCGCGGTGCTGTCTTCGGCATGCTGGGGGGCTTAGTATGTGTCTGCGCGACGCTGCTATGCCTCACCTCTCTAAGCTCGTGGATTTTGAGCATATTATTCGGTTTGGCATCCTGGTTTATCGCCTCGCTGACCATCTATAAAATATTCAATAAACCAGACTAGACTATCATTTTGCGGAACTCCACCTCGAGGCATCCCTTCACCCACGCCTGGACTGCGGACTGGTGGCTAACGCCTCTTCTGGTGGCAAGGGTTCTCATGCGCCTCAGCATGCGCGGGTCGATAAGGTGCGGCTCGAAGGATTGCGGGGCTTCATGCCCCAGCTCTAGAGACTCGATGTCTCCTTCTTCCAGAACGTTTATTTCTGCGTATAACATCTCGTTTACCTACTTCTTCTCTTATTGCGATTAGTCTACGATTTCTTAGTATGCTACCCGTCTAATATAATCA
>MELI01000003.1:2134-3288 GCA_001767575.1 Candidatus Aquicultor primus | reverse complement strand
GGTGTTGGTGCCAAATGCGACTCGCTGTGCGCTACTGCCCTGTACGATGACGAACGGAGATAACGACGAGACCTTCCCCTCCACTACCGAGTTCTGGGTGTCCACGAATTGGCCGGCCGCCTCTTCCCACGCCGTACCGTTCCAGTGGAGAAGTCTAAGATCTCCCTCGTCCCCACCGACGTTTGCCTTATCGTACCCAACCTCGACCGTTATCCAACCTGGTTGGAAATTAACACTGGTCGCGATGTCTACGTGAGTACCGTGTATCGGCACATAGCTGCTCGGTATCGCCGTCGGGGCAGACAGCAGGCCGGTTGCGCTCGTCGTGCCTTGCGCGAGTACGCTCTCAAAAGTAATAGAGACGTTAGCGCCGAGCGGCACTTTAATATTAGGCTGCACGACATTTACGGGCTTAGTATAGGTCATGGCTGTGACCGTGCTCGACTTGGGCGAATAATTCCCTGCAATATCATATGCCTTAATATAGAAACCGTGGCTCGTGCTCTCGGTCAGACCTGAAATCGTAGCATTCAGCTGAGTCGTGGTTGCCGCAATAGAATCGTCGCTCGCCCTGTAGACTTTATATCCCGCCACACCGATATTATCGGTAGAGGCTGCCCAGGACAGATAAACCTGGGAATCGTTTAAGGCGATAGCGCTCAAGCTCCGCGGGTCGGTTGGCGCAAACGCATCCTGGTTGTTTGTATTTACCGTGACCGTGGTCGTCTTAGTCCGCCCGGTTATATCGGTAACGGTCATCCGCATCATATAAGGACCGTTAAGCCAGCTTGAACTATCTATCGAACCGAGGGTGTTGTTGCTGACCGGGGTCGCGCCCTGTTGTATTAGAGTCCATGTCGACGGTGATGTCCCGCTCCCGTACTCGAGAACATGCTTCTCGAAGTTTGCGTCCGTCGCCGTACCGGTGATGGTTATGTTCCCGTTAACGGTCGAGTTGGATATCGGCGCTGTAATTTGCGCAACCGGATATATGGCATCGATTCTCGTCGTCCAAGTGTTTGACGACGCCACATTACCCGCTGCGTCCTCGGCAACTATATTCCATGTGTGCGATCCACCGCTCAACGGGCTCAGAGGCGTTGCCGATGTTACGCCGACCGTTACTTCCCTGTTATTAGCCCCATTTACTACGA
>MELI01000003.1:0-1997 GCA_001767575.1 Candidatus Aquicultor primus | reverse complement strand
GGGGAGCGCGTGGTGCGAGCCAGCGCGTCTTTTCTTGTGGTGGGTTGAAGCACCTGCACATCTTTCGACGCAGTAACGCGAGGTGCAATGAGCGATGTATCAAGGCGTGGTTATCGCCGGCGTTTTTCGGGTAAATCCGCTAACAACGATGTACAACAATGGACCGATCGATGCGAAGCATGCCGTGATCAGGAAGTAAGGCAGCAAGGAAGCGAGCGACCTGCCTTTTGAGCGCGCGTCTTTGTACATCCAGACACACGCCATACACGCGAGCAGATAGAGGTCAATGACGACCTGCGCGGTGTCTGGGCTAGACATGAGCTCGATGCCGAACGCCAGGAGCGATTGCTCAGCGAGGAACAAAGTACTCGCCGTATAAAGGGAAAAAAGCAGCAGTGTGACAAGTGCTATGTAGGGTTTCTTCACTTTGCCCTCCTTGGACAAGATCATCGGTTAGTAGAGTCAGGCTAGTGATATGACCGTCCTGGCTGCAATGACCTCTGAGGTCATGGACGCCGCCCACCCGCAATGCCAGAGTCAATGCATGAGCAGCCAACCTTTTCCTCGAACAACGCCCCCCGTTGCAGCGGGTGTGCAACTGCGTCAGTTGCGTCAACAGGCAGGACTAAGTCAGCTGGACCTCGCACTGATTAGCGGAGTTTCTCAGCGCCACCTCAGTTGTATCGAAACGGGCCGTGCCAAACCGAGTCCTAACACCCTACATAACCTATTGACGACATTGGACGCTCCTTTGGAGCGGTGTAACGACATCTTTCTCGCTTGCGGCTATGCCCCGCGTTACGAAGCGACACCGCTCACCTCACCGTCAATGGAAGTGGTGCGCGATGCCATCAATCATGTGCTTCACGCCAACAATCCCGCCCCGGCGATCGTCTTGGGTAGCCACTGGGAAGTTCTTGCAGCTAACACCAGCACGGGGGTGTTGTTTGATCTGGTGGGCCTGGCCAAAGATGCAACGCAAGGGTTGAACCTGTTAGTGATGCTCCTGCAACCAGGCGGTTTGGGCGATCATTTGAACAACGCCGAGGAAATAAAATGGGTGGCTTGGCAACGGGCAACTCGGGAGGCCCTGAGTAATCCCGGACTGGCTGATATTCTGCAAAGCCTACCAGTGCCGTACCGCCTTTCGACGCTGTCTGACGAACTTCCGCCATTGTTACTGACGCGAATCAACTCCTTGCATGGGGAACTGAAATTCATGTCGACCTTCGCCACCTTCGGCATGCCGCTGGACATTACGATGAGTTCATTGCGTATTGAGCACCTGATTCCTGCTGATGCGAAAACCTGGGAGGTTATGACTGATGCTTACGAGAGATCGCTGCAAGGAAGAACCCATGGAACCGCTACTTAATCGAATAATGCTGTATGTACGGGACGTCCAGGCGACCTGCGTTTTTTATGAGCGTCATTTCGGCTTTGTCAGTGAAAAACATGCTGATGATCGCGTCACGCAATTGAGGTCTGTAAACGGTGGCGCGATTCTGATGGTTCACCCGGCAGGGAAGGCCGTTAAAACGGGACAAGTCACGGTCAAGCTTGTTTTTGATACCCGGGATGTTGAGGGCTTCAAGGAAAAGTGCATGGCCCAAGGCTTGAAGTTTGGCGCCATCCACCAGGCCGACGGTTATTCATTCGCCAATGCCAAAGACCCTGATGGCAATGCCATTTCTATCTCCAGTAGAGCGTTTGCATGCCACTGAGCTTTCATAAGATGCACGCCAATGGCGATGACTTCATCCTCGTGGATTCGCGAAACTCAAAAAATCCTCTAACCAGTGCCATGGCCCGGCGAATGGGTGATCGCCATCGAGGCATCGGTTTCAATCAATTGCAGTGATGCTGTTAGCGACTACATCGTAATAGCGGGCGTCGCGAAACTGAGGCTGCGAAGAGTCGCTGCCGAGAGGGATAGCGGCGCCGTGCCTTTTGTCAGCAAATCTCCACCTGATAACGGAAAGTATCGGCAGCACCCC
>MELI01000002.1:15387-16360 GCA_001767575.1 Candidatus Aquicultor primus | reverse complement strand
TTTCGATACGGGCGGCTTCACACCGCAATCGCAGAGCATACTCTACTACCACAGCGCCGCCTACGAGTTCGCGACGATGCCGTTCATGGTTGCGGGCGGCATCAACTTCGCGCTTCATTACGCGCTCTTCACCGGTAAACGGCGCGAGATATACAAAAACGCCGAGACGATAACCTTGGCCGCGACAATTTCGCTCACCTTCGCGCTAACTGCGCTCGCCCTGGCGCAGATCGGCGCCTACGGCGATACCTTCTCAGTCCTGAGACGAGGCTTTTACCAGGTCGTCAGCGCGCATACGGGCACGGGCTTTATGACCATCTACGGGCCGCAGTTTCCCGACTTGTGGGGGCCGCTCGCCATGATCGGCGTAGCGTTTGCTATGGGCCTCGGCGCGAGCGCGGGCTCCACTGCGGGCGGGATTAAATCGCTTCGCGTCATGGCGATGACCAAGGCGTTTATTCTGGAGGTGCGAAGCCTGCTTCTGCCGCCGTCGGCGGTCATCATGGACAAGTACCATCATCTCAAGAACAACGTCATCACCGAGCGGCTGCTCCTAAACGCGTTTATCATCGGCTCCGCCTATGTCTTTACCTACCTCGCGGGCGGCGTCATCGGCATGTACTTCGGCTACCCTTTCGTCGACGCGCTCTTCGAGTCGACCTCAGCTGCGGGAAACGTCGGCCTGACCTCGGGGATTACGCTCCCGAGCATGCCAGATGCACTGAAGGTAGTTTACATTATCGAGATGTGGGTGGGGCGCCTCGAGTTCATCTCGATCATGGCGCTCGTTGGCTTTATAGTATCGGCGGTGAGGGGAAGATGATGGGCATGCTTAAACACATGCTTCTTACGCTCGTTCTTTTCACGCTGCTTGCGGCACCGGTCTATGGTGCGGTTTCGAGCACGGCCCTCATCGAGGACGCCAAGCGATACACGGGTGTGCGTGTCGAGTATCAAGGCGAGGCCATCGGTG
>MELI01000002.1:15132-15347 GCA_001767575.1 Candidatus Aquicultor primus | reverse complement strand
GATAAAGTTCGTCGGCGACTACAACTTCACCGGAGACACGGTCGTCGTCGTCGGCGTTTACGACCAGGCCTGCGACGAGCATGGCGGTGATATCGATATCCATGCCGAAACCCTAAAGGTAGTTAGGGTGGGCGGGAAGGTAAGCCACCCCATAAACACCAACAAAGCAGTCGCAGCTCTCATCCTTGTGTCGATTGCCGTCGCGCTCTTTTTCA
>MELI01000002.1:14312-15079 GCA_001767575.1 Candidatus Aquicultor primus | reverse complement strand
TATCGTGTATAATTTATTCGCGACCTATAGTCGCATGCGGGCATAGCTCAGTCGGTAGAGCATCAGCTTCCCAAGCTGAGGGTCGCGAGTTCGAGTCTCGTTGCCCGCTCAAAGAGGATAGCTCACGCGAGCTATTCAAAGGTTTTGCGCAATAAAGAGATAATTTAATAACCTGTGAGGATTAATCGGGCATAATCTGTTTATGGCCGGTGCTTATTTGACAGCAGGTACTGCCTTTTGACGCTAAAGACAAGTCGAGTTTGTTTCTTTAGCTTTTCTTATGGCTTTTTTGAGGGACATCATGAACTGGCATGAAAAAGAGATTGCTGAAGTCACGGACGAGCTTAGGACATCGCCGGAGGGCCTATCTTCCGGGGAGGCCGCTGAGCGATTAGTTGAGTTCGGCCTAAACGAACTCCAAGCCAAGAAGAAGCGAAAGCCGATTATGATGGTCGTCGACCAATTCAAGGACTTCTTGATAATCACCTTGTTCTTCGCGGCGATCGTCGCGGGCATCGTGGGCGAAGCTGTCGATGCTTTGGCGATATTGGCAATCGTCGTGCTAAACGCAGTCATCGGTTTCGTCCAGGAATACAAGGCGGAGAAGGCGATCGAGGCCCTGAGGTCAATGGCCGCGCCGACAGCGACTGTCTTGCGGGACGGCGCGCCGAGCAGTATTGTCGCCTCGGAGCTCGTCCCCGGGGACGTAGTCATTGTCGAAGCCGGCCGGATAGTCCCGGCCGACATGCGGCTCATAGAGGCTGCGA
>MELI01000002.1:6445-14288 GCA_001767575.1 Candidatus Aquicultor primus | reverse complement strand
TAACGGGGGAATCGATTCCCGCCGAAAAGCGAACAGAGGTGCGGCATGACGCAGCCCTGCCGCTCGGAGACCGGACAAACATGGTCTACAGCGGAACCGCTATTTCTTATGGCAGAGGCGTCGGTATCGTCACCGCGACGGGCATGGACACCGAACTCGGCAGAATCGCCCACCTGTTGCAGGAGGAGAAGGATGTAAAGACGCCGCTACAGCACCGGTTGGCGATGTTCAGCAAGAAGCTCGCGCTGGCTATTTTAGTGGTAGTTGCAATAATATTCTCGTTCGGGCTGCTCCGAGGCGAGGACTTAGTCCTGCTATTTTTGACATCGGTGAGCCTTGCCGTAGCCGCAATACCGGAGGCCTTACCCGCCGTTGTTACTATCTCGCTGGCCTTGGGGGCGAGCAAGATGGTCAAACAAAACGCCTTGGTAAGAAAGCTTCCGGCGGTCGAGACGCTCGGCTCCGTATCATACATCTGCTCCGATAAGACCGGAACCCTCACCTTAAACCAGATGACCGTCGAGGAGATATATATCGATGGGGAGCTTATTGTGGGTGATGAGTTATTCGAAATATCGATAAGCGCAGAATCGCAAGCTGGCCGGAATGAACCGCGAATTAGCCTGCTTACGGCGATAGCCTTGAGCAACGATGCTTCTCGGGACAAAGACGGCGGAGTCATCGGCGACCCTACCGAGGCCGCCCTCTACGTAGTCGCTAAAAACATGGGTCTCGATAAGGAGGAGCTCTCCAAAGAGTTTCCCAGGGTCGCCGAAATACCCTTTGATTCGGACAGAAAGCTCATGACCACCTTTCATCGCCGGCCCGATGGGAAGCTGATATCTTTTACGAAAGGAGCCATCGAGTCTATAGCCGACAGAGCAGATGCTATTGTCTCCGCCGAAGGGGCAAGAGAATTAGATATCGCTGAGATCGTTGCGGTAAACGATAGGATGGCCGCCGACGGATTAAGGGTTCTTGCGGTCGCAGTCCGAGAATGGGATAGCTTGCCGGAGCAGATGTCGCCGGAGAGGGTTGAAACCGGGCTGACGGTCATCGGTCTTGTAGGCCTCATGGACCCGCCGCGAGAGGAAGCTAAAGCGGCTGTTTCCATATGCAAGGCGGCGGGAATCGAGACGGTCATGATAACCGGGGACCATCCCATAACGGCTCTGGCGATTGCCAGGCGCATCGGGATAACCCATGACGACGGCGTGATAACAGGACAGCAGCTCGATGAGTTTACACTCGAAGAGTTCGAAAAACGAGTAGAGCATATCAGGGTTTATTCGAGGGTCGCTCCCGAGCAGAAGCTGAAGATTGTAAGGGCGCTGCAGGACAAGAAGCAATTCGTTGCCATGACGGGAGACGGCGTCAATGACGCCCCGGCGCTGCGCAGGGCAAATATCGGGGTCGCGATGGGCATTACGGGGACGGATGTCGCCAAGGAAGCGTCGGATATGATCCTTCTTAATGATAACTTCGCGACCATTGTCAATGCGGTAAAAGAGGGCAGGCGCATTTACGACAACATTCTGAAGTTCATCAAATACTCGTTGACCTCGAACGCGGGCACCATATGGGTCATATTTCTTGCCCCGTTTTTTGGCTTGCCGCTACCGCTGCTGCCGATACAGATACTCTGGATGAATCTTCTCTGCGATAGCTTGCCGGGACTCGCGCTCACCTCCGAGCCCGCGGACCGGAATACTATGAGGAGACCTCCGAGACCGCATGGAGAAGGTGTTTTCGCCCACGGCAGGGGAGTCTTTGTGTTGCAGGTCGGCCTGATTGTAGGTATAGCGGCTCTGGTTTTGCAGGCGTATGCTCTCAGTGCGGGCATGGCCTGGCAGACGATGTTGTTTACCTCTCTCGTGCTCGGCAGGATGGCCGTTGCGATGGCGGTACGCTCGGAGCGCGATTCGATATTTCAAATAGGTGTTTTAAGCAACAAACCGCTTACAGGCGCCATTTTGCTGACCTTCGCTCTTCAGGCGGCCGTAGTCTACGTTCCGTTCCTGAATCCGATATTCAAGACCGTGCCTCTAAGCTTTACTGAGTTCGTGGTTGCTTTTTCAATATCGGCTGTAGCGCTGATCGCGGTTGAGGCGGAGAAGCTTTACAGGAAGAGGTTCGATATTACTCTTTAACCCCGGGGAGGGCCTCCTCGACCCTTACTACGCCTTTGTCGCCGGAGCTTGGTTCGCCTTTAGCGATGGAATCTCGCAGGGCGATGATGTCGACGCGGCGATTCTTCGCTCTACCGGCAACCGTGTCGTTTTTAGCGATTGCGCGATGTTCGCCATAGCCCGCGGCTGAAAGGCGGCCGCTTGCTTCGGGATGTTTTTCAATCCAATACATGATAACGTTGGTGGCGCGGTCGGTAGAGAGCTGCCAGTTGGAGGGATAGCGCTCATTGCGAATGGGTACGTTGTCGGTGTGGCCTTCGACCTTTATGTGCTTCTCCGAATCGAGGAGGATGTCCGCGATGGCATCGAGTATCTCCTTCGCCTTCGGCGACAGGTCGGCCTTGCCGCTTTCGAAGAGGACGCTGTCGGAGAGGTTGACGACGAGTCCTCGACCATCCGTAGTGGTCGACAGGCTCCCTACGATTTTTTTCTCGTCGGTATATTCTTTGATGCGCTTCATCATATAGGTGAGTTCGCGGTTCTCCTTGGCCTCCTTCATTTCGACGAGCGCCGCCACTTTCGATGCCGGATCATTCTTCTTGCTGGCGGCATCCTTCTGCGACTTCGAGCCGGTCTCTCCGGGTTGCTGCCCGGACATGCTCGAAACAAGACCTTGGCCGGTCTTCTCCATACCGAGTGCGACCTCAAGCGACTTCGCCATCATCGCGTATTTGGTGGCGTCGACGCTGGACATCGCATACATTATGACAAAGAAAGCGAGGAGCAGGGTGATAAGGTCCGCGTAGGTGATAAGCCAGCGCTCCATACCGCCCTCATGTCCGCCCTCATCTTCAAAACGGGAACGTCCCATCGGCGTTAACCCCCAACTGTCGATAGCTGCGCGTCCGCTTCGGCCTTACTATTTCTGACGTCGGGCGAGAGAAACGATTTCAGCCGGTCCTCAATTATGCGGGGGCTTTCGCCGGACTGGATGGCGAGGACTCCCTCGATGATGATCTCGCGCGCAATCGCCTCTTGTTTGCTTCGCACTTTAAGTTTTGCGCTTATCGGAATATAGATGACGTTAGCTGAAAAAACGCCATATAGAGTCGCGATAAAGGCGACCGCGATAGCCGAACCCAGGTTTCCGGTGTCGGACAGGTTTCCGAGTACATGGACGAGGCCCATAACCGTTCCGATAATGCCCATCGTCGGCGCAAACGCGCCGGCCGCCTCGAAGAACTTGGCGCCGGTCTGGTGTCTCTCGCGCATGAACTCCACCTCGGTTTCGAGGATGGATTTGGTCACCTCGTAGTCGGTACCATCGATGACCAATGAGATTCCCTGTTTGAGGAAGTCGTTATCGAGAGTTTCGACTACGCTCTCGAGTTTTAGGATTCCTTCGCGTCGCGCCATATCTGCTAACTCGACGATGGATCGAATCGTCTTGGGCGCGTCCGCTTGCTTTTCTTGAAAGGCGACCTTGAACCAATTGGGAAGATTCTTGACGTCATTCATCGAAAAGCAGATCACGGTTGCGCCGATCGTTCCACCGAAGACGATGATTGCGGCGGGAAGATTGACCAGTGCTGATAGATGGCCGCCCTCGAGCACGTTACCACCGAGCAGGGCCGCCAAGGCGATGACAATACCGATGACCGTTGCTAAATCCATAAATGTCCTCTTCGAGTATGTGTGGAGCTAGATATATTCAGTACACTCGTCACTAACGATTTATCGGCAAAAGGCCCGACGCTCTTAAGGTTTAAGTGGCGCAAAATCACTCTTAAAAGTATCATTCTGGTGACCATGTCCAGCTTGCTGCCTGCTATTATTGGGATAGCTTATAAGGTCAGAGTTAAGGTCGGCGTTTGAGCAGGTGAGCCTGGGGTAGCTATTGGAATTACAGGGCTTTTAGATGGTCGCGAAGCGGAAAGTAGTACATGCCGGAGCGGCGCTACTCTGCGGAATTGCCTACGACGATAAGGACGACGGTCCCCTTTCTTCGCTGTTCGCCTTTGCTCGGGTCTTGGCTTATGACCCGGTTGTCCTGGCCGACCGGCACCCCGTTTAGGATTTGTACATCGATATTGAAGCCTTTTTCCGCCAAGATAGCCTTGGCCTCGTCCTCGAGTTTCTCGAGGACGTCGGGGACGGTTATAAGCTCGGGGCCTTTACTGACGTAGACCGTAACATTCGAGCTCTTCTTAGCCAGGCTTCCCGCGACAGGAACGGTGCGTATTACGGCTCCTTTGTCGATAGTATCATGGAAGGATTCCGAAAGCGTCACCTGCAGGCCGTCTCCCTCCATGATGCTTTTGGCCTCTGCCGAGGTCTTTCCTTCGACGTCTTGAATTTGAACCGAATCCTGGCCCTTGCTTATTAGAAGGTTTATCTCCGTGTCCGCCGGGACATCTTCGCCTATCTCGGGATCGGTGCTAATGACCTCGTCCTGGTCGAACTCCTCACTGAACTCGTATTTGCTGTCGCCGAGTGTGAGGCCCGCCTTGTTTATTTTGTTGGTGGCGACCGCCGAGGTGTCGCCGATCACATCGGGAACGGTGACCAGTTCGCTGCCCTTGCTTACGGTTACCGCTACCTCTTTGCCCTCTTCGAGCTTCTCGCCCGCGCCGGGCTGTTGGCTTATGACGACTCCCGGGTCCAAGGTATTACTAAACGCCTCGTTGACCTCGCCTAGCTTTAAGCCCTTGGCATTGAGCATGGCCGCAGCTTCGGCCTCGGTCTTGTTGGTGAGATCGGGGATGGTTATCATCTCCGGCCCGCCTAAAATCCCGGAGCTCACCAGAAACCAACCGCCGGCCATACTCGCTGCAAGGACGAGCACCACCGCGATGAAAATCGCCGGCCAGTTAGGTTTTGTTTTAGCCGGCGCCGGTATCGGCCTGGGCGCCTGGCGCTGCGTCGTTGCGTCGTTGCGCGACCCGTGAGACGGTGCCATAATCAGCGTCTCCTGCTCGTCCGGCGGGATGGCGACAATGGGCATGCCTTCCATCAAGCGCATGATGTCGTTTCGCATCTCGGCAGCGCTCTGGTACCGGCTCTCCGGATTCTTCGCCATCGCTTTTAAGATTATCGTCTGAAGCGCCGGCGTCACCTCGGGGTTGATTTCGCTTGGCCGCACCGGAGCCTCGTGAACGTGCTTGAGGGCTATCGCGACCGGGTTTTCGCCGTCGAACGGTATGCGCCCGGTGACCATCTCGTAGAGGACGACGCCGGCTGAATAGAGGTCCGACGTGACCCCAACCTCATGGCCGCGCGCTTGTTCCGGCGAGAGGTAGTGCGCCGTTCCCAGAATCGTGCCGGTCTGTGTCATAGTCGAGACACCCGCACGCGCTATGCCGAAGTCGGTCACCTTGACCTCATCGTCTTTTGTGATGATGATGTTGTGCGGCTTTATGTCCCGGTGGATGATGTCGTTGCGGTGTGCGAAGCCGAGTGCCGAGAGAACCTTTTTGGTTATCTCCATCGCCTCGCGAATGTCCAATACTCCTTTTGACTGTATGTGTTGCTTGAGGCTCTCACCTTCCAGCAATTCCATCACGATGAAATAGGTGCTGTTTTGGCTGCCCCAGTCGTAGATACTGACGATATTGGGATGGTTCAAGTTGGCGGCGGCTTGCGCCTCGCGCCTGAAGCGCGTGACAAAATCCTCGTCTTCGGCAAAATGGCGGTGGAGTACCTTAATCGCCACGGGTCTCTCAAGGACAGAGTCCATGGCTTTATATACATCGGCCATGCCGCCCGAGCCTATTTTAGCGATTATTTGATAGCGGTCGTTGAAGACTTGCTGTTCCATCGGTTGATCTAGGACTCCCATATTTTTAACAAAGTTCGTCAACTGCTTCGATTATCCTGCAACTAAATCTAAATTCTTGCACAACAGGGCGAGCATTGAAAGGTCTTGGAAATCGCTTGCCCTCTATACAAGTTACTATCAGGGTCCAAGTTTATAATCATACCAGACTTAGTCGTTTTTTCCTATCCAGGTTTTCATTACCTCTTTGGCGATAGGCGCTGCCACTTTACCACCGGTACCGGCGTTTTCCACGATGACCGCGACGACTATCGTGGGATCATCAGCCGGCGCGAACCCGACAAACCAGGCGTGAGGCGCTCCTTTGCCGACCTCGGCGGTGCCTGTTTTTCCCGCAACCCGGACCCCGTTGATACGCGCGGCCCCACCGGTTCCCTCGTCGACGACTTTCTCCATCATCGCCGCAAGCGCTTCGGCGGTCTCTTCCGAGACGGGCCTTAGCCAGGTGCGCGGTTTTCGTTCGAAGACCACGGTTCCGTCGTGTTCGGTGGCGCGAGCGACCAGGTAGGGCTGTCTTATCTCCCCCCGGTTGGCAACTGCGGCGCCGACCAGCGCCATGCTCAGCGGGCTGGCCTCGATTCTTCCCTGGCCTACCGCCATCCATGCGACCTCAAGCGGGTCCATATCTTTCGCGGCGGGTAGCTTGCTCATGGACGTCGGCAAGTCGAACGGGATGTCGCGATTGAAGCCGAACTGCTCCGACTCTGCGACGAGTTTATCGCCGCCGAGGTCGACGCCGGTCTGAGCGAAGACCGTATTTATCGACTTGGCGAAGGCGGTTTCAAAGGAGACCTCACCGAAGCTGGTCCCTTCGTAGTTGGTCACCTTGCCTCCGTGGACCGTTAGTTGCGCGGGGGCCTCGAAGGTGGTCGAGGGCGATATCCGGCCGCGCTCGAGGGCCGCCGCCGCTGAGACTATTTTGAACGAAGAGCCGGGGACGAAACGACCCTGCGTAACGCGGTTTACCAGCACGCCTTCCCCGCCGCCGCTCAGGGCTTCCCAGTCGGTATCGATTTTGTTGGGGTCGTAAGAGGGCCGGCTGACCAGTGCCAGGACCGCCCCGGTGCGGGGGTCGAGCGCTACGACCGCCCCCTTTCTTGTGCCGAGTGCTTGCGCGGCGGCGCGCTCCAGGCGCATATCTAAGGTCAGGGTAATCGTGTTCCCCGGCACATCTTTGCCGAGCAGGCGTTTCATATAGCCGTCGAGCGACGAGACTTTGCTCTTCCCGGAGAGATAATCGTTGTAAGTAAGCTCAAGGCCCGCTCGCCCGTATTTAGTCGAGTAGAAACCGGTTATAGGGGCCGCCAGCGCCCTTTCGGGATAGCTGCGGACATAGCCGGCACCGTCGGCGTGGCTTCTCGCCAGGACCACATTGTCGGCGCTTATGATGTCGCCCCGCTCGATTCGCCGCTCGGTGAGGAGCGGGCGCACGTTTTCGGGTTTAGCGGCAAGCTTCTGCGCGCCCAGGAACTGGAGGTAGGTAAGGTTTAAGACGAGAATCAGGAAGGCTGCGGTAAAAGCCGCGCCGAGCCTGCCGATGCGTTTATTCATCTCGCTCACCTCGCTTTGCCGAGATCGTCAGAAGTAGTGCGAGCAGGATAAAATTCATCAGGATAGAGCTGCCGCCATAGCTCATGTAGGGTAAGGTCACCCCGGTGAGCGGTATCAGCTTTGTCGTCCCACCGAGTATGACCAAGGTCTGCAGTGCGAAGACCGAGGTAAGCCCGGCGGCTACTAGCTTGCCGAACTCGTCGTCGGCGGTGAGCGCGATTTTCAAACCCCGTGAGATAAACAGGAGGTACGCGAGGATGACCGCGATGCTGCCGAGCAGGCCGAGCTCTTCGGCGACGGCCGAGAATATGAAATCGGTCTGCACGGC
>MELI01000002.1:6255-6380 GCA_001767575.1 Candidatus Aquicultor primus | reverse complement strand
ATATCGACTGGATTATCTGGTAACCCCGTCCGGAGGGGTCGAGCCAGGGGTCGAGCCATATATCAAAGCGCACTTGGACGTGGTAGAAGGCGAAGTAGCAGGCGGTTGCCCCGGCGATGAACAAG
>MELI01000002.1:4110-6163 GCA_001767575.1 Candidatus Aquicultor primus | reverse complement strand
TTCAGCTCGGGAAGCCAGATTCCGAAAGCCCGCTTTGTCGATATCGAAAGGAGCCGGTGTTTTTCCTCGAGGTATGAAGCGAGGAAAAAGACGAAACAGAGCTTGGCGATCTCGGCCGGCTGAAAGGAGACCGGCCCGAGGTCCATCCAAAGGCGCGCCCCGCCCCGCTCGACGCCGAGGAAGACCGGCGCGAACAACAAGATGACGCCGGCGATGGCCCAGGTGTATTTATAGTCCTTGAATTTCTGGTAACGGCGGGCCGTAAGCATCGTCAAAACTAGCGCTACCGCGCCCAGGAGCAGCCATACTGCCTGCGCGGCCGCCAGCTCGGGTTTGAGACGCCAGATCATCACCAGGCCCAGGCCTGAGATGAACGCGACGAGCGAAATGAGCGCGGGTTCCGCTGTCGAGACAAACAAGCGGTTTGCTATATGTATGGCGATGAAGATAGCGGCGAGAAATCCGGTAAAGCGCAGCGCGGTCGAAACCGGCTGGCCGGTGTTGAGCGCAGTCAAGACAAAGCCGGTCGCGATTACCAGCATTGCGAAGAATATTAGGAGTAGCTCACGGTTTCGGTTCGTGCCGGTCATAACTCGAATCGCGTGCCGCCTTCGGGTTTGTTTCGGACATTAAACGGTGCTCAGCTGCGCCACAGCCGGTTTTTGTTCCCGGGTGAGTTCTTGCTGTTTTCGAACATTATCACGGTGATGTTGTCGTTTCCGCCCTTGTCGTTAGCCCAGGCGACCAGCTCTCGGCACGCTTCCTCCAGGTCTTTCTTGTCCCGGAGGACTTCGGTGATGTCCTCGTCGCTGAGCATTGTGTTTAAGCCGTCGGTGCAGAGCAAAAACTTGTCGCCGGCGAGCATTTCCTCCACGATGATGTCGACCTTTATATCGTTATCGCCGCCGACCGCCCTCGTGATGACGCTGCGCTGTGGATGAATCTCGGCTTCCTCGGGTTTGAGGTGACCGCTCTCCACCATCTGGGCAACGAGCGAGTGGTCTCTGGTGAGCTGGATGAGCTTGCCGTCTCGCATACGGTAAAGCCGGCTGTCTCCGACGTGTCCGATATAGAGCTTGCCGCTCTTGGGGACCGCGACCGTGAGCGTCGTGCCCATGCCGCGCCTGTCAAGGTCGCGGACGGCTTTATCGTGTACCGTTTTATTGGCGCGCTGTACCGCCTCTTCGAGCTGCTCCTCCAAGGTATCTTTCGCGCGCTTGCTCAAGGCGAACGCCAGCGCTTCGAGCGCCAAGGAACTGGCGACCTCACCGGCGCGGTGGCCGCCCATGCCGTCAGCGACCGCAAATAGCTTGCCGTCCGCGATATATGCGTCCTCGTTCAGACTTCTTTTTTTGCCGACATCGGTCAATGCTGTGTATTTCATAGTATTTAAGAAAGCGTCTTCCAAATCGTGTCCGACTTAAGTCTCTCAAGACAAAGAATACAAGAGTCAGGGTCGAGAATCCAGGACTTAGGCGCGACATACTCGATGCTCCGCCCATAGCGGCGAGAGCGTTCATCCTTTGCCGCAGCAAATCTCTTCGTTTTTCAGGATTGTCATTCGACAAACCTGAAGGTGGTCTCTCCTATCATAAACCGGCTGTTGTTGACGAGGTTGACCGGCGCAACAATGGGCTCGCCCTTGACGGTGGTGCCATTGGTGCTTTTCAGGTCTTCCAGCCAATAGGCGGAATTCGCGCGGTAGACCCTCGCGTGGTGCGCCGAGGTGAACGTATCGTCTAAAACAATGTCGCAATCGGGCGCGCGCCCGATAAGCACCTGTTCGATGACGGGCACGGAATCGATATCCCCCGCCGAGCCACCCTCCTCGATGACGATTCGCGGCGGCTCGTCGCTTCCGGCCAGGCGTGCGCTGCTGAGGTCGCGAGATATTGCCTTTACCGCGAAAAACAAAAAGAGGTATATCGCAACCAGCAGGGCTATCTGCAGCGCGAGTGTGATCTCGTTAAACACGCTGCTCTCTCCTAAAGTGGAGCTTGGTCTTGCCGACGACGACGACGTCGCCCTCTTTCAGCGACTGTTCCTCGACCTT
>MELI01000002.1:928-4079 GCA_001767575.1 Candidatus Aquicultor primus | reverse complement strand
CCGAGGTCTTGCAGGACATACCTGGTGCCGAGGTGCTCGATTCGCGCATGGTGTCGCGATACGTTGGCGTCGGCGACTACGATGTCGTTATCGGGCGCCCGGCCCACCCCTATCTTTCGCCCTGTAAGCAAGGTCTTAGTCGTTCCACCCCGTCCGGTACGGACTAAGAACGCCTGCTTGGCCGAGGTGCGCGCGGCCGGCTTCATTATAGTCGTGCCACCCTGCGGCTCGATAATAACCGAATCCCTGCTCTCCAGGCTGCTCTCTATCGAAAACTCGCCGAGCGATAATTTTGTCTGCTGGTTGAGTTCGATGAAGGGGCGCCCGACGAGTTCGTAACCCTCTTTTTTAGCGTGCGCCACGAGAAAGCTTTGCAGCTCGGAGATGAGAGTCTTCGCGAACGGGCGCAGTTTCTCTAAATCCTCGGCGCTGACGAATATGGTGTAGTGGTTAGGCACGTACACTTTCTTAACGCTTATGGTCCGGTTCGTGTCCATCTCCCGGGACAACTTCTTAGCTATCTCCACCGGCTGGACACCCGATTTGAATTGCCTGGTAAAAAAGCCTTCAAACAGTGACTCGAGCCGCTGCTCAAGCTCTCTCAACAAGCTCACTAGTCGCCCCCCTGTATTCTATGCGGCGCCTGCTCGTCCGCGCTCTCGCTTCGATGCTCGTATTCTTTAGGCGGCCTTATGATAGGCAGCAGTAGAAGTATTATAAGTGAAAAAGAAAGGTCTTGCATCAGCGCGCTCGTGTCCATGCTATTGCTGTCGAGGTTAGCGAACGCCCCCTGATATCCGAGGACCAGGACGACAAACCCTGACAACACAGCGCTTAGCCAGCGCCCTTTTCGCTTGATAAACGAGGTCGTCGTGGCGACTATGGCCCAGAGAACCGGCTGGAGCAGCAAGAACGGGTTCTCGATGAACGGGCCGCTCATAAGTTGCACGACATTAATCGCATCGGTCTCGCCCCCGAGCATCGACCAGAGACCGTAGCTCTGTACCAGCATCGGGGCGGTGGTGTCGGCCGCAAAGATGTTTACCAACTCGAAGACAAGACACCCCAAGCCGGCGATGAAAGCCGCTGTGACCGGGCCGGCAAGCAGGCCGACCGCTACCGGGAAAACAAAGGGTATTCGCAGAAACCCGAAGACAGCTCCGGCGGCGGGCCATACCGAGAGCGCCGGCCGCCATCGCGAGATGGTCGCCCAATACGGAACCGCCAGGGCGAGCGCGACGATAAAAACGCCGGTCGAGTGTGTTGCGGTGGCCGCGGCAAGGAGCACTAACGTGAGGCCGACCCCATAGCCAGGAAGGAGGAGCACCATTAAAAATATGGTCGCCGCCCCGAATAACGTGAGGCTCCGGGGAATGCCGAACCAGCTGTGGAGTATCGGAAAAAACGGCGCCGCCAGCAGCATCGCTATCGCGGTCCTGGCCGCCGGCTCACCGTGTTCATCAAAGAAGAGCCATAGATTTCCGCGCCAACCCGCCAGCTCGTACTGTGTGTGGCCTTCAGCATACCGGCCATACCGCTCCATCATCAGGGCGAGCGTCTTCTCCGGGAGCGCGGTGTCTCCGAGCATACCCTCCAGGCTTACGCGAAATTCAAACGCGCTTTCGTACCGCTCGTCCGGGTCCTTCTCCAGGGCGCGCATCACGACCGCATCGACCGGCGCATCGATGAGCGCGTTGATGGCGCTCGGCGGCGGCGGGTCGGATTTCTGGACCTGGTTTAACGTCTCGTTCGCGCTCTCTCCGCTGAAGGGGATGGCGTCGGTGAGCATTTCGTATAGGAGCGTGCCGAGCGAGAAGATGTCGCTTCGTTCGTCGACGATGTCGCCACGGGCTTGCTCGGGTGACATATAGCTGAAAGTGCCTATGATATCGCCGCTCGTTGTGGTCGATGCGCCTTTGATGGTGGCGATGCCGAAATCCATGACCTTGAGCCGCCCATCGTTTAAGACCATGACGTTCTCTGGCTTGATGTCGCGGTGGACGATGCCGTGTTCGTGGGCCGCCGTGAGCGCTCGGCAGATTTGACCCGCGACCACCAGGGCTTCCTCGACCGGGAGCGGGGCGAGCCGCGCGAGTATTTTAGAGAGCGGAACCCCCTCGATGAGTTCCATGATGAGATAATAATCGTCCCCGTCTTCCTCGAATTCGTGGAGGGTGACGATATTTGGATGGTTGAGGAGCGCGACCGTTCGCGCCTCGCGAATGACGCGCTCGGCCGAGCGGCGGTCGACGTGGATTTGCTTGATGGCGACGACCCGCTCCATGCGCGTATCGAAAGCCTCGTAGACCTCGGAAAAGCCGCCGCTGCCAAGCTTGGATGTTATTTTATAACGGTTGAGGAGTAGTTCGTCTGTTCTTACGTACATCTAAAATTACTTCGACGAGCCGGACGCTTTCTCCTTGATTATATTGCGCCGCCGGTAAAAATGATATAATCTATGATGCGATTGGATAGTGTCCGGACGCGAACGGATTTTGCGAATGCGCAAAGTTAGTCAATGTGTACGAGATTTTTGCGAGAATGGCGGAATTGGTAGACGCGCTAGGTTCAGGGTCTAGTGTCCGTAAGGATATGGGGGTTCAAGTCCCCCTTCTCGCACCGGAAAAGCCACCTGTTTCGGGCGGCTTTTTTCGTTATTCGCAAATCGCTACGTCGCTCGGCAGCCTCGTCGCGCGAGCGTACCGGTCTATCCCGGATGCTCCGCGGCAAGGTCTTCTTGCAGTTGCTTATGGAGCTTTACCGGCATCGCGCTTTTTCTGCGCATCCTTATATTGAGCATCTCGACCGAGACCGAGAAGGCCATTGCGAAGTAGATGTATCCTTTAGGTACGTGGACGTCAAAACCCTCAACCATCAAGGTCACGCCGACCAGTACTAAGAACGATAGCGCGAGAACCTTGATTGTGGGATGTCTGTCTACGAAGTCGCCGATCGGTTTTGCGGCGACCAGCATAATCGCAACCGCTATGACTATGGCAATCGCCATGATGGAGATATGATTAGCCAGTCCGACGGCGGTTATGACCGAGTCGAGTGAAAAGACTATATCCAAGACGGCGACCTGTATCAACACGGCACCCAGCCCGGCGGCGACAGCTACTGCGGCGGAGTCCTCTATGCCCTCCAGGCT
>MELI01000002.1:322-807 GCA_001767575.1 Candidatus Aquicultor primus | reverse complement strand
CACGTTATGGAGAACAGCAGCCCCAAGCGCGTCAGCATCGCCAGGCTAAGACCGGCGTTTCGGCCGATGCCGCGTTGATGCTCGGGCAGGCGCCCCACCAAAATGGAGATAAAGATGATGTTGTCGATTCCCAGCACGATTTCGAGTGCCGTCAGGGTGCCCAGCGCTATCCACGCTTCCGGGCTGGTTATCCACTCAAACAATTACGGCTCCTTTGGTTCATGGTGTAGATGACATCCAATAGCCTAGCATATTAATATATGACTATTCCACAGCCAACAAGGGAGCAGAGGGATGTTCGCGAGCAGTCTTTGCGTGGAGCTATCTTTATCGCTCCCGGCATGCGTCGTAGATTTGGATGCGCGCCGCCTCTCGCGCTGCCGCGAAGACCTCTTTGAGCGGGACCGCGTGCGCCTGCGCCGACGCGCGGCAATCATCAAACTCCGGCGCTACCGAGGTGACGCGGCCTTTGTGCCGGCCGATTT
>MELI01000002.1:0-147 GCA_001767575.1 Candidatus Aquicultor primus | reverse complement strand
TTTCTTCATCTGAATCGGCGTAAACCAGACATCGAGTGCGCCCAGCTCAAAGAGTGCCTCCATCGTGTAGCCGAGGACTTCGGCTGAGGTGTCGTCGATGTTGGTTTCGATGAGAGTCACCGACTCGGCGCACTCCGCAGCGAGTTC
>MELI01000001.1:8368-9118 GCA_001767575.1 Candidatus Aquicultor primus | reverse complement strand
ATCGAAGCCATATAGGAGTACAGGACAGAGCATGAGTAAAACGAGCAAGAAAAACGACCAGGTCTCGACCCCCGAACAGTTCGACAAATGGATGTTTTACGGTTTCATCGCGATAGTCATAGCGTTGCCGCTTGCGATGTCGAGGATTACCTTCGACCAGTTCGATATCGCTAAGATATTCTCGCTCCGGCTTATCACACTCTTTATGTTGTTGTTTTGGGTCGGTAAAATGCTTACCGCGCGCAAACCGGAGCTTCGCTGGAGCAAGCTCGATTTTGCGGTCATCGGTTTCCTGGTGCTCGTCTTTATCTCAACTATCACGTCGATTCATGTGCCCACAGCGCTCCATGGCAAGTTCAAACGCTACGAGGGACTCCTGACTTTCTTAAACTACGGAATCATCTATTTTCTCGCGATGCAGACCTTCGCCGGTTTCAAACGACTTTCGACGTTGAGCAAAGCCATTACCTATACCGGCGCGGTCGTCGCACTTTACGGGGTCATGCAATATATGGGGGCCGATATTTTCAGTTGGGCGACGCTCCCGTTTGAGGATAGGCGCAGCTTCTCGACTTTCGGCAACCCGGACTTGCTCGGCGGTTTTCTGGTCATGCTGGCCCCGATTGCGCTAGCGGAGTTTTTACGGGCTAAAGACTTGAAAGGTAACCTACTGATGGGCGGGAGCCTCTTTTTGGTACTTCTATGCCTGCTGACCGCGTTTACGCGCGGCGCATGGCTCGGGGCTGCTTT
>MELI01000001.1:8140-8282 GCA_001767575.1 Candidatus Aquicultor primus | reverse complement strand
GGATTTTTGTTGTCATAGCGGTGTACTCGGCGACGACCGGCCATGAAGTCATGAACCTGGTCAAACGAATCGAGTCTATTACGCAGATAACGGAGGGGAGCGCGGGTTCGCGTATCGAGATTTGGAAGGCCGGCTTAAAGAT
>MELI01000001.1:0-8112 GCA_001767575.1 Candidatus Aquicultor primus | reverse complement strand
GGCCCCGACACCTTCAGGCTTGGCTCGGAGCGCTACGAGACGCTCAAGTATGTGCAGATGAACCAAGGGAGAAGTGTCGCCGACAACGCCCATAATTATGTCGTACAGCTGGCGGCGGGCATTGGCATACCGGCGACCTTACTGTTTCTCGGGTTTCTCACGGCGGTCGTCGTTTTGGCTGTGATGTATTTACGGAAGCGAGACAGCGAAGAGCGCCTCGTCTACGCGGGTTTGACCGCGGCGCTGGTCGGCTATTTCATCCATCTTATCTTCGGTGTCAGTATTTCGGGCAGCACCGGTGTTTTCTGGGTCATCATGGGGGCGCTCATGGCTTCCGTGGGCAAGGTCAGGGTCACCGCGATCATACCTCGGTCAAACATCGACATCTATTTGAAATTCACTATGGCCGCCCTAGTTCTTGTCGCGCTCGTCTCGGCGTATTTCGGCGTGACGATGTATGTCGCCGATGTCCATTACGCGACCGCGCTTAAGCTGGCGGGCACCGGTCAATACAATGAAGCGGCAAGCCGTTATGAAAAGGCGATTATCCTCTACAAAAACGGCCGGTATTACGATGGGTACGGCATGTTCCTCGAGCAACTGGGAATTTCTCAAAACAATAAGAGCACGCTCGACAAGGCTATAGCGACATTTGAAGAGGCTGTACGCCAGGAGCCGCTCGAAGCCGACCATTATATATTCCTGGCGAGCGCTTACAGTAAGAGCGCGTTGTCGCCGAACGACCCCTCGCTCGCGCTTGCGGAGCAAGAGCTTAAAAAGGCTATAGCTATCAGGCCGAATGCTTTCTCGGCGCGTCTTCTCCTCGCCAACATACTTACCTACAGGGCAAAATATACCGAGGCCATCGAGCTTCTCGATTTTGTTGTGTCGATCGATGCGGGTAACGAGACCGCTCTTCGCCTCTTGGGGCAGAGCCAGAAGGCAGTGGGCGATACCGGGAAGGCCAAGGCTGCATATGAGAGGCTTTTAGCTGTTAAGCCCGACGATGCCGAAGCCAAAGCCGCGCTTAAAGACCTGTCTAAGTAGCCCTATTTCGCACAACCCCGACGCCGCTATGTTGTTAAGGACAGACTACTGCTTTAATAATTATTTACGTTCGCCGTAGACAAACGCGCGTCTATTGGGTAGAATTCAAGAGAAAGTTCTCATAATCACAAAGTATTGTGAGTCAACCAGCGTATAGACCGATAGGAGTAGACGGGAAGCGTGAAAAAACATAAACTACCTCAAACGACAATCGCACGTCTGCCCGTTTATTTGCGCTCCCTCGTAATGCTGGCGAACAAAGGCGAGCAGATAGTATCCTCGGAGGGCTTGGCCCAGATAGCCGGAACCAATGCCGCCCAGCTTCGCAAAGACCTCTCATATCTCGGTGAATTCGGCACGCGCGGGGTAGGCTATGAAGTAGACCAGCTCGTCAACGAGGTTTCAAAATGGCTCGGGTTATTGCGTGACCGGACCGTCATTATAGTAGGGCTTGGCAGGTTAGGCGGCGCGCTCGTCGGGTACCAGGGGTTTTCGCAAAAAGGTTTTAAGGTGGTGGGTGCTTTCGACCGCGACCCGGCCATAATCGGCAAGAAAGTCGACGGGCTTCTCGTCCAACATATCAATGAAATCCATGATTTCGCGCATAACCTTCCCGGCGGGGTCGATATCGGCATAATCGCCACTCAGGCTCCGTCCGCCCAGGGTGTGGCCAACAAGATGGTCGATGCCGGAGTTCGCGCGATAATCAATTTCGCGCCGATAACCATAGACGTCCCCGAAGAGGTCGTCTTACGCCAGGTCGACCTCTCGGTCGAGCTGCAGATACTCTCGTATTATCTACAGAAGCGATAACGCCAAGCGGTAACGACGGCAAGAACATGCCCAACATGTGCGGTCGCGCCGAGGGCTATTTACACCGCGATTCACACCCAATATCTGCTGGATTATGGCTGTATGCTCCTGTATCCTTGAATAGATATGGACACACAAGGAATGGAAATTCTGGTCAATAAGATAAGTGCGGACCTCGATGAGGCGAAAGAGCGGCTTACGACCTATGCTTTTTCCGACCACCGGTTGCTGGCCGAAAGCAAGCGCGTTGTCGACGATACGCCGCTCGCGGCCTTGCTCTTTATCACCGCAAGTATGGGGAGATACCGTTCTGATGAGCTGGTTCCGATCGGCGCCGGGCTGGAGTTGTTGCGCTTAGCGGTGGCGGCGCATTATCCCGATGAAAAAACCAACAGAGACTCCCGGAAGGATTTTCTCCTCATAAGCGCGGACTATTTTTACGCGCGTGCCATAATCGTCGCCGGCGCGTTGGGCAACGGCAGGGTAATCGAGTATATGGTACAAGCGATAGCGGATGTGGCCACCGAGCATGTTCGTAAGCGCGAGCCGGACGTCGACGGCGGTGCCCCCGGCGGTAAACACGCAAGCCTCTTTAAGGCCGCGGTGGCCATAGGAGCCCTGTTGTCGGATTGCCCGGCCTCGGCCGTGGAGCCGCTCAACGTCTACGCCGAGGCGCTCAGCGGAATCGATGATATCGTGCTCAAAAACAACGGCGCGCCGATCGACAACAATCGTGCGGACGAGGAGTCTTTGACAGCGTTTAGAGCGCGCTTACTCCTAAGTCTCGATGCTATCCCGTTACCCCAGGCGCGCCTCCTCGAAGAGCTGGCCTATGAGTAAAACCTACCCGATTCCGCAGCATATTCTTCAAGATTTGGCAGTGGTCGAAAACGAACTCAACAAGGCGGTTTCGGCGGCCGACGGTGTTCTGGCAGAGGCGTCCACAGCCACCCTCAAAGCCGGCGGCAAGAGACTCCGCCCGGCTCTCGTTTTGATGTCCGGGATGGTCGGTTCATACGACCTTAAGGCCTTTTTACCGGCCGCGGTCGCCTCGGAGCTCATCCATATGGCGTCGCTTATCCACGACGACATCTTGGATGACGCCGCGACGAGACGGGGTTTTCCGACGGTCTATTCGCTGTGGGGGGAGAGGACGGCCGTAGCGGCCGGGGATTTTCTCTTTGCGACGGCATTCAAGATATTGGCGCGCTCAGAGATGCGCTCGGTTGAGATAATGGTAAAAGCGGCGCTCGATTTGACGCTCGGCGAGTTCGACCAAATGGTGACGGCGCACGTCATCGAGCAATCGTTCGATGATTACCTGCGGAAGGCGAAGCGCAAGACCGCGGCGCTTTTTACGGCGTGCTGCCAGACCGGCGCCTACCTGTCGGGGGCGCCGGCCGCCGAAATCGACGCGCTCTCTCGCTACGGCGAGAATCTCGGCGTGGCGTTTCAGATATACGATGACGTGCTCGATGTGGCGGGCGGCGCGGAAACCGGAAAAGCGCTCGGTGTCGATGTGCGTGACGGCACGGTGACGGTACCGGTCCTCTATGCGCTGGAGCATTTTGGACGCGACAGCCGCTTTGCCGAACTCGTCGCGACGCATAACCCGAGTGACGAAGAGGTGCGCGAAGCGATTGTGCTCATCGGGCAAAGCGACGCGATATCGAGGACGAAAGAGACGGCGCGCTCCTATGTGGACGAGGCGATTCGCGCGCTCGGCGAGTTATCTAACGACGAGGCGGTAGCGGTCTTCACCGGTATCGGCGAGTTTGTTGTCGACAGGTACCACTAGTGTGGACGGAAGCGTAGCTCAGCTCTTTAGAGCTGACTGTCAGGGCTAAAGCCCTGAGCTACGAGGAGGCGCTATGCGGTATCAATTGTGAACCGATAATAGTCAACTATAGAGGTGAGGTATGCTTTTAAAAGCGCAATGGGTACTACCTATAAGTAAGAAACCGATTGAAGACGGTGCGGTGGTAGTCGAGGGCTCCAAGATAAAAGCCGTCGGCAAATACAAGCGTCTGTTGGGCAGATTTCCGGATGAGGAAGTAGTCGATTTCGGTAAGGCGATAATCCTGCCGGGCTTCATAGACATCCACACCCACCTGGAATATAGTATTTTCCGGGGGCTCTTGGACGACTTGAGCTACGCGGACTGGAAGATACAGCTGACCATGAAGAGCGCAGGCTTAAAGAAGGGCGACTGGGAACTCTCGGCACACATAGGCGCGCTCGAAGCGCTCCAGTCGGGCATAACGACCATCGCCGACATCACCGGCTCCGGCGCCAGCTTGAAGGCGGCAAAAGACGCCGGCTTGCGGGGGGTCATCTATTATGAGGTGGCCGACATGGACCACACCAAAGTGCCCCAGATAATAGTTGATGCTGAAAAGACTATCTCCCGGTGGAACGATATGGTTTCCGGGACCAACCTCATCATAGGGCTCGCGCCGCATTCACCCTATACCGTCTCGCCCCCGCTCTATAAGAAGGCGTCCGAATGGGCGCGGCAGACCAAGCTCAAGATGTGTACTCATCTTGCCGGCTCCAAAGCGGAATACGATTTTGTAAAATTCGGCTCGGGTGTCCTTCCAAACGAATACTGGGATTTGATGGGCTGGGGTGACATTTTGTGGCAGCCTACCGGTGTTAGCCCCGTCAAGTACCTGGAGGAGTGGGGCGTCTTCGACGGCGGTGACGTGCTGGCGGTCCATTGCGTTCAGGTCAACGAGGCCGATATCGATATTCTGAAGAAATACGATGTCTCGGTCGCGCACTGCCCGCGCTGCAACGCCAAGCTCGGTATGGGGATTGCGCCTCTCCCGAGTTTCGCTCACCGCAACCTCAAAGTGGGCCTCGGCACCGATAGCCCGGCCAGCAACAACACAATGGATATCTTTGACGAGATGAGGATAGGCGTGTTGCTGCAGCGCGGCGTAAAGGGCTCTTTCGACTTTACCGCCGAGGATTTTGTCCGCATGGCGACACTCGGCGGCGCCGAGGCGATTAATATGGAGAGCGAGGTCGGCTCGCTCGACCCCGGAAAGCAGGCGGATATAGTGGTAGTCGACATGTCGCATAGCCACCAGACGCCGGCGCGTGAACCTTATTCGGCGCTGGTATATACGGCCAATCAGGAGAACGTGGTGTTGACCATGGTAGCCGGCAAGACACTCTACCGGGACGGCGTTTATGCGACGCTCGACGAGCAAGCGATACTTGAGAAGTCCGAACCGATTCGCAAGCGGCTGAAGCTTGAGTAAGGAGGGCTAGATGCTAATTGTGCACTATTTTCACAAGTGGCTCGAAACAGTTGCTTGATTGACGACAAGGCGTTATCATTAAAAATTGGCGGCACAAATTTCTTGCCGTCCATGGCTCGGCGCCGATTGTTGAGCGCCGATGCTGTTTTTAGCCAGTAGAAAGGAGGGTAACTCGATGGGAGACGATTTCTTTGAGGAACAGCCAGTCGAGGCTCCCAGCGCGAAGAAAACTCCTCAAAAGAAAAGCGGTTCTGCTAAAAAAGCGCAGCCGGGCAAAGCCACCGGCAAGGGTGGTGGCGCGCAGGACAAACCCGCTGTCGAGGCTGGGATACCTCAGTCCGTAGATTTGGTGTGGACAGTCGCGTTTGTCGTGGTCGCTTTTGTAGTGGGATTTTTTGTCGGTAGGATTTTCATGCCTGAGACGACTGCGTCACCGGCATTGAGCGACACGTTTAACACCGCGCCTAGCGTGCAGGGTGAGCAAAGTGCCCCGGCGTTAACCGAAGAGCAGGCGCAGCAAGGTGTCCCGCAGGGCCATCCGAGTCTTGGCGGCGAAACGACGCAGTCAGGCGGCGCACCGGCCGCGCCGGACGGGTTTATGCCACCCGGTAGCGAAGGCGGCATGGGCGACCTTAAGAGCGATGTCCCGGCAGCCGGAGACGTAACGGGCGAGGGACAGTCGGTAGAAGTTCCGCCGGATAAAAAAGACGGGAGTCCACAATAAGGACGGCCGGCTCGCTGGTATCGGAACGACAAACAATAAGTGGATTCTGTCACCGAATGGCTTTAATTGCGTCGCGATTTTTGCTAAACTTAAAAGGTGACAGGCAGTATGCTATAAGCAAAAACCGGCAGAAATAGCGAGCGCTGTTTCTGCCGTCTTGCTTAGGCAATGATGATGTAAGGAGAAGGCGAAAGTGCTTCTAGACAAGAAGAAAGTCAGAACGTTTACAAAGGTCGGTGCGGTTTTTATAGCGCTTATATTCATCTTGGCGTATATCCCGATGATTACAGGTGTCTTGGACCCGGCTGGAAATACTCCGGCGGCCCAGGACCAGAGCCAAGCTGATACGGCGGCGCAGACCGCGGCTCTGGAGAAGGCCGTTGAGGCAAACCCGAAAGACCTCGGCAATTTGATATTGCTGGGAAACGCCTACCACGGTCAGCAGATACACGATAAAGCGATAGATGTCTACACGAGGGCGCTCGAGCTTGACCCCAAAAACGTGGACGTGCGCATTGACAGGGCGACCAACTATTTCTATTCGGGCCAAGTTGACACGGCGACCGCGGAGGGGATAAAGGGAGTCGAACTCGACCCTAAACACGCCAACGCTCGCTTCAACTTAGGCATATTCTACAGTGCTCAAGGGAAAAACAAAGAGGCTGTCGAGTCTTTTAAGGCCTACCTAAAGTTGGAGCCTAAAGGCGAAGGCGCAGACCGGGCTAAGGCTCAAATCGAGGTCTTAGAGAAGGCCGTGAAGTAGGCTATGGCAAAGTATAAGATCCACCCGATTGTGGTGGGTAGCAAGGTCATCGATAAAGGTATCATGACCTACCAGTACAATTACGGCACCGAGTTTCATATCCCGGTTTACGTATGGTATCTCGAAGGCGGCGACAAGAAGATTCTGGTCGATACCGCGCTGATGGGCATCCTTCCGTCGAAAGAGAGAGAAGAACGCATCGGCGGGAAGATATACACCTTCGAAGAGGGTCTGGCTAAGTGGGGTCTTAAACCCGAGGACATAGATATCGTCATACACACGCATCTCCACAACGACCACTGCGAAAACGATATCAAGTGCACCAACGCGAAATTCTATATCCACAAACTCGAAATGGAGCAGATTCACGACCCCAAACCCCTTGATTTCCGCTATGAGCTCGATTTCATCGAAGCAATCGAGAATGCGGGGAAAATAGTCGTCGTCGAGGGTGACGAGATGGAAATCGTCGACGGCGTGCGCGTATTGCATACGCCTTCGCACACCCCGGGCTCGCTGACTGTTCTGGTCGACACCAAAGAAGGACTTGCGGCAATCACGGGCTTCTGTGTCATCAATGAGAACTTCGACCCTCCGCCGGCGGTAAAGGCGATGGAGATGGAGGTCTTGGCGCCGGGTGTTCATGTCAACGTTTATGAGGCCTACAATCAGGTCATCCGCGTGCGCGACCTGGCCGACATAATATTGCCGCTCCATGAGCCGAGCTTCTCCTCGGTAGACACAATAGGATAAAAGAGACAGCAGCAAACATAAAGAATCGCCGGCATCCGCCGGCTTTTTTTATTTTAGGCACGCAACATTTTCTTTAACCGCAGGGAGTTTTTGACTGCATAACCTTGCGCGTCGTTGTTGAAGTATACGAAGACCTCCAGTTGCTGCTTCGCAAACCGTTCGATGAGCCTTGCCCACTTGTCAAGCTCGCCCTCGGAGTATTCCGAACCGTAGAGGACTCTGCCGCCGTGTAGTCGTATATAGGCGAAGGGCGCAGTCGTCTCTAGCGAGGTCGACCAGGCGGCTGCGTCCGAAATGCAGAAAGCAAGGCCCTTGTCTCTAAGGAGCCGGTAAACATCCCCGCATAGCCAGCTATCGTGGCGAAATTCGAAGGCGTACCGGTAACCGGGGGGTAGCGATGCCGTGAAATCGGCGAAGCGCTCCAGGTTTAGATGCCAGTTGGCGGGTAGCTGGAAGAGTATCGGCCCGAGTTTAGTCCCGAGCCCGCGAGCATTGTCCAGCACCTTGCGAACCGCGTCTTCGGTGCCGCTAAGTTTTTTGAATTGTGTTATGTAGCGGCTTGCCTTAACGGCGAAGGTAAAATCGTCCGGCGTTGCAGTCGACCAGTTGGCGAAGGTCTCTCTTTCGGGCAGGCGGTAGAAGGAATTGTTTATCTCGACTGTCGAGAAGTGCTCCGCATAAAAGGCCAGCCAATCGCGTTGTATGACGCCATGCGGATAGAAGAAATCCTGCCAGTGGCGGTA